>CAYZOF010000004.1:0-54866 GCA_964479935.1 uncultured Clostridia bacterium | reverse complement strand
ATGTCAATCGAGTGCTGGGAATCGAGCGACATTTATACGGACAGAAAATGTCGGATAATATTATCGATATCGACGAAGTACGGTTAAACATTAAAAATTTTTTAAATATGTAAAAAACAGAGGCTTTTACCTCTGTTTTTTTTATCCGTTAAAGATTTTTGAGCCAATTTCGTATATACTCTTCGTATTCTCGATTGTCGTCGCAGTAATACAAGAAATAGACGTAGCATTGCGCCATATAGTATTTGACGGCGTTTATATCGTATTCGCCGTTTTTTTGATATCCTTTTAAGAATAAATCTTGCTCTTGTTGCGTCTTTAAAAAACGTTGTCCGGGACGGAGAAACAACGCCCATGCGATATCAAAATCCCTGTTTCCGTATCCGGAGAGTTCGAAATCGAGAACGGCACTTATGTGATGCTTCTCCCAAAGTACATTCGCATAATGAAAATCACCATGACAGAATACGGTCGGACTTGGGGTCGGCTCATTGTCGAAAAAGCTCGTCAAATACCGTAAATTCAGTTTTTCTAATATTTCGTTATTCGGACGATGACGGTATTTTCGATCTGCTTGCGGTTTTGCGGAAACGTTCATGCTATGGATTCGGCTTAGCGTTTCCCCGTATTCTTCCATATAAGAAAGGGACTCGAATTCCTTATTCTCGCCTAAAATCGAAGATAAACGCTCGCCCGGCATCGCGGTTGTCACGGAGAATGTACCGTGTTCGCCGTGGTCTAATACTTTTGGAAAAATCGGATCGTCTAATTGCAACAAAACGTTGACTTCGTTGTCGATGGCGGAGTCCGTATTTTGTCGAGCTGATTTGATATAGGCGATCGTTTCCTGACCATGGATATTGCCGATGACGTGAAATACGTCGTTTCTCGCGTGAGGATATCCCAAGATTTTACGGAGCTGAAAATGCCGAAAGGGCAATGCGAACGGGTCGCAAGTTTCTCGCCAACGCGAGGGATGCGTTGCATTTTGTGAATACATAAGTCGTTGCCTTATTTATTGCTCTTGGAAACGTTGAAATAGTATTCGACAACGTCGCCGTCCTGCATAACGTATTCCTTGCCCTCGGAGCGAACTTTCCCTTCCGCTTTTGCCGCTGTAATCGAGCCGAGCGTTACGAGAATCTCCCAATTCACGACGTCTGCGCGAATGAAGCCTTTTTCAAAGTCGGTGTGAATTTTTCCTGCGGCTTGCGGAGCTTTCGTGCCTTTGACGATCGTCCAAGCGCGCGTTTCCTTTTCGCCGGCGGTGAGATAAGAAATCAAACCGAGTAATGCGTACGATTTTTTGATTAGTCTGTCCAAGCCGCTTTCGCCGAGTCCGAATTCTTCCATGAATACCGCTTTGTCTTCGGAATCCATTTGCGAGAGTTCTTCTTCGGTTTTTGCGCAAATAACAAGCACTTCCGAACCTTCTTCTTTTGCCCATTCTTTGACTTTTACGACGAAGGGGAGCTCATTCTCGTCTTTGCCCATATCGGACTCTTTGATATTTGCCGCATATATGACGGGTTTTATGGTCAAAAGGAAGCAGTTTTTCATAAACTCTTCTTCTTCGTCGGTGATTTCAAAGGTACGTGCAGGTTTTTCGCTTTCCAAGTGCGCGTAAAGGCGTTCCAAGAATGCGTATTCTTCCTGTGCTTTTTTGTCTGCGCCGCCGCGAGCCTGCACTTTGACTTTATTCATGCGGTTTTGAACGGCTTCCATATCGGACATGATGAGTTCCAGATTGATGGTCGTGATATCGTTGACGGGGTCGATTTTGTTGTCGACGTGCGTTATATTCGCGTCTTCGAAACAACGAACGACGTGTACGATAGCATCTACTTCGCGAATATGAGAGAGGAATTTGTTCCCCAAGCCTTCGCCTTTTGACGCGCCTTTTACCAAACCTGCGATGTCAACGAATTCGATGACGGCAGGGGTAATCTTTTTGCTGTCGTACAACGCGGCGAGCTTGTCCAAACGTTCGTCGGGAACGGCAACGACGCCGACGTTGGGTTCGATGGTGCAGAAGGGGTAGTTTGCACATTCTGCGCCTGCGTGAGTGATTGCGTTAAAGAGAGTGGATTTCCCTACGTTGGGGAGTCCTACAACACCAAGTTTCATATTTTTATTTGTCCTTTTGTCGGTAATTCCGAAATTTTCTTATATATTATAATATAAAATTCAAAAATTGGCAAATTAAACTTGCCCTAATTTGAAAAATATGTTAATATATTATAGAAAAAAATAAAAAATACCGAAAAAAAACAGGTGAGATTATGGATTACAAGAAGTATATTGCTGAAAAATTAAAAGTGGAAGGAGTTTCTTCTGAAGAGCTTTACGAAATGATTGCTTTGCCTCCCAATACGGAAATGGGGGATTATGCATTGCCTTGCTTTAAGTTTGCGAAACTCTTGCGTAAAAGTCCCGTGACGATTGCGGAAGACTTAAAAAACAGTATTATGTCTGACGTAACTATTTTGTCTGGCAGAGTAATTGTGGAGGTTTCGACGCTCAACGGATATTTGAACTTTAAAATTAACAAAGACGGTTTTGTGCGTACTACGCTTGACAAAATACTCAGTCAAAAGGAGCGTTTCGGCGCATCCGACGAAGGGGCAGGTCGTACGATTTGTATCGACTATTCGTCTATCAATATCGCAAAACCTTTCCATATCGGGCATTTGTCTACGACGGTGCTCGGCGGCGCGTTGTATCGTATCTTCAATTTCTTAGGCTATAAAGCGGTCGGGATTAACCATCTCGGGGATTACGGCACGCAATTCGGAAAATTGATTTCGGCGTACAAACGTTGGGGCAACCGTGAAATTATCGAAAAGGGCGGCATTCGCGCATTGAACGAATTGTACGTAAAATTCCATCAGGAAGCGGAAACGCACCCCGAATACGAAGACGAAGCGCGTGCGTATTTCAAGAAAATCGAACAAGGCGACGAAGAATGTTTGGCTTTGTTCCACTGGTTTAAGGAGCTCACCCTCAAAGACGTGCAAAAGATTTACGATTTGCTCGACATTCACTTCGATTCTTACGCCGGGGAGAGTTTCTATTCGGATAAAATGCAGCCCGTCGTGGACGAGCTTCGCGAAAAGAATTTGCTCATCGAGAGCTGCGGCGCGCAGGTCGTGGATTTGGAAGGCTACGGTATGTCGCCGTGCATCATTTTGAAATCGGATGGGAGCTCTTTGTATGCAACGCGCGATATGGCTGCGGCGATTTACAGAAAAAATACGTACGATTTCTATAAATGTTTGTACGTCGTGGCGTACCAACAGAATTTGCATTTCAAGCAATTCTTCAAGGTCTTGGAGCTTATGGGCAAAGACTGGGCGAAAGATCTCGTGCACGTGGCGTACGGCATGGTATCGTTGGAAGAAGGCACGATGTCAACGCGTAAAGGCAACGTCGTTTTCTTGGAAGACGTGATTCAGAAATGTATCGATAAAGCGTACGCGATTATCGACGAGAAGAATCCCGATTTGGAAAACAAGCAGGATGTCGCGCAAAAGGTCGGCGTCGGCGCGGTCATTTTCGGGGCGTTGTACAATAATAAAATCAAAGACATCGTATTCTCGTATGATAAAGTATTGAATTTCGAGGGCGAAACGAGTGTTTACGTGCAGTATACCTGCGCGCGTGCAAATTCCGTTTTGCAAAAGGGCGGTTTTGTAACGAAGTATGAGATTCCCGAGCTTTCCTTGGAGGAAATCGACCTTGTCAAAGCTTTGGCGACCTTCTCCGAGACGGTACAATCCGCCGCCGAGAAGTACGAACCTTCCTACGTTTCTCGTTTTGCGGTGGACGTTGCGCAGAAGTTTAATAAATTCTACTTTAATTGCAAAATCTTGTCTGCCGAGGACGAAAAGACGAAGAATTTCCGTCTGGCATTGACCAATGCGACGTTGCAGGCGTTGAAGAACGCGTTTGCACTGCTCGGCATCGGTATTCCTGAGAAAATGTGAGAAAATCTTTCACGTATAAGGAAACGTCTGCGACGAATGCAGAGTAGACATAACGGTACGGTCGAGTAACTGAAAACCGATAAGCAAACGGAAGGAGTGCGATAGGGGCACGCTTGCAAAACGCAGGTAGAAGCTATCGTGAAATTTGAGCTGATTTACGTTAGAATTTATAGGAGAGAAGATAGGATGATACATTTAGTTGATGTGAACGAGGAAAACTGGCTTGACATTATTAAGCTGAAAGTTGACGAGGCACAGCAAAAATATCTTGACCGTCCAACCGGAATCATTGCGAGGGGATACATCTATCGCAATTGTAACGCCCGTGTGTTTGGTATTACTGACGACACACAAATGATCGGCGTCGCATTAGTCCGAGATTTCACAGATGAACCGTTCAACTATGATTTGCAACAATTTATGATCGATCGGCAGTTTCAAAACAAAGGCTATGGAACAGAGGCATTGAGGCAGATTTTGAATTTTCTAAAACAGGAAGGTCGCTTTAACAGCGTAGAGGTTTGCGTCAATCGCGAAGATCTCGCAGCGATTCATGTTTATGAAAAAGTAGGTTTTTTCAATAGTGGGTATATCGACGAAGAGTTGCCGAATTGTTTGAATTTAATTTATCATTTGCGGTAATGAGAATAAACTCAGACTTTCAGTGTTACTAAAATCCCCTTAGGAACGAAAGGGCGTACTTCTTATATTCTCTATCGATGGTAGTGCGTTCTGCGGTGGGGGAGAAGACAGAGGAATAACGAATGAGTCGCGGCAAGAAATCTTGCCGCGACTCATTCGTGCTTTATAATTTCAAGAAACGAACGTTGCTTATAACGTCACTTCGCCGTCCGTGCATTTTACGACCGTTGCAGGTATATTATCGTTCCATTGATAATCGATTTTTATGCGTTTCCATTCTTTGCACGTTCCGTTATATGCAATGTCTGTCAATTTATCGCAATTTGCAAAGGCGAAACTCTCGATGTTTTTTACGTCGTTGCCGATTGTCAAACTCGTCATATTGCAGCAGGCGAAAAATGCGGCGGACTCGATACGCGTAACGCTATCAGGAATAGTAACGCTCTTCAAACTATGGCATTGATTGAACGCTTTGCTTCCGATGCGTATTAAGTTTTCGGACAACGTTACTTCTTTCAAACCGCAACACCAAGTGAACGCCTTTTCTTCGATGTGCGTTACGCTGTCGGGAACGGTTATTTTTTTTAAGCTTAAACACCAAGCGAATGCTCTGCTTTCAATCGTGATTACGCTGTCGGGAATGGTAACGCTTCTTAAAGCGAATCTAAAAAAGAATGCGGATTTTTTAATGCTCGTTATCGGCAGTTCGTTATACGCAGACGGAATCGTGACGTAGCTTGCCCCTAAAAGCGCGTTGTCATGTCCGACCGAGTAGGACGTGCCGTCATCGGATAACGTATATTTCAGGTTTTTACCGGAATCGCACGCCGTCGCGCCGAACGCGAAGACGAATACCGTCAAAACGGAAAGTAAAATTTTTCTTGTTCTTTTCATTTTGTACAATTCTCCTTTTTGCAAAAATAATTTGCCGATTGTAAAAGTCAAAAAAGTCAATCGGCAAAAGGCTTTTAAGACTATATAAACAACTGATTTTTTTCCGTTTTTTGTGGTATAATTTATTATCTTAAACAACAAAAACAGGAGAAAAAATCATGCGAAATAAATTTGTGCAAATGTAGACATATACAACAACGTTACTCTTTCCCTCGAATACAAAAATCCTAATCTCGTTTCTCTTTCGGAAGAGCATATCAATTTAGATGAACTCATTTCCTATACTTTTAATTTGTTAAAAGCATTCGTAAACTTATTGCATAAAGACTATTTTCATAATCTCTTTGCGGATGGCTTGCCGCCTTTGTTTTTGTTTACCTTTTTCTAAAGTTATCCGCTTTTGCGTGGTGCTTTTTTCCTTTTCGCTTTTGGACCTATTTTTTTACCGACTTTTACAATTTCCTATCAAGAATAATCCTAAATTTATATTAACACTTTTTGCGAGGATTGTCAATACATTTTCAGAAATTTTGTTCCGTATCTTTTGTAATCCTACAAATTCTACGAAAAATGTACGGAAAAACTCTTTTCTTTTTCGTTGAAATGTGTTATGATAGAAAGAGCACGATAGGAGATTGGCTATGTCGGAAAATATTTCGTATGAACAATTAACGAGAATACTCGATCCGAAAAAAATGGGGGATCACGATTGGTTTTTATCCCTCTTGGACGATGAAAAACAACAAGAATACGAAAACGAACATTTAGAAGCGGTCATGCGGATGTTGCGCATTGTTCGTATACGTCCGCATAAGCTTGCCGTAAAAGCGGCGGAAAGGGAAATCGAACGCTTGGAAAAGGAGGAAAGCGGTTCGGCGGAAACGTACGTAAAAATCAAAAATTTGCAGGCAGAAATCGAAAAAGAAAAAGAAAAAACGGAGACCTATCGTCCGTTTTTTAACGAACCGTATTTTGCTCGTATGGATCTGATCGATAACATCGAGGGGTATAACAGCTATTATATCGGCAAACGGGGCGATATAAAGTTGGAAATCCTCGATTGGCGCACTCCCGTAGCCAGAAGATATTATCAAAAAAGCTGTTCGAGCTTTACGTTCAACGAATACGAATACAAGACCGTTTTGCGTCGGGCGATTCTTGCGCATAACGGTAAAGTTTCGGAATTTAAAAACGAGTATTTGTCCTTGAAAGACTACTTATCCGCGGAAGAAATCGCGGATCGCGACGAGGAAAACGTTCTTGACCCGTTTCTTCGAGAGATCATTAAGAACCGAAAGGAAGAATCAGCCGTTAGGGACATTATCGAAACTATACAGGAAAAGCAATACGAGATCATCACGCAACCGGAAAAGAAAAACTTTGTTTTGCAGGGATGCGCCGGGAGCGGCAAAACGATGGTTCTGTTGCATCGACTCAGTTATTTGATGTACAACAACGAAGATATTCGTCCGCGCGACGTATTGATTATAACGCCGAGCAATTCATTCAACGCCTTTATCGACGAATTGGCGACGATTTTGGAATTGGAGCGCGTCAAAACGACAACGGCGTACGAGTATTTTTTGCAGGTGCTGAAAAACGAAAAAATCGACATAAAGGGTAAAATCGATGAAACGCAACGAGAGGAAGAATCCTATCTCGAATACGTGTATTCGCCTGCGTTCGTCGCGGACGTGCATAAGAAACTCGATAAAGTATACGACAGCCTATACGGCTTATTTACGGGGACGGAGTGTAAGGAGTTCATCGATGCAATCGTCGAGGATTGCCAAACGCAGATTTTGGCTTATGAAGGAATCAAAAACGCGTCTGTACGCGTGCGACGCTCGGTGTTAGGTGAGATTAAAGAACGCAAAGAGGGCGGTCTGTATTACACGAAACCTTTTCGCGAACTTATGAATTGCATTTTGGATGTAGAGGATTTTTTTAACGGTACGTTGAAAAGCGAGCGCGCGAAATCTCCGGAGTATTTTTATCGGCAAATGTTGTCTTTTTACAAAAGCGCATATTTTTACGTGCATAATATTCGACACATTACGCAGGAAGCGGAGACATCGTTGACGGAGTTGCAAGAAAGCATCGAAAAAGAAATCGTCGACTTAAGGCGTTTTCATCAAAAAATCGGCGATGTAGAAGTCTATATGTACGCCGATCGAATCGCGCGACGGACGGAAATTTTGCAGGAAATCGAAAAAGTTCGAGGAAAAGTGATCTGCATAGAGGAACGCGGTACGGCATTTTCAGAATTTTTCTGCTATTTACGCGGAGAAAAGAATTTTTCCGAGGTGGGAAGCGGCGATGATTTCGTAGATATTGTACGGTATTTTTATCGCGAAACTGTCAAAAAATATAAGTTGTGTTACGGAATGACGTCCAAAACGATGTACCGTTCGGACGCCTATGCGCTCTGTGTGATTTGCGCAGAGCTCAGCGATAGGCTTTCGCCCGTGTACGGCTATTTGTTTATCGACGAAGGACAGGATATTTCCGCTTGCGAATACGATTTGATTCGAAAGATTAATAAAAAAGCTGCGTTTAATGTATTCGGCGATATTGCGCAAAATGTGACGCCGTGGCGTGGGATCAAGGACTGGTCAAAAACGTTTCCGGGGTTTGAAATTTACGGACTTAATCAAAATTATCGAAATACCAATCAGATCGTGGATTTCGTTTCTTCCGAGCTTCGGCTCGATATGCTGTCGATCGGGTACGACGGAAAAGAAGTGGAGCGAATTACGAGCAAAGGAATCGGGAAATTTTTCAAAGAGAAAAAGGGTTTGAAGGCAATCATCTGTTCGGGAAGCGACAAAGCGGAGTTTTTGCGCAAGTCGTATAACGATGTGAGTGCCAAGGGGAAGCTATCGAAAAGCAAAATCAATATCATGACCGTTTATGAAAGTAAAGGGTTGGAGTTTACCTCCGTCGTTGCGGTTGTGAAAAATATGAGTGCGAGTGAACGATATATCGCGTATACGAGAGCTTTGAACGAATTGGCGGTAATCGATTGAAGGTAAGTTCGGCTTGGCGCGGAGCTTTGGAGCGAGCACGGAGCACAGCTCATTCGAGGCAAAAGAACAATAATTCGAAAGATGAAAAAATTACGATAAAACATTTGAAAAATTCAAAAAAATGTGATATAATATATTCTAAAATGGCGTAAAAGGCTTGTTTTTCTTGTACAATTCGAAGAAAAATAAAATATTAAGCAAACGAGGAAAAGATGTCAACGGAACAGAAAACAGACGAAACGAAAAAAACAAACACCGAGTACAGCGCAAAGAACCTGGAGGTTTTAGAGGGGTTGGACGCCGTACGAATGCGTCCCGGTATGTATATCGGGTCGACGGGTATCAAGGGGTTGCACCATATTCTTTGGGAAATCGTGGATAACGCAATCGACGAAGCCGCGAACGGTTACGCAAACAAGATCATCGTGAAACTTTACAAAGACGGAAGCGCGTCCGTAGAAGATAACGGACGAGGAATCCCGACCGACATACACCCGAAAGAAAAGGTTTCGGGCGTTCAGCTTGTCTTTACGAAGTTGCATGCCGGCGGTAAATTCGGACAGGGAAATTACGAGTATTCGGGCGGTTTACACGGTGTAGGCGCGTCCGTAACCAACGCGCTTTCTGAATGGTTGACGGTAGAAGTGTACCGCAATAAGAAAGCGTATAAAATGGGTTTTCATTCCCGTTTTAACAAGCGGAAGAACAAAATCGAATCGGGCTTGCCCGACGGCCCTTTGACGGAAGAACCGATTTCCGGAAATAAAAAAGGTTCGTATATCCGTTTCAAACCCGACGCAAACGTTTTCTCTGAAACGAATTTCGAGTTGGAGACCGTGGAAGAGCGTTTGAACGAGTTGGCGTTCTTGAACCGTGGCGTGGAAATCGTTTTAATCGATGAACGGATTACGATGGCGGAGGCTCGTCGCAGTCGTACCATGCTCGGCGACGATGAAGACGCGGAAACGGAAGACGGGGAGGAGTCGACAGACGTAACGGAGTCGGAATCGGGTGAAGAGGAACAAGGACAACAGTCGCTGTTTTCTGCGCTTGACGATTACGCTTCGGAAAACGAACCTTATAAGGTCGTATTCAAATACGACGGCGGTATTTCCGATTTCGTAAAAAGTCTTAATCACGGCAAAAAAAAGTTGTATCCCGTGCCGATTTATTATAAGGCAACGAAGAATAATATTCAGGTGGAATTCGCCATTCAACATACGAGCGAGTATAGAGAAAGCATGTTCTCGTTCGTAAACAATATTCCGACGCCCGAGGGCGGATATCACGAAATGGGTTTCCGTTCTGGTTTGACGCGTGTTTTGAACGAATACGCGCGTAGCAACGGTTTTCTGAAAGAGAAAGACGCCAATTTTCAAGGCGATGATTTCACGGAGGGACTTTCCGTTGTTCTTTCGGTGAAAATGGCAGTCGTTCAATTCGAGGGACAAACCAAGACGAAACTCGGAAATACGGAGGCTCGTCCTGCCGTAGAAGCGGTGGTGATCGAGGGCTTTAACGCGTTCAAAAACGTCCGCGGTTATAAAAAGACCATGGAAGAGATCATCAAAAAGGCACAAGGCGCGGCAAAGTCAAGAATTGCCGCAAAAACGGCAAAAGAAAACGCGAGAGCGAAAAACAGCATCGACGGGTTGACGTTGATCGGCAAGCTGGCGTCTTGCTCCGGAAGAAAACCAGAATTGAACGAGATGTTTATCGTAGAGGGTGACTCGGCAGGCGGCACGGCAAAGCAGGCGCGCGTCAGACAGTATCAATCGATTTTGCCGCTTCGCGGAAAACCTTTGAACGTTGAGAAGAAAAAGCTCTCGCAAATTTTAGAGAACGAAGAAATTCGAACTATGATCAGCGCGATCGGCGCGGGGATCGATCCTGATTTCAAAATCGATAAGATCAATTATCACAAAGTCATCATTCTTTCGGATGCCGACCAAGACGGTATGCATATTCGTTGCATTCTGTTGACGTTTTTCTTCCGTTATATGCGTCCGCTCGTCAACGCCGGACACGTTTATATCGGTATGCCGCCTTTGTATAAAGTCTATAAAGGCGACAAAGTGGAGTATGCGTACGACGATAAAGAATTGGACGAAAAAATTAAAAAAATCGGTAAAGGGTATCAGTTGCAGCGTTACAAAGGACTCGGCGAAATGAGCGCGGATCAACTTTGGGAGACGACGATGAATCCCGAAACGAGAAATTTGACACAAGTGACGGTAGAAGACGCAGCGAAGGCGGAGCGCATGATCACAACGCTGATGGGCGATAAAGTGGAAGGCAGAAAGGAATTTTTGGCGAGATACGCGAATTTCAATAAGCGCGACGGTTTTATCGACAAGATAGAAAAAACGGAAAAGAAGGAGGGTTGATATGGCACGAAAGAAAAAAGAACCGGAAGTTGTGCAACCGACGGGGCAGTTATACGTCGAACCTTTGGAAAAAGTGCTTCATTCGTCCATGCTCCCGTATGCGGAGTTCGTTATTCTCGATCGAGCTTTGCCGCGTGTGGAGGACGGATTGAAACCCGTCCAAAGACGTATTTTGTATACGATGAACGAAATGGGGCTTACGCCCGATAAACCGCATAAGAAGAGCGCGAGAATCGTTGGTGATTGCATGGGTAAATATCATCCGCACGGCGACAGTTCCGTTTACGACGCGATGGTGCGTATGGCGCAGAGCTTTAATATGGGAAGAACTCTCGTTAACGGTCACGGAAATTTCGGATCGGTGGACGGCGATCCGGCTGCTGCAATGCGTTACACCGAGGCGCGTATGGAGCCGCTCGCTTTGGAGCTTCTTCGCGATATCGATAAGGAAACCGTCAGCTTTTCCTTAAACTTCGACGACAGTTTGAAAGAACCCGACGTTCTGCCGGGGCGTTTTCCGAACTTGCTCGTCAACGGTGCGTCGGGTATTGCCGTCGGTTTGGCGACGAATATTCCCACGCATAATTTGGAAGAGGTTATCAACGGCGTTGTCGCCTACATCGACAATCCTGCCATTTCTTTGGAAGAGATGATGCAATACATTCCGTGCCCTGATTTTCCTACGGGCGGTTTGATTATCGCCAACGAGTTGATTCAGGCGTATAAAACGGGGCGCGGTAAAATTACCGTTCGCGCGAAAATCACTGCGGAAAAGACCGACAACGGCAAAACGAACTTAATTATTACGGAGCTTCCTTATCAAGTCAATAAAGCACAACTTTTGCGGAAGATCGTCGATCTGCGCGAAGAGAAAAAGGACGAACTCGCAGGACTGGATTTCGTTGCCGACGAATCGGACAGAACGGGTATGCGCGCCGTAATTCGAGTAAAGAAAGATACGGACATCGATGCGTTGCTGAAATGCTTGTATAAATATACGGATTTGGAAGTGACGTTCGGGATCAATATGGTCGTAATCGCCGACGGAAAACCGCAACAGCTCGGCTTGATGGACATTATTCGCCATTACGTGAATTATCAACAGCAAGTCATCAAACGCAGAACGTTATTCGATTTGCGTCAAGCGGAACAGCGTTGTCACATTTTGGAAGGCTTGATTATTGCCGTTCAGAATATCGATGAGGTAATCGCCATCATCAAAAAATCGGAAAGTACCGCCGATGCGAGGACGAAGTTGATGGAGCGTTTCCTGTTGACGGAAGTGCAGGCGCAGGCGATTCTGGATTTGCGACTTGCTCGTTTGACGAAGCTCGAAACGTTTAAACTCGAGCAAGAATTGAAAGAGCTGAAAAAGCTTATCAAAAAGCTCACGGCGATCTCCAAGAGCGGCGAATTGCAGTTGCAGGTCGTAAAGGAAGAAATTTCGGAAATCAAAGACGCTTACCCCACGCCGAGAAAATCTCGTTTGGTATTCACGCGAGAAGAGGCGGATGGTTTGCTGGCGACGACGGAAGAAAAGAAACCGGGTGTGCCTTGCAAACTCGTCTACACCGCGGACGATCGTTTGAAAGTTTTGACGGACAAACAGATCGATGCGTTGGAAAAACCTTTAGAGGGTAAATTTAAGCCGCACTTAGTGCCGTTGAAAATTTTGGATACGGTTACGGATAAACGTATTTTTGCGTTTACGAATTACGGAAATTGCCACAAGCTCGACATTTCCGAAGAAAGCCTGCAGTGCAAACTTGCGGACGACGGCGTCGAGTTGAAAGAGCTGGCGAAAGATGCGGAAACGGGTGAACGCGTCGTCGCGTTGTTTGAAACGGGCGAACATATGCCTTACGGCAATTTATTGTTCTTTACCGCGCAGGGCATGATCAAAAAATCAGACTGGAGCGAATACGAACAGCGTAAAGATAGCTTCCAAGCGGTGAAACTCAACGAGAATGACGAGGTCATCGGTGTGGAGGAGGATACTTCCGAAGAAGATACGATTATCATCGTGACGAAAAAAGGTATGTGTCTGAATGCGTTGAAAGACGATATTCCCGTACAAGGGCGCGTAGCCGCGGGCGTACGCGGTATCATGTTGCGTGAAGAAGACAGCGTCGTTTTGATGACGCAAATCAACGGCGAGGGCGAGATCATAATCGCGACCGACGAAGGCAAATTTAAGCGCGTCATTTCTTCGCAGATAGAGCCTTCCAAGCGTTACAGAAAAGGCTCGATTATCGTCGGATTGCACGAGGACGCGAACGTGCTTTGCGCGAGTTGCGTGACGACTCCGTATATGTTGGCAGTCGTGCAGAAGAATAATGCCGTATCGGAATTGTCCAGCGAGGACATCTTCATTTCTGTACCCAGTTCGAGGGCAAAACGCGTTTTGCGGTACGAGGAGAATTCGATTAAGCGCGTGATTCCTTTGCCGCATAAGAAAGGCGAATAAAGGGATAAAAACAGTTATAATCTCCGAAAAACCGACATATTATATTTCGTAATCGAATTGCGGAGGTCGGGATATTGTGGGATTATATTGAAGAAAGAGCGATAAAATGTGCGGAGTACATTGTAGAAACGGGTTGCACCGTTCGAGCGTGTTCCGCGCATTTTTCCGTTAGTAAATCGACGGTACATAAGGATGTTTCCGAACGATTGAAGTACATCGACAGAGATTTATACGAAAAGACGCGGAAGATATCGGAGCTGAATTTAAGCGAACGCCATATACGAGGCGGAATTGCCACACGGGAAAAATATCTCGAAAAATCGAATAAAAAACGGGAAAAAAGAACGTAATGCATGCGTTCTTTTTTCTTTTTGCAGAAAAAATCAAACTATTTCGAAATAATACTTGAAAAAATCTTACAGATGTGGTAATATAAATACAGCAGAGAGAGAATAGGAGCAAACGTATGAAAAAAATCTTAGTCATCGGGTTGGGGATTATCGGCGGTTCGATTGCCGCGGCTTTAACGAGCGCAGGTTATGAGGTAGACGGACTCAGTCGAAGCGAGTCTTCCGTAAATTATGCGTTAAACGCAGGATACATTCGACGAAAGGCGGAAAATATCGCGACGTACGACGTTGTGTTTATCGCCGTGCCGCCTCGCGTGACGGTACAATATCTCGATGAGGGCATTTACAAAGACGGCGCGCTGGTGACGGACATTTGTGGAATCAAGTCTAAACTCGAGGAAGTCGTATATTCGAAACCGCGGAATTATCGATACGTCGGTATTCATCCGATGGCAGGAAAAGAAACGTCGGGGATCGCGTCTGCCACGCCCGATTTGTTTCAGAACGCTAACTTGGTGATTGCTCGCGCCGCGCATACCGCGCAGTCGGACGTGGACGAGATTCGAGAATACGCAACCGCTATGCGATTCGGACGGATTGTAGAGTGTTCTGCGAAGCATCACGACGAAAAAATCGCCTTGACTTCCCAGCTCGCGCATATTGTTTCCAACGCGTACGTTAAAAGCGCGCATGTTCGGGATTGCGACGGCTTTACCGGCGGAAGTTTTCAGGATATGACGCGTATCGCCGGCGTGGACGAAAAAATGTGGATGCAACTTTATATGTACAATCGTGAATATATCGTAGCCGAATTGGAGCGTTTGATTTCCGATTTGAAAGTTTATAAGAATGCAATCGAAAACGAGGACGAAGAAGCGCTTGTCGAGGCTTTGAAAGAGGGTAGGTTGATTCGGGAAAACATCAAGCGTCCCAACGATTGACGGGAGGGCGAGATGCAGACTTGTTATTTGACCATTACGTCGACGACGGACGGAGAGGAACGCAGTTTTTTTCTCGAGGGTGAGTGGCTGTCGGCAAAGGATTCGGCAAAAATTTGTTATCGAGACGACGAGGCGGCGGTAACGCTGTTCGTGCAAGGCGAGCGCGCGGAAATCGAACGTCGAGGCGATTATACGTTTCGATTGCCTCTGGAACGAGGCTCGGCGACGGTCGGCTCGCTCGGTATCGGCGACTCGGAGGGCGAATTGCGTCTGTATACGCATAAAATACAGCATTCCGTTCGGGGAAATTCGCTGTTATTATTATTGGAATACGATATGCTGCTCGGTGAGGAAACGCAAAAGATGAAATTGCGTTTGCTGGCAAGCTCGAAAAAGGGGGACTGAAATATGAAAATACGATATTACGGACATTCTTGTTTTCGATTGGTTACGGAAAACGGAACGAGCGTCGTGACCGATCCTTATAGAAACGTCGGCTATGAGTTGCCGATAGGAATTGCGGCAGACGTCGTGACGGTCAGTCACGGGCATTACGATCACGATTACACGAACGGTGTCGCCGCGAAAGCAATTCTGAAAGACGTCGCGACGTATATTTATGACGATGTTCGGTTCGAAACAATCGATACTTATCACGACGGAGAATGCGGCAGATTGCGCGGAAGAAATTCCGTGTTTAAGATATACGCCGACGGATTTACGCTTTGCCATTTGGGCGATTTAGGCGAGCCGCCGTCTCGAGCATTGCTCGAGAAAATCGGTCGAGCGGACGTGTTGTTCGTGCCGATCGGCGGAACGTATACGATAGAGGCGGAACAAGCGCGTTCGTATGTGGCGGCGATCGCGCCGAAAATAGCGATTCCGATGCATTTCCGTCCGCAAGACGGCACGTTGGACATCGAAACGGCGCAACCGTTTTTAGACTTGTTCGATAAGCAAAACGTTTTGTTTTGCGGTGAAGAATTAGAATTCACGAAAGAAACTTTGGGAAAATATTGCGGGAAAATTATAGTTATGGAGCGTAGCAAATGAAATGAAAGATCAAAGCTGGGTACAATTTAAGGAAGAATGCGTTGCTTATCTTTCAACGCTGAACATCGGTTTCTTGCGCGCTTACGCGCGTGAGGTCGGAGTCGCAAAGCCGACGACAAAAAAGAAACAACGCTTGCTCGAGGAGATTTTGGCGATTTTTGCAGGGGATCTGCAACCCATTCCTCGCGCGACGCTCGGTGCGCCGGTAAAGGACAGCGGTGTCGATATCGGCGCGGTTCGCAAAGAGATCGAGCGAATCCATTTGCGGTGTTACAGCGAAGCGTCGGGAATATCCGTTGAACAATTGCAAAAAACATTGGCGGAAACGCCGTCGGAGTTGCCCTCCTCGGAGGAATACGTCTTCGATTTCAAAAAGGAATTGGCGCGTTTGCGCGAAAGCAACGAGAATGTTTTTCGGGTTGCCGATTCCGAATCCAAAAAGAGAACACTGGATAGGATCTTTCACAACGATGTTTTGCGAGGACAATTGGAGAAGCTCGGAGATCGATGTTTTTTGTTGCCGATCGACGATATGGAAAATGACGCCAAAATCGTTATGCCTTTGAATTTGATAGAGACGAACGACTTGCGTGAGGGCGACATCGTTTCTTGTTATGCAGAGCGAAACGGTGGCGCGTTGGTCGCAACGGAAGTTTTAACCATAAACGAACGCATGAAAGAAGACTTGAAACGTATCGATTTCGAAACGTCGGAATCTTGTTTCGCAACGGAAAAAATCAAGCTATTCGGGAAGGAGAGCTCGTCGCTCACAATGAAATATCTCGATTGGTTGTTGCCGATCGGAAAAGGACAGCGCGGATTCGTTGCTTCCGCACCTAAAGCCGGGAAGAGTGTTATGTTATACGAAGTCGCGCAGGCGGCACTAAAGAATAATCGGTATTTGGACGTATTGGTTTTGTTGATTGAGCAACCGCCCGAAAGCGTTTGGGCGTTTCGGAAGATTCTTTCTTCGGAAAATTTGGTTTTCGCGACGTACGAAGAGGAACCCGAACAGCAGGTTTTCGCGGCAAATTTCTTGTTAAAGCGAGCAAAACGATTGGCGGAATGCGGTCGCGACGTGTTATTGTTGACAGATTCTCTAAACGCGTTGGCATACGCGTATAACGATACGACCGATTCCGTCGGCGGTAGACTGACGGCAAACGGATTGGAAAGCAAGACGATACAATATCTCAAGAAATATTTCGGCTCTGCGCGTTGCTTCGAACAAGAAGGTTCGTTGACGATTTTCGGAACGATTTCCACGCAGACGGGGAATCCCTCCGACGATTTTATCGCAACGGAATTGTCGCGAATTGCCAATTTCGAAATTCATCTGGACGAAAAGGCGGCGGCAAAACGAGTGTATCCGGCAATTGATTTCTCTACGTCTCGAGGGAAAGGGGCGGAGCTGTTGTTTACGGGAAACGAGAGCACTTTGGAGCGCGCCGTTCGCGTTCGCTATGAGGACGAAACGCACGCGCAGGAGTTGCGAAACCTTTTGGACGATTCGGATTCCTATGAGGCGTTTGCGGAAAGGGTACAACAAAAAGGCTAAAAGTAAAGGCGATTTCGATAGCGGAAATCGTCTTTTTACATATAAAAATTCGTTATAATTTTTAAGTATTGAATTTTTCGATACCAAAATTTTCAAATTTTTTTTGAGCGAGCGGTATTTTAAGCGTTTTTCATTTTTTCGGAGGATTGTATTATAAGTTTTTCCTATAGAATTTTGTGGCAGGATTTGCTTGACTTTACCACAAGATATGGTATAATTATAAGGTAAAATTAAAAAAATTCTACAAGATGTTGTATTGCGCTTTAGAAAGCCGTATAACGGATTGTTACATAGAAAATAAGACGTGAACGGTATAGGGTAGAAGTATCATGAAAGAAATGAAAATTATCAAGAGAAGCGGACAAGAAGTTGTTTTTGACAAGGAGAAAATCGTTTTTGCATTGCGAAAAGCCAATCGCGACGTCAGTGAAAGAAATCGTATTTCCGAAGGTACGTTGCAGGCGATTGCGGACGCCGTGACGGAGGAGTGCGCGAATCTCGGACGTTCGCCGCACGTAGAAGAAATTCAGGATATGGTCGAAAATCGTCTGATGGCGTCCATGTCGTTTGCGCTGGCAAGAAAATATATCACGTATCGTTACAACCGCGCGTTGGTTCGTAGAGTAAATACGACGGATGCGCAAATTTTGACGCTCATCGAGTGCAATAACGAAGAAGTGAAACAGGAAAATTCCAATAAAAATCCTACGGTCAACAGCGTACAGCGCGATTATATGGCAGGGGAAGTTTCGAAAGATTTAACTCGCCGTATTTTATTGCCTGACGATATCGTTTCGGCGCACGATCAAGGTTTAATTCATTTCCACGACGCCGATTATTTTGCGCAACACATGCACAATTGCGACCTTGTAAATTTGGAGGATATGCTTCAAAACGGAACGGTGATTTCAGGTACGCTCATTGAAAAACCGCATAGTTTTTCGACGGCTTGCAATATCGCGACGCAAATTATTGCGCAGGTTGCGTCCAATCAATACGGCGGACAGAGTATTTCGTTGACGCACCTTGCTCCGTTTGTAGACATCAGTCGTAAAAAGATTCGTCGCGAAGTCGCCGAGGAGCTTTCCAAAATCGGCGTGACGAACGAGGCTCATGTTTTTGAGATTGCGGAGAAGCGTTTGCGTGACGAGATTCGAAGAGGTATTCAAACCATTCAATATCAAGTAGTAACCCTTTTGACGACGAACGGTCAAGCGCCGTTCGTAACGGTGTTTATGTACCTGAACGAAGCGCGTAACGAACAGGAAAAAGCCGATTTGGCGGTCATTATCGAGGAGACGCTGAAACAGAGAATTCAAGGCGTAAAGAACGAATCGGGCGTATGGATTACGCCTGCGTTCCCGAAACTCATTTACGTGTTGGAGCCGGATAATATTTCCGAAGAACAGCCGTACTGGTATCTTACCGAGCTTGCGGCAAAATGCACCGCGAAACGTATGGTTCCCGATTATATTTCCGAAAAGAAAATGTTGGAATATAAGATCGATAAAAACGGGGAGGGGCATTGTTATACCTGTATGGGTTGCAGGAGTTTCTTGACGCCTTACGTGGATGAAAACGGACAGCCGAAATATTACGGTAGATTCAATCAAGGCGTCGTTACCATCAATCTCGTGGACGTTGCGTTGTCGTCTGGACGAGATGAAACGAAGTTCTGGGAGATTTTCGACGAGCGTTTGCAACTTTGTTATCGCGCGTTGATGCAGAGACATAATCGTTTGAAAGGCACGCTTTCAGACGCCGCGCCTATTCTGTGGCAATACGGCGCGTTGGCAAGGCTCAAAAAAGGGGAGACCATCGACAAATTGCTCTATGGCGGTTATTCGACGATTTCGCTCGGTTACGCAGGATTATACGAATGCGTAAAACACATGACGGGAAAATCGCATACCGACGAAGATGCAAAACCGTTCGCGCTGGCGGTCATGAAACGCATGAACGACAAGTGCAAGGAATGGAAAGAGAAAGAAAATATCGATTTTTCCTTGTACGGCACGCCGCTTGAAAGCACGACGTATAAATTTGCAAAATGTTTGCAAAAGCGTTTCGGTATTATTCCCGGCGTTACGGATAAGAGTTATATCACCAACAGCTACCACGTGCATGTAACCGAGGAGATAGACGCGTTTACGAAGCTCAAATTCGAAAGTGAGTTTCAACAACTTTCTCCGGGCGGTGCGATTTCGTACGTGGAAGTTCCCGATATGCAGGACAATATCCCTGCGGTTCTTTCCGTAATGAAGTTCATTTACGAAAACATCATGTATGCAGAACTAAACACCAAGAGCGATTATTGTCAAGTTTGCGGCTTTGACGGCGAGATTCAAATTCAAACGGACGAAGCAGGAAAACTCGTGTGGGAGTGTCCTTGTTGCGGAAATCGCGATCAAGCAAAAATGAATGTTGCAAGGCGCACTTGCGGCTATATCGGCACGCAGTATTGGAATCAGGGCAGGACGCAGGAAATTAAGGATCGGGTATTGCATTTATAATGAATTACGCGACGATCAAATGGACGGATATCGCCAACGGCGAGGGGGTTCGCATTTCTTTATTTGTTTCGGGATGTACGCACCGTTGTAAAAATTGTTTTAACCAAGTCGCTTGGGATTTTTCTTACGGAAAACCCTTTGACGAAAGCGTTGAGGAACGGATACTAAACGCGCTCTCCGCGCCTTATATCTCGGGCATTTCTTTGCTCGGCGGAGAACCATTGGAGCCGAGCAATCAAGTGGCGTTGTTGCCGTTTTTGCGTAAAGTGAGAGAGCGTTTTCCGCAGAAAAGTATCTGGTGCTATACAGGGTGTGCGTTGGATGCGCGTTCGGGGCTTTTGTCGGACTCGAGCAAAAATATCGAAGCAACGCGAGAGTTGCTTGCGTTGTTGGACGTGTTGGTGGACGGTCCGTATATCGAGGAATTGAAAAATATTCGCTTGAAATTTCGAGGCTCATCGAATCAACGCGTGATCGATATGCAAAAGACGTTGGAACGGAAAGAATGCGTTTTGTATATGCGTTGACGCGACGAGGGAAAAATGTTCCGCGGTTCTATTCTTTTCACACAAAATATAAGATAAAAACAAATTCGTCGCATACAATAAAGTATGATGACGAATTTTCTTTTTCGAAGAGTATCTCGGTTTGTTTTGCTTCTCGCGCTTTGTTTCACGTGTAGCGGAGCCGCTTGGTATGCCTGTCGTGCGTGGAATACGATACGCGTTCCCGTAAATAAGTCGTTTTATTTTCTGGTGTCGATCTCTACGCATGTTGAAGCCGGCGCGCATTTTGCCGTTTGGAAAGGCGGATCGGGATATATATTGGAAGAACGGGGGCAGGAGTTCGTCGTGCTTTCCGTATACTTGGCGGAGGAGGACGCGCTTGCCGTGCAGGCGTCGTTGGGGACGGAAACGATTTTGAAGAAACGTTGCGTGGAAAGTTTGCTATTGCGGAAAAGGAGCGAACGAGCGTCGCGCGAATATTTGCAAGGCGCGTTTTCGATTTTGTACGATTGGTTGACGGTGCTGGAACAGGAAACGAATCGCCTTGCTAAAGGCGGCACGCAACAATCGATCAGACAAACGCTAACGGTGCTGAAAAGACAAATGGAATACGGGGAAAAGACGAATACGGATAGTTTTTTCGATTATGCGCAATTGTGTCGAAATGGAGCGGAAACCCTGGCGCGGATTACGGAAAATACGATATATGTGACGGATTTGCGGTATTTGCTTTGCGAATTATGTGTCGGATATTGTAATTTAGCGGAGCAATTTGTCGCATGAAAATAAATTTGTTGAAAAATATTAAAAAATTTTCAAAAAAGCGTGATAAAACGCTTGCTTTTTTCTTCGCGATTAGGTATAATGATTAAGCTGTCGTTGAGAGAGCAAAATTAAAACGGATGCTACTGTGGCTCAGTCGGTAGAGCAGCTGATTCGTAATCAGCAGGTCGCCGGTTCAAGTCCGGCCAGTAGCTCCAAAGTAGCAAAAGGTTTGATGCGAGCAGTATCAAACCTTTTTCAATGTTTGACACAGAACTTTTTATGATCGCGAGAATGGATTAAGAATAATGGAATATTGTGACGCAGTTTCGATTGGCATAAAGAGGTTTTATATGAAAAAGCGGATAGCATTCTTGTTTGTGGCGATATTTTTTATAGCGAGCGTCGGTTGTACAGGTAAAATATATGCATTACCGCACGATCAATTTTGTTATTCCGAAAGAAACGAAAACTTTATCGAATTGGAGTTGACGGAAAAGGAGTACCTTATCGCGCTTCTAAACAACGGGAACTGGTACGGAGAAACGGCGAAATGCACCTCGGATTATACCTTTTATACGAAATCGCAAACTGTAGGTTATAATGTGGAAGAGGGAATTTTTAATGATTTTACTCTAAATAGATCGCTCAAAATTTCCGAGAAAGACCGAGTTTGCCTCAATGGATATTTAAGCGGTGATGAATAAGCCGATAGAAAACCTCCGAGAAAATTTCTCGGAGATGTTCTTTTATTCTACGAAAATTTGTTTTTTATTTTTCGTTTCGTATAGCAATGAATATACTTGTTCCGCAAAACAATCGATTTCATAACAACGTTTGGCAACGTCGGAAAGTTTGTTTTCGTCGTGCGCGCGGAGCAATAACGGCGCGGCATTGCTCAACGCGGAAAGTACGTCCGTTCGGCTTTTCTTTGCGCTCAAAACGCGAAAATAGAGCGGAGCGGACAGACATTCACGAATGAATGTTTCTTGGACGCGTAGCAGCGTGTGTAAAGCGATTCGCCGTATTCTCGAAGAAGTGTATCTTGCCGAAGTGAGCGATTCGCTCAAGGTCGGGGAAAGCAAAGCCGCTTTTTTGAAAGCGTTCTCCAAGCCTTCCGTGCAGTCGCAGATTTTTTTCAACTCGTTTGCGTACGTGGTCAATATCGCGTATTTTTCCAAAGAGTCCAAGCGATCCTCCAAACGTTTCGGCAGGTCTTCTTGTACGTACTCGGGCAGATTCCCGTCGATCGGCGTTCCGTTTTGCAGGCAGGTTCGAATAGCGGTCGCGGACGAAAAATTCGTCTGCGGAGTCGCGTCGCGATAGCTGCCGCCTCGTCTTTGAACGGGAATGATGTCTATCGGCAAACGAGCTTTTAGGATTGCTTTGGTGTACTCCAATGCGAGAATTGAATTGGGCGAAGTCAACAGCGTTTCGGAAACGGAATCTCGCCAAGCCTCCGCGCGTGCTTTCGCGTAACTCATGCCCGAAGCCGTGAGCCTTTTGATTTTTTCGGATACACTCGAGGGTTCGTCGTTCAAAAGAGCGGCGGCTTTTAATAGAGTCGTTTTTTCGGCGTTTTCGCAACCGAAGCAAAGAGAATCGATTTCCGTTGCGGAGGATAAAACGTGTAACGCGCCGCTCGCGAAAAGCTCCGCGTTAGCCGTAGCGAATACGCTCGGTAATTCGATGACGATGTCTGCGCCTGCCGATACGGCGTGGCGCGCTCGTGTATATTTGTCCATGATCGCCGCTTCGCCGCGTTGTACGAAGTTGCCGCTCATGAGGCAAAGGACGGCGTCCGCACCCGAAAGCCGTTTGGCTTCGTTCAAATGATAGAGGTGTCCGTTGTGGAAGGGATTATATTCGCAAATTATTGCGCAAATTTTCATTTTAGTTCTTCCTATTTCTTTACTTTCTTAAAATAGTGTGCTATAATAGAAAGGACGGGTTAATAGCCACGCCTATGAATATTATACACAAAAATAAAAAATAAATAAAGCATTTCGTAGGAGTAATTTATGAGAAACATTCTTGATGAAATTAAAAGTAAAGCAAAAGCTCTTCAAAAGACGATTGTTCTTTGCGAAGGGGAGGACAAGCGAGTCGTGAAAGCGGCGGCGGACGCAACCAAAGAGGGCGTTGCGAAAATCGTACTACTCGGCAACGAAGCAAAAATTAAAGCGGAAAATCCCGAAGTGGATTTGACGGGCGTCGAAATCGTCGATCCTTTGACGAGCGAAAAACTTCCTGTCTACAACGCGAAGCTTTGCGAGCTCCGCGCGTCCAAGGGTATGACGAGCGAACAAGCGGCGAAACTCTTAACCGACGGTACGTATTTCGGCGCGATGATGTTGAAAATGGGTGACGTAGACGGGTTAGTGTCTGGTGCGTGCCATTCGACGGCAAACACGCTTCGCCCCGGTTTACAAATTATCAAAACCGCGCCCGGCGTATCTTCCGTATCCAGTTTCAATTTGATGATTTGCCCCGAACAAGGGAATCAATATTGCCCCGACGGTATGATATTTTTCGCCGATTGCGGATTAAATCCTACTTATACGAGCGAGGGACTTGCGGAATGCGCGATTGCGACGGCGAACTCTGCAAAAGCGATTGCCGGACTCGATCCCAAAGTAGCGATGCTTTCTTTCTCTACGATGGGGAGCGCGAAACACGACAACGTAACGATGGTGGCGGAAGCGGTGAAAATCGCGAAAGAGAAAGCTCCCGATTTGAAGCTGGACGGCGAATTGCAATTTGACGCGGCAATAGTTCCTTCGGTGGCGGCATTAAAAGCTCCGAATTCGGAAGTCGCAGGACATGCGAACGTGTTTATTTTCCCCGACTTGCAGGCAGGGAACATCGGCTACAAAATCGCGGAACGCCTCGGCGGATTTATGGCGGTAGGTCCTATTTGCCAAGGCTTTGCAAAACCTTTGAACGATTTGTCCAGAGGCTGTAAATCCGAAGATATCGTGGCGGCAATCGCCATTACGGCGTTGCAGACGCAATTATAAGGTGAGAATATGAAAGTTTTGGTTATCAATTCCGGGAGTTCATCCTTAAAATATCAATTGATCGATATGGAAACGGAATCCGTTATCGCGAAAGGTACTTGTGAGCGTATCGGTATCGACGGCTCGAAACTCACGCATAAAGTAAAAGGCGAAGAGTTCGTTTTCGAGCAAGCCATGCCGAACCATACCGTGGCTGTATCTTTGGTTCTGAACGCGTTAACGGACGCTAAAACGGGCGTAATTTCTTCGATGGACGAAATCGATGCGGTCGGACATCGCGCGGTGGCTTCCGGTGAAGTTTTCAAAAAGCCTACGCTGATCGACGATGACGTCATGGAAAAAATGGACGCATTATGCGATTTGGCTCCTTTACATAATCCGGCGGCGATTGTCGGCGTTAAGGCTTGTCGCGCGGCGATGCCGAATAAACCGATGGCGTTCGTATTCGATACGAGCTTCCATTTTACTATGCCGGAATATGCGTATATGTACGCGATCGATTATGACGATTATCAAAAGTATTCCGTTCGTCGTTACGGATTCCACGGCACGAGCCATAAATTCGTTTCGCAGGAAGCGGCGAAATATTTGGGCAAGGATCCGAAAGATTTGAAGATTGTAACGTGCCATTTGGGAAACGGTTCTTCCATTACGGCTGTAAACGGCGGCAAGAGTGTCGATACCTCGATGGGTTTTACGCCGCTTGCCGGCGTGCCTATGGGTACGCGTAGCGGTGACTTCGATTTCGCCGTGGCGGAATATCTCTGCAAGAAAAAAGGTTGGGATATTTCGGAAATGCTTACTTATTGCAATAAACAGTGCGGCGTTTACGGAATTTCCGGTATTTCCAGCGACTTCCGTGATTTAGGTGCGGCGGCAGAAAAGGGCGATAAGAGAGCGCAACTTGCTTTGGATATGTTCATTTATTCTTGCAAGAAATACGTGGGCGCGTATACGGCGGCGATGAACGGCGTAGATTGTATCGTGTTCACGGCAGGCGTCGGAGAAAATAATGCTCAAGTTCGCGCCGGAATTTGTGAAAACATGCAGTTCTTCGGTATCGAAATCGATAAAGAAAAGAACGCGCAAAAGAACAACGGACAAATTCGCGATATCACGGCAGAGGGCGGAAAAGTACGGATTCTCGTTATTCCGACCAATGAAGAACTTGTAATTGCGAGAGAAACCGTAGAATTATTGTAAAAAATCGGAAAATTCTATAAAAAATAAGTTGACAAAGTTTAAGAAATATACTATACTTGTAAAGTCGGTTTTATGATGATTATCGATATTAGAAAGCTTAATGCGCAAAAATTGTATTCGGGACATATGGAATTCGATTATTCCGTACCCGATACGCTCATAGAAATTCCGTACGTTCGTTTTAGTTCGCCCGTTAAGGTGTCGTTTGATTATGAATTGTACGAAGACGACTCATTCGATGTTCGAGGAACGGTCGCTTTCAGGTTAGAGGGGAAATGTTCTCGTTGCTTGAAAGACGCTTCGCAAGAGGTAGAAGGAGAGTTGGAGGCGTATTTCGAACCTCGCAAGGACTATGAGGATTACGGCTACACGAACGGAAAGGCTGATTTGACCCAAGCCGTGGAGGATGCCGTGATGGCTTGTATGCCGTTTTGTCTTTCCTGTGGCTCGGATTGCGAAGAGATTCGATATTCGGAGTGATTCCGCAAATGAAATCAAAAAGAAATAAAAGCAAGAGGTGTTAATATGGCAGTACCTAAGAGTAAACAATCGAAGAGCAGAACGAACAAAAGATTCGCAAATTACAAAGCAACGGCGGCTACGCT
Organism: uncultured Clostridia bacterium; assembly: GCA_964479935.1. Taxonomy (GTDB): domain Bacteria; phylum Bacillota; class Clostridia; order Christensenellales; family Borkfalkiaceae; genus Scatosoma. Next base: position 28,950 of record CAYZOF010000004.1, on the reverse strand, counting down.
CGTAGAATGCCCTCATTGCCACGAATTGGCAGAAGCGCATAAAGTATGCAAAAATTGCGGCTACTACGACGGTGCAGAAGTAGTTGTTCCCAAAGAAGAAAAGAAAGACTAAATTTTCGTCGATGGATTCATCAGACGGGTGGCGTTGCTTCCCGTCTTTTTGCGTTACGGAAGTTTTTCTGTTGAAAGAATAACGGATAAAATTAACCAAGGTTAAGTCTCGTTTTTGCTTGACAAAGCAGAAAAAAGATGTTATAATATGGGGGAATAAAGGAGAGAATAGCAATATGCAAGAAAAGTTTTCTGTGATCGGAATGACGTGCTCGGCGTGTTCCGCGGGAATCGAGCGAGCCGTCAACAAACTGGAAGGCGTAGAAAAAGCCGAAGTATCTCTTATGGGTGAATGTATGAGTGTATCGTACGACGAAACGATAACGCAACGGGAGCGTATCGTGCAAACGGTAACGGAACTCGGGTACGGAATCGGAAGCTATGACGAAAATCTTTTGAACGCGAAAAAACCGCAACCGGATCGATTGAAAAAACGTTTTGTCGTTTCGCTTTGTTTTCTGTTGCCGCTTATGTATTTTTCCATGGGTGACATGGTAGGATTGCCGCAACCGAGCGTAATTATAAACGTTACGTTGCAAATGTTGTTGGCTTTGGTCGTGATTGTCGTGAATTTTAAGTTTTTTACGAGCGGAGCGAAAGCTTTATTGAAAAAAGTTCCCAACATGGATACTTTGGTTGCCATGGGATCGGGGGTTTCCTTTTCGTACAGTTTTGTTTTGACGATTTTGTTGTATATCGGTAAAGCGGACGCACATACGCATTTCTTTTATGAGTCAGCCGCTATGATTTTGACGCTTGTCACGTTGGGAAAATGGTTAGAGGAAAAATCCAAACGCAAGACGGGTGACGAAATCGAAAAACTTATCAATCTTATGCCGAACATCGTAACGGCAGAGCGTAACGGGGGTCAGACAAAAATTCCGTTTTCGGAAATTGTCGTCGGGGAGGTGCTGATCGTCAAAAACGGCGAATATATTCCCGTTGACGGCACGGTAACGGAAGGCCATGGTTTTATCGATCGAGCCGCCATTACCGGCGAAAGCATGCCCGTGGAAGTGCAAATCGGGGATTCGGTGACCGGGGCGGACATTGTTAAGAACGGATATTTGAAAGTCCGTGCAGAGCGGGTCGGCGCGGAAACCACGTTGTCGCAAATCGTCAAAATGGTCAAGGAAGCAGGTGCAAGCAAAGCTCCCATACAAAAAACGGCAGATACGATTGCCGGGATTTTTGTCCCTGCCGTTTGTTTGATCGCTTTGGTTACTTTTATTATTTGGTTGAGCGTCTCGAAGGATTTTGCGAAAGCGGCGAATTATGCGATCAGCGTACTCGTCATTTCCTGTCCCTGCTCGTTGGGATTGGCAACGCCCGTTGCGGTTATGGCAGCGACGGGGCGAGGCATGTCGCTCGGTATTTTGTATAAAGACGCGGAATCGTTACAAAAAGCCAAAGACATCAATTGTATTTTGCTCGATAAGACGGCGACGTTAACGGTCGGAAAACCGCGCGTAACGAATTTTGAACTTCTTAGCGGCGACGAAACGCGCGTTTTGGCGTTGGCGTTAGCGATAGAACGGCATTCTAATCACCCGATCGCCGAGTGTGTGAAAGAGTATGCGGAGAGCCGTTTGACGGCAGAAAACGATTTGTCCGTGGAAGAGTATACCTATGAAACCGGGAAAGGTGCAAAGGCGACGTTCGACGGCGTGCAGTATTTGCTCGGAAATAGGCGTCTAATAAACGGTATTGGCGGAAAAACCTGCGTTGCAACGGAAAAGAAATACTCCGAGCAAGGCAAAACGGTAGTATTTTTGGCTTCGGAAAAAGAACTTCTCGCTGTGTTTGCGATTGCGGACATTCTGAAACACGAAAGCGCGGAGGCGATAACGCTTTTGAAAAAGCGCGAAATTCGTTTGGGGATTTTAACGGGCGATAACGAAAACGTAGCGAAAGCGATAGCCAAAGAAGTCGGTATAGACGACTATTATGCAGAGGCATTGCCTGAAAATAAAGCGGAAGCGGTTAAACGAGTACGCGCCGTCGGCGGTTTTGTGGCGATGGTCGGCGACGGAATCAACGATAGTCCGGCTTTGAAAGAAGCGGATATCGGTGTGGCAATGGGGAACGGAACGGACGTGGCGATCGATACGGCGGACGTGGTGCTCTCGAGAGGCGATTTACGGCTCGTCGATACGATGATCGAGCTGAGTCGCGTGACGGTACGAAATATCAAACAGAACTTGTTTTGGGCGTTTTTCTATAATTGCGTCGCCATTCCCGTGGCGGCAGGGGTATTCGCATTTGCCGGGATTTCGCTCGACCCCATGATAGGCGCGGCTTGTATGAGTCTAAGTTCTTTATTCGTCGTAACCAACGCGCTGAGGCTTACAAGATTCGGAAAGAAAAAACAAAAAGAGGTAAATGAAATGAAAAATGCAGTAACTTTGAAAATCGAGGGCATGATGTGTCAGCATTGCGTCGCGCACGTGGCGAAAGCGTTGCAGGGCATCGAAGGCGTTGAAAACGTCGAAGTGAATCTGAAAAAGAAAACGGCAATGGTGAAAACGTCTACGGAAATTCCCAACGAAACTTTTGTTTCGGCAATCGCCGAAGCCGGCTATGAAGTGATCAAGATTTCATAGGAGATAGAAAAAAGACAAAAACGTTTACGGTACGACAATTTTGTACAGAATCCGCATTTGCGTATATGTTATCATATTCCCATAAAAACATATTAGGAGGAAAGAATATGTCGCAAATGTTGTTATTGGATAAACGCACGCAAAGCTTGATCGAGGATTACGTTCCGCAAGGAGATATCCTCGAAGGGATTGTGTGCTTTTTTTCCGTTTTTGCCGATTATACGCGCGTGAAAATTCTTTCTGCGCTGGCAATTAGCGAATTATGCGTAACTGATATTTCTCGCATACTCGATATAAATCAAACGACGGTTTCTCACCAACTTCGTTTTTTGAAAAGCGTGGGGATCGTTCGTTGTTCCAGACAGGGAAAAATCGTTTTTTACAGCCTTGCGAACGAGTCTATAAACGACGTGATATTAAAAGGAATCGAATTTTTAGGTTGTTGAGCGGTTTTTCCCTTGTATTTCCTTGCAAAATTTCCCGATTTGGTATATAATAGATATACGGAGTATTCTATCGAGGCGTCGATCGTATGCGAAACGCGTTCGGGTGAGAAAAAGAACATGAGTGAATTACAGGAAAAATTGAAATTGCTTCCGGAAAACCCCGGGGTATACGTTATGCTCGATAAAGAAAACGTCGTGATATACGTAGGAAAGGCTCGCGTATTGAAAAATCGCGTGCGTCAATATTTTCACAGTTCGGCAAAACCCGAAAAAGTAGCCGCTATGGTCGAACATATCGCGGATTTTTATTACATTATTACGAAGACGGAAATCGACGCGCTCGCGTTGGAAAATAATCTGATTAAGAAGTACAAACCCAAGTACAATATCCTGCTCAAAGACGATAAGACTTATCCGTATATTAAGGTTCACACGAAAGAAGAATTTCCGCGCGTTTCGATCACGAGAAAGATCAAGAAAGACGGGAAATATTTCGGTCCGTTTATGGGCGGCATTCGTTGCGGAGATCTTTTGGATATTATCGTTTCGGTATATAATGTTCGTATTTGTTCTACGGCAATTACCGCAAAAGAAAAGAAACCGTGTCTTGCTTATCATTTGGGGCGTTGTCTTGCGCCTTGCGCGCATATGTGCGAACGTGAAACTTACGCAGAACGCATAAAAGAGGTGCTTTCTTTTTTAGACGGGAATTACGAACATGCCGAGAATATTTTGAAAGAGAAGATGCTCCGTTTTGCCGAAAACGAAGAATTCGAACTCGCCATGGAATATAGGGAAAAGCTGAATATGCTTTCTAAGCTTAAATTGAAACGTATCACGTCGATCAATCGCGCGCTCAACGCGGACATTATTGCGTTAAAGACAAATTATATCTATTCGGCGGTCAACGTCTTGGTGACACGGAGCGGCATTATGCAGGGCGGCAGTAATTTTGCGTTGGAGGATTGTTCGTATTCGGAGTCGGACGCTTTGACGGCTTTTATCATTCAGTTCTATTCTTCGCACGAATTGCCTGACGAAATTATAACGGAGTCCTACTGCGAAAAGGAATTGCTCGAGAATTATTTTTCGGAAAAATTCGGAAAAAAGCCGAATATCGTTTTGGCAAAGCTCGGTGTTAAAAAGCAACTTTTGGAAATGGCGCAAAAAAATGCCGAGGAATATCTTCAAAAATCGATCGATAAAATCAAACACAAAGACGATATGACCAAGAACGCATGTATGCGCTTGAAAGAAATTTTGTCTTTGTCGCGTTATCCGAGACGAATGGAATGTTACGATATTTCCAATATCAGCGGTGTGGACAAGGTCGGATCCATGGTCGTATTTATTGACGGCGAAGCAGATAAAAGCAGTTATCGAAGATTTAAGATCAAGACGGTCGAGGGGGCAAACGATTATGCCTCGCATCAAGAAATGATGCGACGTAGATTGGCGAAGCTCGGCACGGACGAGGAGGCGAGATTCCCTAAACCCGATTTAATGGTTATCGATGGCGGTAAAGGGCAACTTTCCGCAATAAAAGAGGTTTTCGATGAATTCGGGATTACCGATATCGAGTTAATCGCGCTTGCGGAACGAGAGGAAGAAATTTTTACGCTTTTTTCTTCGGCAAGCATTCGCTTGGACAAGCGAGATTACGCTTTGAAAGTACTACAGCGGATTCGAGACGAGGCACATCGATTTGCCATTACGTATTTTCGGAATTTGCATTCGAAACGCAATTTGGCGTCTGTATTGCAAGAAATCGACGGAATCGGCAAAAAAAAGCGCATGGCTTTGTTGGATCGGTTCGGTACGATCGATAAAATCATGAGCGCGTCCGTGGAAGATCTTTCGACCGTGGGCGGGATAGGGGACGAACTCGCAAAGAAAATATATTCTTATTTTAAGGAAGAATTATAATGCGAAAGATAAAATATTCGTTGATCGTTTCGGATTTAGACGGCACTTTGGTCGGAAAAGACGGTTCGATTTCACCGAAAAACCGATCCGCGATTGCCGAATATACTTCGGCAGGCGGAAAATTTGCCATATCCACGGGGCGCATGCCTTCGGGAATTTTGCCGTATACGAAAAAGCTCGGCTTAAAGGGATTCGTTTGTTGTTGTCAAGGCTCGATTATTATGGATATTGAGACGCAGGAGGTGCTTTCTTGCGGCGCGCTGTCCGCGGACGTTACCGAAAAAATATGTTGGAAAGCGGAAGAATCGGATTTGCATATTCACGTTTACGATTTTTGGGATTATTACAGCAATAAAGACGACGAGGCGTTGAAATTGTACGAAAGTATCGTTGGGGCAAAGGCAAAACTTGTAACCGATCGAAAAATGTCGGAATTCGTGCAAGAAAAACGCTTGGCGGCGAATAAAGTTATGGTACTCGTCGAGCGTTGCGACAGAGAACGCATATTTAACGAGTTTTCGACGCAAAATTTCCCCGATTGCGACGTGACGACGAGCGGTCGAGAGTTGGTGGAGGTCGTGAATAAACATTATTCCAAAGGAACGGCGTTGGCGTTTTTGGCGCGAAAATTCGATATTCCGCTCAAAAAAACCATTGCCGTAGGCGATCAACGCAACGATTTGCCGATGATCCAAACGGCAGGCTTGGGAATTGCCGTTCGAAACGCCGACGAACGATTGAAACAAGCCGCAGACTATGTTTCCGAATATACCAACGAAGAAAATGCAATCGCCGACGTTATCGAGCGATTCGGTCTAGACTAAGGAGAAGAGCTATGAACGCAGATGTTACGCAAAGCGTAATGTTGGACAAATTTGCGTCCGACTTGAATTTAGAGATTATTTTTACCGGCAGAGGCGTTGTTACGCTGTCCAGTATGAGCGTGGAACGTCCTGGTTTGCAAATTTCCGTGGGATTTTTCAATTATTTCGATTCCAGAAGAATTATCGTTTTGGGACTTTCGGAATATGAATACTTGCGCACTTTTTCGTCTGAGCAAAAGAAGGAAAAGCTTTTGCCGCTTTTTACGCACGGGGAATTACCTTGCGTGATTTTGAGTCGCGACCTTCCGGCTCCGTCCGAACTTGTGGAAATCGCGAAAGAATTTGCCTGCCCGCTTTTTCGGAGTACGAAAATTACGACCGACTTGATGAGTGATTTGTACATTTATTTGAACCGTTTGTTGGCTCCGTCCGTGAGCGAGCACGGCGTATTGATGGAAGTGTTCGGCGTAGGCATTTTATTGACAGGCAAGAGTGGTGTCGGAAAAAGCGAAACCGCGATGGAGCTTATCAAGCGTGGACATCGTTTGATTGCCGACGATAACGTAATCATTAAAAAAATCGCCAACGAGTTGTATGGTACCGCGCCCGACATCATTCGCTACTTTATGGAGTTGCGAGGAATCGGTATAATTAACGTAAAGAGTATGTACGGATCCGGTTCGGTTTTAGACGAAAAAGAGATTCAGTTGATTATTCAGTTGGAGAATTGGCAACAGGGCAAGGAGTACGATCGAATCGGGGACGAGATGTCTTCCACGTCGTATTTCGGCATTAAAGTTCCGAAATTGACCATTCCCGTCAGTCCCGGACGCAATCTCGCCATTATCATAGAAGTTGCGGCAAGAAATTATCGTTTGAAGAGCATGGGTTACGATGCGTCGGAAGAATTGATTTCGCGAAGCATCGGCAGATAAAAGAAGGAAAGTTATGTTGGAAATACTTGCTCCGGCAGGCAATGCCGATTGCGCGAAAGAGGCAATTCAAAACGGCGCGAATGCCGTATATTTGGGGCTCGACGTATTTTCCGCTCGTCAGAGCGCGGAAAATTTCGATGAGGATTCTTTGCGCACCGTGATACGACAGGCGCATGTTTTTGACGTAAAGGTTTACGTGGCAATGAATACGATCGTCAAGGACATCGAAACACAATCTTTTATACAAACGCTGCTGAAGGTTTGGTCTGCAGGGGCGGACGCCGTTATTTTACAGGATCTATTGCTTGGTAAGGTCATCCACGAGCAATATCCGGAAATCGAATTGCATTTAAGTACGCAGGCAGGCGTATGTAGCGAAAACGGCGCGAAGCTTGCCAGGAAATATGGCTTTTCTCGAGTGATTTTAGCGCGTGAAACGCCGTTGGAAGAAATCAAACGCATTGCGCCGATCATCGAAACGGAAGCGTTTGTGCAAGGCGCGCTTTGCACCTGTTTTTCTGGACAATGCTACTTCTCTTCGTTTGCAGGGGGAAACAGTGGCAATCGTGGCAGATGCAAGCAACCGTGTCGAAAAATGTATTCATACGATCGTGTCGGATTCGAGGAAAAAAGCTACGCCTTATCGTTATCCGATTTATGCGTCGGAGAAGAACTCCAAAAATTCATCGATGCCGGAGTAAGCTCGTTTAAGATCGAGGGCAGAATGCGTCGGGCGGAATACGTAGCCGCCGCCGTTCGTTATTACCGACTGTTGTTGGACGGCAAAGACGGAACCGAGCAGGCGTTGTCCGACTTAAAACGTACGTATAATCGAGGCAATTATACGAAAGGTTTGGCATTCGGGCAAGATAAGCGTTTTTTGTCGCCGGCCGTGCAAGGGCATTTAGGGGAGAAAGTCGGGGTTGTCAAAGTGCTTAACGGGGCATTTTTCGTAGAAAGCTCGTGTGCGCCTCGAAGCGGCGACGGTTTCAAAATTTTACGAAACGGACGGGAAGTCGGAGGCGCGTTTTTTCAAAAGTCGGAAAGGCGAGGTTTTGTTATTACTTCGAGGGCGCGATTGAAAAACGGAGACGGAGTATTCGTGACGACGGATTCCGCCGTCAACGAGCGTTTGTTATCGAATACGCGTAAGCGGAACGTTTCTTTGCGTTTGTGTTTTACAGAAGGCGAAAAAGCGATGATCGAAGGCGGCGGCATTCGATTTTGTGCCGAGGAAGTTTTGCAGCATGCGCAAAGCCGCGCGTTGACCGAAGAGGAGTTAACGGCTTGTTTTCAAAAGACGGACGGAGCACCGTTCAACGTCACGTTCGAAGAGGTATGCGTACAAGGGAATATATTTATTCCGAAATCAAAATTGAATGCCGTACGTCGAGAGTTTTATTTTCGCTTAACGGAAAAATATACGGCAAGGGAAAGGACGGAGTATCTTTATAAACCGATATTTTCCGAATTTCCGCGTGGTCGCAACGAGAAAATTTGCGTTATCGGTACGGATTTCGAAGGCGTGCTTGCGGATATCGTTGTTTATAAGCCGAACGATTTTCGATCGGAGCTTCCGCAAAGCTTGAAAAACGGCTCGTTTGAAAAATATTTGTATTATCCGCCGTTTTGTACTTCGGAAGACGAACGCGCGCTCGACCGCCTTGCGGAAAACGGTGTGTTCGACGGGGTATATATCGAGAATTATGCAGGTATTCAGTATGCGCAAACGCGCGATTTGAAAATTTTTGCAGGAACGGGTTTGAATTTGATAAACTCTATTTCCGTTTCGGAACTCTGCAAATTGCCGAACGTAGCGTATTACGCCGTTTCTAAAGAAGCGAATACAGAGGAAATTAAGGCATTGCTTTCCGAAAAAGCGTTTTTGCTTTCCTTCGGAGATATAAAGCTCATGGATTTATGTTATTGTCCGTTCGAAAAAACGTGCGCGACATGCGATAAAAAGCAGACATATCGTTTGACGGACGAAAACGGGCGTGCGTTTCCCGTTCGAAGATATCTTACCGGAAACGGAGGGTGTCGGTTCGAAGTCTATAATTGTGCTTCGCTTGTCGGGACGGGCGTACTCGGGGTCGGGAAATTATCGGATCTCACGATGCAAAATGAGAAAACACTTGTTATAGCGGCGGCGGATAACGAAACGGCGCAAAAAAAACTTTATACCCAATATACGTCCGGACATTTTAAGCGTGGCGTACTATAACGGAAACGATTATGAATCAAAAAGCAATAGAAAAAACAGAATTGAACAAGATTCTCGCGAACGCGGCAGAATATGCCGTTTTAGACGGAAGCAAACGAAAACTTTTGCAAATGCAACCGACTTCGGACGTTTCGGAGGCGAGAAAACGTCTGAAAGAGACGGATGAAAGCATGCGTTTGCTGTTCCGATACGGCATATCCAAAATAGAGTTTTTTCCTGCGTTCGACGATGAGCTCGGCAGGGCGAAAAAAGGCTCGCCGTTATCTTGCGGAGAATTATTAAAGACGGAAAATTTGCTTCGTTCGACGAGAATCGCGTATACGAGCATTCAGTCGATAACCGATGAAGAAATTACGGAAATCAAACGCTTTGCGGAAGGGTTATATTACGACGCAAATTTGGAAGAAGACATTCGCACGAAAATTCTTAGCGATACGGAAGTGAGTGATTTCGCCAGTGATAAGCTGTATACGGTACGGCGCGAAATACGTTCTTTGAACGAACGTATTCGTATTCGTCTTTCCGAATATTTGACGGGAAACGAGGGGAAATATTTACAAGAAAGCATTATTACCATGCGTGACAATCGTTACGTGTTGCCCGTGCGCGCGGAATATAAGAGAAACGTTAAGGGCTTTGTTCACGATCGTTCTGCAAGCGGCGCGACGTTTTTTATTGAACCCGAAGAGATTTTGGAAATGAATAACGAGCTTCGCTCACTTGTGATAGACGAAAAGAAAGAGGTAGAACGTATTTTGGGTGAGCTTTCCCGTCGCGTAGGTTTTATGGGCGATGAGTTGCAACGCGATATTGAATTGTTGGAAGATATCGATTGCGCGTACGCACGGGCAGAGTATGCGTATAAATTGCATTGCGTATGTCCGGAGGTGAATGCTAAGGGAATTATATCCGTCGATATGGGCAGACATCCTTTGATCGATCCTAAAAAGGTCGTTCCCGTAAGCTTGGCTTTGGGCGATTCGTATCGTTTTCTGTTGATTAGCGGTCCGAATACGGGCGGTAAAACGGTTACGCTAAAGATGATAGGCTTGTTTTGCCTAATGGCGATGTGCGGTCTGTTTATTCCGGCAAGGCGCGCAACCGTGTCTGTATTTCAAGAGATATACTGCGACGTAGGTGACGCGCAAAGCATCGAAGAAAGCCTTTCGACGTTTTCGTCCCATATTACGAACATCATTGATATCGTTAACCGCGCCGATGAAAATTGTCTCGTATTGATCGATGAATTGGGCGGCGGAACGGATCCCGATGAAGGGCAGGCGCTTGCGAAAGCAATTGTTGCGCATTTATTGCGGAGCGGTTGCGCAGGCGTTGTGACAACGCATTATACGTCTTTGAAAGAATTCGCTTTTTCCGCTTCGGGAATCGAAAACGCTTGCATGGAATTTGATTCCGAAACGTTGCAACCGTTGTATGTCATAAAAATCGGACTTCCGGGGGCGAGCAACGCGCTCGCGATTTCCAGACGCTTGGGGTTAAAGGAGAGTATTTTACAAGAGGCGTTGTCTAATTTATCCGAAGATGCGCAAAAATTCGAAAATATCGTGCGTACAGCGGAAGAAAGTCGAATCAAGGCGGACGAAACATTGCGGGAATGCAATCTTTTGAAGACGGAATGGCAGAAAAAAATACAGTTTTTGGACGAGGAGCGCGAAAAGCTGCAAAAAGAAAAGGACAAATTGTATGCTTCTGCAAAAGCGGAATCGCGTCGAATTATCAATCAGCGCGCCGCGGACGCGGAAGAATTGTTGGAGGAAATCGAGGAAATCTTTGCCAAGCAACAATTATCCGACGCCGATTTGATAAAAGCTCGTACGCTGAAAAATAAAATACTCGATAAGGCTTATGAGAGCGAGAATTCGGAACATATTACGACGGAATACGTTCCCGTGCGAACGGAGACGTTGAAGTGCGGTATGTCGGTTTACGTTTGTACGACGTCGCAGGAAGGCGTTGTACAAAACGTTCGTTTGCAAAAGGAGGAGGCGGAAGTTTTATGTGGAAATATTCGCTTGCGTTGTAAAATTTCCGATCTTGCGCAAGTAATTCGAGGCGGAAAGGCGCAAACTGTTACCGACTCGAAAAAAACGAGATGGCAAAGAAAGGGGGCGGCGGAAAAAGTGCAGGTTAGTAAATCGCTATCTTCAAAGCGTACGCCGTCGCTTGAATTGAACATTATCGGGTTGACCGTTTCGGAGGCGTTGCCCGAAGTGGAAGCGTTTATAGATGCGGCAGTGGTTTCCAATTTGGAAGAAATTCGTATCGTTCACGGCGTCGGCACCGGAAAGCTTCGTGCCGGGATACACGATTTCTTGCGAAAACACGGAAACGTGGCAGAATATCGTCTCGGGCAATACGGAGAAGGCGAATCCGGCGTAACGGTGGTAAAAATCAAATAAAGTCATATCTCTCAAAAAAAAGAAATAGTATATTGTAAGATTTTTTTTGAGGTTCATGGTGTGAAAAGAAAAAAAATTTTCAAGAGAACGGCGTTTTTGAATTTTTTGACCAATTTTACGTTGGGGATTTTGATCCTTTCCATCGGTATACTCTGCTTTGCTCCTATGGAGGACGGCGTAAAGACGGACGGGGAAAAGACGGAACTATATCGTTCGGCATCCGCAAATTCCGGGTGTATCTCTTTGATGTTCAACGTATATTGGGGAACGGACGAAGTCTACGATATTTTGGCGATTTTGAAAAATTACGAGGCAAAGGCGACGTTTTTCGTCGGCGGTTGTTGGGCGGACGATAACGTGGAGTGTCTGCGTGCCATTTATGCGGACGGACACGAAATCGGTAATCACGGCTATTTTCATAAAGATCATGAAAAATTGAGCGTGGAACAGAATATCAAAGAAATTTCCGATTGTAATCGTTTCATCGACTTGGCAATCGGTTCGCAACCGACGCTCTTTGCGCCACCGTCCGGGGCTTACGGAACGGATACGTTGTCGGCGTGTAAACAGTTGCAGATGAAAACGATTTTATGGTCGAAAGATACGATCGATTGGCGAGATAAAGACGTGTCGGTTATTTATCGGAGAGCGACAAAAAACGTTGTCGCCGGCGATTTCATATTGATGCATCCGATGAAAGCGACCGTTGACGCGTTAGAAGACATTTTGAAATATTACAAAAGTAAATCTCTGAATGCGGTTACCGTATCGGAACATTTACAAAAGGACGGATAAAATGGTAGAAGAAAAAAGATATACAAACGGGTTGAGACTCGTTGTCAAACAAATGCAGGGTTTAATGTCTGTGACGATGGGAATTCTTGTCGGAACGGGCGCAAGTGCGGAAACGGACGCGGAAGACGGTATTTCGCATTTCATCGAGCATATGCAATTCAAAGGCACGAAAAAACGGAACGCTTTTGAAATTTCCGACGCTTTCGATCGCCTCGGAGCGCAGGTGAACGCGTTTACGGGTAAGGATTTGACGTGCTATTACTCAAAATGCACGTCCGACCATACGGAGGCTTGTTTTGAACTGTTGTCGGACCTGTTTTTGAACGCTACCTATCCGGATGAGGAAACGGAGCGTGAAAAAGGCGTCATTTGCGAAGAAATTTCCATGAACGAGGATACGCCCGAAGATTTGTGTTTGGATTTGCTCGCTACCGCGTTTTACGGAAAAGAAAATTACGGTAGAAACATTTTAGGTGCGGCAGAGAATGTAAAAGGTTTTTCGTTTGAGGATGTGAAACGTTATAAGAAAGCTCGGTATTGCCCGGAAAACATTGTGATTTCATTTGCCGGCGGCATTGACATGAAAACTGCCGAAATACTGGTGGACGCGTATTTCGGAACGCTCGAAAAAGGCGCGTATGAACCGCGCACTCCCAACGTTGTTTTCGCTCGTCGTAGTTTAGTGAAACGTAAACCGATCGAACAAATGCATATCGCGATGGCGTATTCGTCGGTTCCTCGCGGTGACGAGCGCGAAGATTATGTTGGGGCAATCAACGGAATTTTGGGCGGCTCGATGAGCGCGCGATTGTTCCAAGAAGTTCGCGAAAAACGCGGTTTAGCGTATTCCGTATATTCGTATTTGTCCGCTTTTCCGGAATGCGCGACGCTGAACGTTTACGCCGGTGTAAATCCGACGAATACCGAAGAAGCGTACGATGCGATCAACGAAGTAATTCATTCCTTAAAGCAAAACGGAATAACGAGAGAAGAATTTTTGCGTAGTCGCGAACAAATGAAATCGAGCATGTTTTTCAGTAACGAAAGCAGTAATTCGCAAATGTTGTTATACGGCAGACACATGTTGTATTTCGATAAAATTTTCGATTTCGAAGAGAAATTGAACCGCATTAACGCAATGACGTACGAACGGGCGCAGGAAACATTATCCGAGATGTTGAACGAAGAAAATAAGGCGATCGCGTTGGTCGGCGATACCGATAAGCCGCTTGCTTTCTGATGCTCGAGATGAAAAAAATCGGATTTTTGCCTGTTTTTAACGAGGAAAGCCGAGTCCTGATTTTAGGCAGCTTTCCCTCGGTAAAGAGTCGACAGATCAATTTTTATTTCGGAAACAAACAAAATCGTTTTTGGAGAATGATTTGCTCGTATTTCGGGGAGTCGATTCCCGACAGCGTGGAAGAAAAAACGACATTTTTGTATCGCAACAAAGTTGCTCTTTGGGATATGGTGACGGCTTGTCGAATCGAAGGTTCGGCGGACTCATCCGTAAAAGATGCGGAGCTTGCGGACCTTAATGAAGTGTTATCCGTTGCAAAGATTGAAAAAATCCTTTTGAACGGTACGCTTGCGTTCGAGTTATTTGAAAAACGATATGCCGATCTCGGGATCGCTTATGCAAAAATGCCGTCTACAAGTCCGGCAAATCCGCGTTTTACAGAAGAGTTTTGGAGGAATGCACTCGATGACGTATTCCGAGTTCCTTAATGTATTAAATGAAAATGCCGAAGGGCAGTTTGCAGATTTTCAGAAGAAACTGATTCCTACGAAATACGTAATTTTAGGCGTTAGAACACCGACGATGCGCAAAATTGCAAAATCGTATAAAGATCGGACGAAGGAAGTGCTTTCTTTCCCGAACGAATATTACGAAACGGTTTTTATCAAACTCGCGTTGATTGTCGAGCTGCCATACGAAAAGTTTACAGGTGATGTGCAGTACGCAGTTTCGCTGATGGATAATTGGGCGTTGTGCGATTGTTTTAAGGCGCAATGCATCAAGAAGCATAAAGAGGATTTTTTGTCTGTTTTGGAAAAACTTTTCAAAATCGGCGGAGAATTTTACGAGCGTTACGTTTTGGTGATGTTGCTAACTTATTACGTCGAAGACGAAAAGTATTTGCCGATTATCGAAAGTTACATGCAAAGGGCAAATTTGTCGAAATACTATGTATACATGGCGGTTGCTTGGCTTACGGCAGAAATTTTGATTAAGCATTATGACGCCGGATTGCGAATTCTCAAGAGTGGCATTTTCGACTCCAAAACGCATAACAAATCTATCCAAAAGGCGATAGAAAGCTATCGCTTAACAAACGAACAAAAGAGAACTTTGCGTTCTCTGAAAATAAAAGAATAAAACAAATAAGGTATAATTATGGATATTTTACAAACGATTACCGAAGAATTTCAATTGACTCCCACGCACGCGCGTAACATCGTCGATTTGATCGACGAAGGCAACACGATTCCTTTTATCGCTCGTTATCGAAAAGAAATGACGGGAAGCTGTGACGACCAAGTATTGCGTGAGCTTTTCGACCGACTTACTTATCTCCGTAATTTGGAAAATCGTAAAGAGGAAGTCACGAACGCGATAACGGAACAAGGCAAAATGACGGACGAAATTCGTTTGGCTTTGGAAAAAGCCGTTATTTTAACGGAAGTAGAAGATATTTATCGACCTTATAAACAAAAGAGAAAAACGCGTGCTTCCGTCGCGATTGCGAAAGGCTTGCAACCGTTGGCGGATGCGATATTGGCGCAAGATAAGACGTTCGACGTAAAGGCAGAGGCGAAAAAATATTTGACTGAAGAGGTGAAGACGGTTTCCGAAGCAATCGACGGCGCGCGAGATATTATTGCCGAAATCATTTCCGACGATGCGGCAACGCGAAAGAAATTGCGCAACTTTTTCATGAAACACGGCGAAATCGTATCGTCGTACGCAAAAGGCAAAGCCGAGGCGGACGAAATCAAAACATACGAAATGTATTCCGATTATCGCGAACCGGTCAGCGAAATCAAGAGCCATCGAGTATTGGCGTTGAACCGCGGCGAAAAAGAAGAGTTTTTAAAAGTGACCGTCGCTGTGGACGTCGATTTCGCCAAGCGCATTACGGCGGCAAGTTTCCTGAAAGACGGAGGCGAAAGTTCGGTAATCGTCAAAGAAGCCGCGGAAGACGGTTATGAAAGATTGATTGCGCCCTCCGTGGAACGGGAAATTCGCGCACAACTTTTCGACGAGGCTAGCGAACAGGCGATAAAAATGTTTGAATTGAACTTGAAGCCGTTATTGATGCAGCCGCCCGTTAAAGATAAAATCACCATGGGGTGGGATCCTGCGTTCCGTACGGGGTGTAAAATTTGCGTCGTAGACGGTACGGGCAAGGTGCTCGATAAAACGGTCGTATTCCCGACTCCGCCGCAAAACAAGACCGAAGAAGCGAAAGTCGTCTTAAAGAAATTGATTGAAAAATACGGCGTCGAAGTCATTTCCTGCGGAAACGGCACGGCGAGCAAGGAAAGCGAAATTTTTATCGCGGAACTGATTAAAGAGATTAAAGCGGAAACGGGCAGAGAGGTCGGATATGTGATTGTGAACGAGGCAGGGGCGTCCGTATATTCGGCGAGTGCGCTCGGCGCGGAGGAATTCCCCGATTACGACGTTACGGCAAGAAGTGCGGTTTCGATTGCACGCAGATTGCAAGATCCGTTGGCGGAATTAATAAAAATCGATCCGAAATCCATCGGAGTCGGGCAATATCAGCACGATATGAACGAAAAACGGTTGGACGGCGCGCTTTCGGGCGTTTTGGAGGATTGCGTCAACAGCGTCGGCGTGGATCTAAACACGGCGAGCGTATCGCTTTTGAAATACATTTCCGGCTTGAACGCCGCGGTCGCCAAAAATATCGTAACGTATCGTGAGAGCAACGGTCGATTTCAATCGAGAAAACAGCTTTTGAAAGTGCCGAAACTCGGTGAAAAGGCGTATACGCAATGCGCAGGGTTCCTGCGGATCGACGGGGGCGACAATATCCTCGATAATACGGCGGTACATCCTGAATCGTACGCAAAAGCGGAAAAGTTGTTAGGGTTGTTCGCCTATACGAAAGAAGATGTCCGTGCGAGAAAAATTTCCGAATTAAAGCAGAAAATCAAAGCTTACGGAGAGGAAAAAGTTTCCAAAGAAACCGAACTCGATAAAGCGACATTGGCGGATATCGTAACGGAACTCATGAAACCCGGCAGAGATATTCGAGATAGTTTGCCTGCGCCTACTCTTCGAAAGGACATCATGGGCATGGAAGATTTGAAAGTCGGCATGGAATTGACGGGAACGGTTAGAAACGTCGTAGACTTCGGCGCGTTTATCGATATCGGCGTACATCAAGACGGTTTGGTACATATTTCGGAAATCACCGAACGATACATCAAACACCCTTCGGAGGTTTTGAAGGTCGGTCAGGTCGTGCAGGTTCGAGTAAAAGAAGTAGACGTTAAAAAGAACCGTATCGGTTTAACAATGAAAAAGCAAGGGAAATGATCGGCAAACGATTGACAGCTTGCAGAAATTATGGTATACTATATAAGTAACGATTTTATATTCTAATTTTACGGAGGATAATTTTATGTTGGAAAAAATTCAAGCAATGCTTGCAGAGGCACTTAATTTGCCTGTTGAAAAAGTTACGGCTGACGCAAAAATCGTAGACGATTTGGGTGCGGATTCTTTGGACGTTGTGGAGCTTCTCAGCCAACTCGAAGACGAATACGGCATCGTTATTCCCGACGAAGAAGTGGAAAATCTTGCTACCGTTGCAGACGTAGCTGCGGAAATCGAAAAACTTACGAAATAATCAAAAGAATAAGAAAAAAACGATAAAGGGAGATTGCTTTTTGAAAAGTAGAACGAAAGCAACGGATAGTGTGTTGTAAACGAGAGGTTTGCAAATCCACACTCGCAATCCTCTCGTAATTGACGGTCAACAATTAAGAAAGGATTAAAAATGAATCATTTGACTATACGTTTAGAAACAGAAAAAGACTATTCGCTCGTAGAAAATTTAACGCGAGAAGCGTTTTGGAACATTTATCGCTCGGGGTGCGTCGAACATTTCGTATTGCATCGTTATCGGAGTAATCCGGAATTTGTTCCCGAATTGGACTTCGTTATGGAATACAACGGTGAACTTATCGGGCATATCATGTTCGTTCGCGCGACGATAGAAGCGGATGACGGGCGAACTTTGCCGATTATGACGTTCGGACCGATGTCAATCGCACCGCCTTATCAACGTCAAGGATACGGAAAAATGCTATTAAATTTTGCGCTTGATAAAGCAACGAAAATGGGCGTTGGAGCAGTTTGCATAGAGGGGAATATCGATTTTTACGGTAAATGCGGTTTTTCCGTTGCCGGGAAATTCGGTATTCGTTATCATGCAGCGCAAAACGAGGAAATCGTTCCGTATTTTCTGCTTCGCGAATTAAAAAAAGGCTTTTTGGATGGCATTACGGGCGTATATAATACTCCGCAAGGTTATTTTATCGACGAATCGGAGGCGGAAGCGTTCGAGCGAAGCTTCCCTCAAAAGCCTTAAGCATACTTCTAAAAACAGCTTTTGAATGAATAAAGACGCGGCGGAGTTTTTTCTTCGTCGTTGTTTTTTGGACAAAAGCATTAAAAAATCGTCAATTGCGGTAAATTGTGGCAATTCAACGTCGGAAACGATTGCTTAAATCTTAAAAATATGTTATAATGGCAAGCGGAATAAACATTTGAGGTGTGTGCATGTTACAAGTTACGGGCGTTTCCTTGCAATTCGGCAGTAAAAAATTATTTGAAGATGTAAACTTAAAATTCACGAAAGGAAACTGTTACGGTATCATCGGCGCAAACGGCGCAGGAAAATCTACGTTTTTGAAAGTCTTATCGGGCGAGATAGAGCCGCAGAAAGGCTTTGTTAGCTTGGATAAAAACGAGCGTATGTCTGTTTTGCAACAGAACCAAAATATGTATGATAACGAAACCGTTTTGCGTACGGTTATGCTCGGATATAAGCGTTTGATTGAAGTGATGGACGCAAAGGACGCGTTATACGCAAAACCTGATTTTTCCGAAGACGACGGGGTAAAAGCGGCGGAACTCGAGGGCGAATTCGCCGAAATGAACGGCTATGACGCGGAGTTCCAAGCAGCGCAACTATTGAACGCTTTGGATATTCCCGAAGAATTGCATTATGCATCAATGAGCGATTTGGACGCGAAACAGAAAGTGCGTGTTTTGCTTGCGCAGGCATTGTTCGGCGATCCGGATGTTTTGCTTTTGGACGAGCCTACCAACAATTTGGATATCAAAACCGTTCGGTGGTTGGAAAATTATTTGATGGATTTTGAGAATACCATTATCATCGTATCGCATAACCGACACTTCTTGAATAAAGTTTGTACTAATATTTGCGACGTCGATTTCGGCAAGATCAATATGTTTGTCGGGAACTATGACTTTTGGTATCAGACGAGCCAGTTGCTTGCCCGTCAACAAAAGGAACAAAATAAAAAGGCGGAACAGCGCGCAAAAGAATTGCAGGAATTTATCGCTCGATTTGCCGCAAATGCTTCCAAGTCCCGTCAGGCGACTTCTCGTAAAAAGGAGTTGGAAAAACTTACGATCAACGATTTTAAGCCGTCGCTTCGAAAATATCCTTATATCGATTTTAAATTTGAAAAGGATATCGGCAACGATATTTTGATGGTAGAAGGTTTGACGAAAGAAGGTTATTTCAAGGATTTGTCTTTTACTGTGCAAAAAGGGGAAAAAATCGGTATCGTTTCCGATAAGAGTACTACGTTGACCATGCTTTACGATATTCTCATGGGGAAAGAACAACCCGACGTGGGGACGGTCAAGTGGGGCAAAACCATTTCCGTTTCCTACTTCCCGCAAAACAATAACGAGTATTTCTTGAATTGCGATTTGAACTTGGTGGAATGGCTTTCTCAATTTTCGTCGGATCACTATGAAGAATACCTTCGCGGTTGGTTGGGCAGAATGCTGTTCTCCGGGGAAGAGGCTTTGAAAAAGGCTAAAGTGCTTTCCGGTGGTGAAAAAGTACGTTGTATGCTCGCAAAAATGATGTTGGAAGGAAGCAATTTCTTGATTTTTGACGAACCTACCAATCACCTTGATCTGGAATCAATCACCGCGTTGAATAACGGGTTGAGCAATTATCGCGGTTGTATGTTGCTCACTTCGCACGACCAAGAACTTATGAATACCGTTGCAAATCGTATTATTGAAGTAAATGAAACCAAAACATACGATCGTCAAGTTTCCTACGATGAATATATCGACGAAACTCATGCTTAAAAGTCAAAAAGGTAACAGTGTTTTATGCATTTGTTACCTTTATTTTTGCGTTTTCGACATAAATTGACAATATTATTGAAAAATAATAAAAAATTTTCGTAAAATATTCTCTATTATTGTAAAATAAGCTTTACGTATTAGCAAATTTGTTGTATAATGGTTGTACAATCGAAAGGTTGAAATTTATAAAAGGAGAGGATATTATGCATACAAAGTCAGTAATAATCCTTGAGATCAACAAAGCAGTAGTAGAACAATTGAGGTCGGCGCTTCATCAAACGAATGATTTTAGCGTTATTTACGCGAGCGACGACGGGGACGACGGACTGGAAAAGATTTTTCGAGAAAAACCGGATTTGGTTGTTGTCGGAACGTTTTTGAAGGGCACGGACGGTTTAGCTGTCATTCAAGCAGTGAAGAAGACATTACCGGAAACGAAAATCATCGCTTGCGGTAATGCGAACGAGGGCTTGATAGACTTGGTGATGGAGGCAGGCGTCTCGTATTACCTTGTGAAGCCGTTTACGGTATCGGCGGCTATGGAACGAATCAAAGATTTATTTAAGGATCGTTCCGACGTCGATCAAGCCGTTCCGATAAGAAAGAAGGTCAATTCCGTCGAAGAGAAAATCAGCGAAATTTTCATTTCAATCGGAATTCCTCCGCATATTAAGGGATATGCGTATTTGCGAGAGGGGATAAAATTAACGATTGAGAAGCCATATATAATTAACAGCGTAACGAAAGAATTGTACCCGACCATCGCGGCGCATTTCGAAACTTCTGCGAGCAAAGTGGAACGCGCGATTCGTCACGCCATCGAAGTGGCGTGGAATCGAGGCAGAATAGACGCTATCAATGCGATTTTCGGTGCGCGGATTTATTTAGGTGCGGAAAAGCCTACGAACAGCGAATTTATCGCGCTTGTCGCGGATAAGTTGATTTTGGAAAATTTGGGATGATAAGAAAAAGACGGGCGCGTTTTTATTGAAAAACGGCGGCTATAGTAAAAGAGCGACCTTGGGTCGCTCTTTTACGTTGTATTATAGGAGGTTCATCAGAAAATGATTTCTGAGGTGTTGTCTTAATACATGCCGCCCATATCACCGCCGGCAGGCGCGATGGGAGCAGGGGGAGTAGGAATGTCCGTTACGATGCTTTCCGTCGTAAGTAATGTGGAAGCAACGGACGCGGCATTCTGCAATACCGAACGCGTAACTTTGGTAGGGTCGATGATACCGCTTTCTACCATATCGCAATATTGATTTTTCAAAGCATCGAATCCGAAATTCGCTTTTTCGGCGTTGACGATTTTATCGACGATTACCGATCCGTCCAATCCGGCATTCTTCGCGATCTGTCTAATCGGTTCTTCCAATGCTTTCAAAACGATAGCGGCACCGGTTTTTTCGTCGCCGTTCATAGTGGCGATCAATTCTTTCACACTCGGAATAGCGGAAAGCAATGCCGTACCGCCACCAGGAACGTACCCCTCTTCGACTGCCGCTCTTGTAGCCGCCAAAGCATCGTCGATACGCAATTTCTTTTCTTTCATTTCGACTTCGGTAGCCGCGCCGACACTGATAACAGCTACGCCGCCTGCAAGTTTCGCAAGGCGTTCCTGCAATTTTTCTCTATCGTAGTCGGATTTCGTTTCCGCAATTTGCGATTTGATAGAGGTAATACGTTCTTTAATGGCTTCTGTGTCGCCGGCTCCGCCCACGATTGTAGTGTTTTCTTTATCGATGCGTACGGTAGCCGCTCTGCCGAGCATATCAGGCGTGACGTCTTTGAATTCAAGTCCCAAATCGGTGGAAATCACTTCGCCGCCGGTCAAAACTGCGATATCGCGGAGCATTTCTTTTCTTCTGTCGCCGAAGCCGGGCGCTTTTACCGCAACGGAATTGAATACGCCTTTCAGTTTATTTACGATGAGTGCGGCCAAAGCGTCGCCCTCAACGTCCTCGGCGATGATGAGCAATTTCGCGCCTTGTTGCGCAAGGGGTTCGATTACGGGAAGAATTTCCTGTAAACTGGAAATTTTCTTATCTGTAATCAAAATGTACGGATTTTCGAGTACGGCTTCCATTTTATCCGTATTGGTTACCATGTAAGCGGACGCATAGCCGCGGTCGAATTGCATGCCTTCCACGGTGTTCAATTCGGTATGCATGGATTTGCCTTCTTCTACGGTGATAACGCCGTCTTTTCCGACGATTTCCATTGCTTTTGCAATCAGCGAGCCGACTTCGGGATCGCCTGCGGAAATGGAAGCGACTTGTTCGATAGCTTTCGGACTTTCTACGGCTTTGGAAATGGATTTAAGATGTTCTACGGTCGTATCAACCGCTTTTTTGATACCGTCTTTTAAGATAACGGGATTCGCGCCGGCTGCAAGATTTTTCAGACCTTCTCTCACAATCGCCTGCGCCAAAACAACGGCGGTCGTTGTGCCGTCGCCGGCAACGTCGTTGGTTTTCGTTGATACTTCTTTGACGAGTTGCGCACCCATATTTTCAAAAGGATCGTTTAATTCGATTTCTTTTGCAATCGTCACACCGTCGTTGGTGATGAGGGGAGCTCCGAATTTCTTGTCCAAAACGACGTTTCTGCCCTTAGGACCAAGAGTAATTTTTACCGTATCGGCAAGTACGTTTACGCCGGTTTCCAATGCTTTGCGTGCATCTTCGCCATATTTGATCTGTTTCGCCATAATTTTTATATCTCCTTACTTAGTTTTAGTCTTCTACGATTGCGAGAATATCGCTCTGTTTCAAAATCGTAAATTCTTTTCCGTCAACTTTGAATTCCGAACCTGCGTATTGCGCGCAGAGAACTTTATCTCCGACTTTTACCTGCATAACAATTTCTTTGCCGTCGATGATTCCGCCGGGACCGACTGCCACGACGCGGCACGTTTGCGGCTTTTCCTGCGCGGAAGAGGGAAGGTAAAAACCGCTCTTGGTTTTTTCTTCCACGGTAACGCTTTCTACGACAACTTTGTCGAATAAAGGTTTGATATTCATAAATTCTATCCTCCGAAGTCGATTTTGCTCGCACAAAATCGTTATTTTTTATACAAGTATATTATAAACCGTTTTTTCGGTAAGTCAAACAGAAAAAAAGGAAAATTTTGTTTGTTTTCGTAAAAATTTTTTCAATAATAAAGCAAACTCGAAGAAATGTCTGTTAAAACATTGATTTTTTCAAAAAAAAGTGCTATAATCGTATAGGCATTATTAATAAGAGGAGTAGTGTTTTATGTCGCTTAACAAATGGGACAAGCGTTTTATGGAGTTGACGGAAACCGTAGCTGATTGGTCGAGCTGTTATCAGGAGAACCGACACGTCGGCGCGATCATAGTGAAAGACAAGCGCGTAATGACGACAGGTTATAACGGCGCACCTGCAGGGATTCGCAGTTGTGAGGAAAAGGGCGAATGCTTGCGCAGGAAATTGGCGATTCCCAGCGGTAAACAGCAGGAACTTTGTTTTGCCGTTCATGCGGAGCAAAACGCAATCGTGCAAGCGGCAAAGTATGGCATAAATATCAACGGCGCGACGCTTTACTGTACGCATCAACCCTGCATGATATGCGCAAAAATCATCATAAATGCAGGGATTTCGCGCGTCGTTTATAAAAACGGCTATCCTGATGAATTTTCGTTGCAGCTTTTTGACGAAGCGACCGTGCAAGTAGAAAAATATGAAGAATAAGGAGTTTTTATTATGAATCCCATCGTTACTTTTGAAATGGAAAACGGCAAAATTTTCAAGGCGGAGCTTTATCCCGACAAAGCTCCCAACACCGTCAATAACTTTTTATCGTTGGTTCGGGTAGGTTTTTATAACGGTTTGATCTTTCATCGCGTTATTTCCGGTTTTATGATTCAGGGCGGAGATCCGAATGGTACGGGAACGGGCGGCCCCGGCTACCATATCAAGGGTGAATTTTCCGGCAACGGATTTGCGACAAACGATTTGGCGCACGCGCGCGGCGTTTTATCCATGGCGAGAGCACAACATCCGGATTCCGCCGGTTCGCAATTTTTCGTTATGCATGCCGATGCCGATTATTTGGACGGTCAGTACACTGCATTCGGTAAGGTAATAGAAGGTATGGATACGGTAGACGCTATAGCCGAAACGAAAACCGATTGGTACGATAAACCGTTTGAAGAACAAAAGATGAAGTCGGTTACAGCGGAAACGTTCGGGGTAACTTACGACGAGCCCGTAAAGGCGTAAAACGAGGTCGACTGAAATGGATAACAGCGTTTACAATAATCCTTTAATAACTCGCTATGCGAGCAAGGAAATGCAGTATGCGTTTTCCGATGAAAAGCGTTTTAAGCTTTGGAGAAAGCTTTGGATCGCTTTGGCGGAATCGGAAATGGAGCTTGGACTGAATATCACGCAAGGGCAAGTGGACGAATTGAAGCAATACGCCGACGATATCGATTATGATTTAGCGGCGAAATTCGAAAGAGAGGTTCGTCACGACGTCATGGCGCACGTAAAGGCTTATGGCGCTTACGCCAAGAAAGCTATGCCTATCATACATCTCGGTGCGACGAGTTGTTTTGTGAATTGCAACGCGGAAGCTATTATGTTAGACGAAGCGCTGGATATTATTCTGAAAAAGCTCGTCAACGTTATGGATAAGCTGAAAAAATTTGCTCTGGCATATAAGGATCTTCCGACGCTCGGTTTTACGCATCTGCAACCTGCGCAACTCACGACGGTCGGGAAACGCGCGACGCTTTGGTTGCAAGATTTAGCGATGGATTATGAAAACTTGGCGCATGCAAAATCGTGTATCAAGCTCCGTGGCGTTAAGGGAACTACGGGAACGCAGGCAAGTTTTATGGAGCTTTTCAACGGTGACGAAGAAAAGGTAAAGGAACTGCAAAGACGTGTCGTGTCGAAAATGGGTTACAAAAAAGTTTACGGCGTGACGGGGCAAACGTATCCGAGAAAGCTCGATTACAATTTGCTTTGTGTGCTTTCGCAAATCGCACAGAGCGCGTATAAATTTTCCAACGATATTCGAATTTTGCAGAACATGAAAGAAATCGAAGAGCCGTTCGAGAAAAATCAAATCGGTTCATCCGCCATGGCATATAAGCGTAATCCGATGCGTTCGGAACGTATCGGCGCGCTCGCGCGGTATGTGATTTCTTTACCTGTCAACAGTGCTTTGACGGCTTCTACGCAATGGTTCGAACGTACGTTGGACGACTCAGCGAACCGTCGAATTGTTAATGCGCAGGCGTTTCTTTCCGTAGACGCTATTTTGAATATTTATATGAACGTTGCGGAAAATCTCGTTGTGTACGATAAGGTCATAGAAAAACATATTCGTGAGGAATTGCCGTTCATGGCGACCGAGAATATTATGATGGAATGCGTAAAAGCCGGTGGAAATCGTCAGGAATTGCACGAGCGGATTCGCATACTTTCGATGGAAGCCGGGCGAAACGTCAAAGAAGAGGGAAAGGGAAATAATTTGATCGATTTGATTCGAAACGACGAAATGTTCCGTCCCGTTTGGGAAAAGCTCGATAGTATTCTCGACGCGAAGAAGTTTATCGGCAGAGCGCCGTCTCAAACCACCGAATTCATAGAAACGGAAATCGATCCGATTTTGCAAAAACATGCGGATTGGCTCGGTGAAAAAGGCGACGTACAAGTTTAAGAGGTATAGTTATGAAATCGCAAACTCAAAAAAAACGCATGCGGTTGCTCGTTATTTTAGCGTGTTGCTTTGCTGCGGCATTGATAACGGCTGCGGCGGTTACGATTGCGAGTTGTTCCAAAGACGGCTCGTCCGAAAATTCGTCCGTTTCGTCGAGATATGACGACGAATGGACGGAGAACTATTAAGTCTACGCCGCACATAACATACGTCGCGACGTTGTAAGCGTAAACTGCTCAAAACCGATAAAGGGTTTCACCCCCATGGGGGTGTTTGCTATGGATATAGCAAACAAAAAGATTTTAACGGAGGCAACGCTCATGTCTAAGCCGATGATCTACGAAATTGCGGGGTTGCGTATCGGTATATGCAATCGGTATGCTTATACGACGAAATTTTGTCAAAATTACCTCTCCGAGGATCAGGATTCTCCTGCTGATATCTTCACAACGGTAACGCAAGAGGAATTTGACGAAGAGAAGAATTGTTCGGAACAGTTTTCCGACGGGTATATAGAAAATATTTGTCTGTATCGCAACATTTGTTGTCAATTGCCACGTTTGGAACGGCTGTTGTTGCACGCTTCCGTAGTGGATTATCGCGGAGAAGGCTATGCCTTTTTAGGCAGGAGCGGTACGGGCAAATCGACGCATACGCGTTTGTGGTTGCAATACCTCGACGAGACGCGCGTCATTAACGGCGATAAGCCGATTTTGCGGTTCGACGGAACAGAGTTCATCGTATACGGCACGCCGTGGAACGGCAAGGAAGGACTCGGTTGCAATGCGAGTGTTCCGCTCAAAGGATTATGCTTTTTGGAACAAGCCAAAGAAAATTCCATACGGCGTCTTACGCATTCGGAAACGAGCAAACGTTTATTTTCACAAGTACTGTTACCGCAGGATGAGGACGAAGTCGTGGCGACGTTGGAATTGCTCGATAAAATGATTGCTTCGATGCCTGCGTATTTGTTGCAATGCGATATTTCCGAACAAGCGGTGAAAACATCTTTTGAAGCGATGACAAAACAAATATATTTAAAAAAAGAGGACTAAAATCATGAAAATTAAGAAAGGCTTTGTTCTCCGCGAAGTAGGCGGAGAAAACGTAGTTGTACCCGTAGGAGAAATGAGCAAACAATTTCACGGAATGATCAATCTGAATTCGACGGGCGCGTATTTGTGGCAATTTTATACACAGGAACATACCCTCGAAGAAGGCGTCGACGCACTTTGCGGCGAATATGAAGTAGAAAGAGAGCGCGCGAGGGCAGATGTAGAACGTTTTGCGGAAATTCTCCAACAAAACGATTTTGCCGAATAACGCGATATGGAATACACGGAAAAGAAGAAGATCGAAGATGTATTGGAGGAACGCGGCGTGTATGTCGGTCCGACGGTCGGCGTCAGCATGCTTCCGCTTTTGAAGACTCGTCGCGATACCATAGTCGTAAAGAAAAAGACGCAACGTTTACAGCGTTTGGACGTGGCACTGTATAAACGGGGGAACGACTATGTTCTGCATCGCGTTTTGCAACCGATTGACGGCGCGTATATCATTCGGGGAGATAATTGTTACTCGGACGAATACATCGCCGAGGAGAACGTAATCGGCGTATTAACGGAATTTTTTCGAAAAGGGAAGCATATTTTCTGTACGGATAAAAAATATCTTCGCTATTCGGAACGTCGAGTCAAAAACTATAAAGTCCGACGTTTTATTTTTCGTGTGAAAGCGAAGATTCGTACGATCGGAAAAAAATTATTACGAAACGGATAGACGATTTTATGAACAAAGATAATAAAAATGTGTTGGCGAAAAATTGGTTGAAAAACGAAATGCGACCTTATCGATTTCGTATTATGATTTTGACTTGCTTAATCGCGGCTTCAACCGTTTTATCGCTTGCGTTTACGTATATGATCCGCTATCTCATCAACAGCGCGTCGGGCGGAAAAGAACGACAATTATGGATTTTTGCCGTAATATTATTGGTCGTTTTGCTTCTACGGATTTTTTTGAAAACGCTTGTGAGTTACGGGAGCGAGCGTTTGCGTGCAAAAATGATTTCAGTTTTCCGTTTGAAATTATTTTCTAGAATGTTGCGTTCGGAATGCGCTCGGATTCAAGATTATCACAGCGGCGACTTGCTCAATCGTTTAACTACCGATATTCAACAGATCGTATCCGTTACGGTAGGACTTGTGCCGACTATATGTGAAATGGCGGTGCAAGGAGTCGGCGCGATCGTTGCGCTTATGACGATCGATCCGATTTTTACTTGCGCCTATATCGTTTGCGGATTGGGATTCGGGGCGATTACGGCGCTTTTTCGAAAACAGGTTAAAAAGAAGCAAAAAGAAGTTTTGGAAACGGACGGAGCATTTCGTTCTTTTATGCAGGAGGGAATCTCTTCCGTCATGACGATAAAAGCATACGGCGCGGAAGAAAAGTCCTATCAAAAAGCCGATACCTTTGCGCAAGAATACTACCGCAAACGTCAGGAACGGAATGCATTGAGTTCCGTAATGAGCTTTATTTTTTCGTTGTTGAGCAATTTCGGACTCATACTTGCCGTATTGTGGTGTAGCGTGAGCGTTCTCCACGGAAACACCGATTACGGCTCGATTTTATCCGTGATTTTATTGTTGATGCAGTTGCAGCACCCGTTTGCGTCGTTTTCTTCTTTAGCGCCGGCATATTACGCTCGGCTGGCTAGCGCGGAGCGAATCTTTGAGATCGATGAATTGCTTTGTGAAAAATCGGAATGCGATATGGAACGAATTGCTCGATTGTATGCGGACGTTTCGGAAATCGTTTTGGAAAACGTACGATTTACCTATGGTCGCGACGTGATTCTTACGGAGGCGAGCGCACGGCTTCGTAAAGGTGAGGTCATTTGTCTGACGGGAGCGTCCGGCTCTGGCAAGAGCACTGTTCTCAAATTGTTATTAAGCGTATTTACGCCGACGGACGGGAAGATGTATTTGGAGCTTGGCGTCAACCGACGTTTGCCTCTTACCGTTCGGGAACGAGGTTTATTTGCTTACGTGCCGCAAGGGAACTTTTTGTTTTCGGGCACGATTTATGAAAATTTAACGTTTTTTGCGGAAGAATCCGATTCGACGCGATTGCAAACGAAAATCGAGGAAGCGTTGCGCGTTGCTTGCGCGGAATTCGTGTGGGAGCTCCCCAAAGGTTTGCAAACGGTCTTGAAAGAAAAAGGGGTAGGATTGTCGGAGGGACAATTGCAACGCTTGGCGATTGCAAGGGCGTTGTTGTCCGAGCGACCGATACTGTTGTTGGATGAAGCCACTTCGGCTTTGGACGGCGAAACGGAGCGAAAACTATTAGAAAATGTTAAACAGCTAAAGGGAAAAACTTGCGTCATAGTGACGCATCGTCCAGCGGCGTTGGAAATTGCCGACTGCGTTTTGCATGTTGAAAGCGGTAGGATTCAAAAAAATTGAGAAGGGGCTGTCGCAAATTGCAAAAAATTTGCGTACAGCCCCTTTCTTTTTTTTGTTTTTGAAACGATTTTTCTAAATTTTATCAAATTGATTACAAAACAA
>CAYZOF010000003.1:54698-67486 GCA_964479935.1 uncultured Clostridia bacterium | reverse complement strand
ATAACAAGATTATCGAATATCTCGTAGACGAATTCAAGAAATCGCACGCGATCGATTTGTCCAAAGACAAAATGGCAATGCAGAGATTGAAGGAAGCGGCGGAGAAAGCGAAGATTGAGCTTTCGGGTATGAGCTCCACCAACATCAATTTGCCTTTCATTTCCATGAGCGCGGACGGACCTCAACACTTGGACGTAACGCTCACGAAACAGAAATTCGAGGCGATGACGGCAGAGCTTTTGAATAGAACGGTAGAGCCGATGAAAGCGGCTATGCGCGACGCAGGGCTTTCCTACAGCGATATCGACAAGGTAATTCTCGTCGGCGGTTCGACTCGTATGCCTGCCGTATTCGACAAAGTGAAAGAAGTTACGGGCAAAGAGCCGTTCAAGGGCATCAACCCCGACGAATGCGTTGCAATCGGCGCGGCTGTACAAGGCGGCGTTTTGACGGGTGAAGTAAAAGACGTATTGCTTTTGGACGTTACGCCTTTGTCCTTGGGTATCGAAACGCTCGGTGGCGTATTCACCCGTATTATCGACAGAAATACGACGATCCCCGTAAAGAAGAGCCAAGTGTTCTCGACGGCGGCAGATAACCAGACGAGCGTGGACATTCACGTGTTGCAAGGCGAACGTGAGTTCTGCAAAGACAACAAGACCCTCGGCAACTTCATGTTGACGGGTATCGCGCCCGCTCCTCGCGGAATCCCTCAAATCGAGGTTACTTTCGATATCGACGCAAACGGTATCGTGCACGTAACGGCGCAGGATAAGGGCACGGGTAAGTCCACCGATATCACGATCACTTCTTCCACCAACCTTTCCGACGAAGAAATCGACAAGGCGGTTAAGGAAGCGGAGCAGTTCGCCGAAGAAGATAAGAAGAGAAAAGAAAAAGTCGAAAACAAGAATAAACTCGACGGCATGATCTTCTCCGTAGAACAGACGATGAAAGACGCAGGCGACAAGCTGGACGAAAGCGATAAGGCGACCTTGCAGACGGCAATCGACGACGCGAAGAAAGAACTCGAATCGGACGACGACGAGAAGATCAAGGCGGCTTACGAAAAGCTCATGCAGGACGTTCAACCCGTATTCGCGAAGTTGTATCAGGCGAACGGCGGTGCTGCGCCCGGAGCGGATCCCAACGGCGGAGCAACGGACGGCGATACGGAATTCCATCAGTAATGCTTTCGTGAACGCATACACGGGTGGCACGAAAAGACGAACAATGCGTAAATCGGGTTTGACGAAAGTCAGACCCGTATTGCACTGTATTTAAGGTAGAAGAATATGGCAGAGAAAAAGAATTATTACGAAATTCTCGGTGTGGATAAAAGCGCCACTCCCGAACAGATAAAATCCGCGTATAGAAAACTCGCGATGAAATATCACCCCGACCGCAATCAGGGCGACGAGGTGGCTGCGGAAAAATTCAAAGAAGTCAACGAGGCGAACGAAACGCTCTCTGATCAACAAAAACGTGCGGCTTACGATTATGAATTGGAACATCCCGGCATGGGCGGTTTCGGCGGCTTTGGCGGCGGTAGCGGTTTCGAGGGCTTCGGCGGTGGCTTCGAGGACATTTTCAGCAGTATTTTCGGCGGCGGCTTCGGCGGCGGCGCAAGGGCGCAACAACGTTCTGCCGTGGGCGAGGATATTCAGCGCGAAATGACGTTGTCGTTCATGGACGCGGCGAAAGGTTGCCATAAGACGATTTCTTATATGAGAAACGAGCCGTGTTCGGCGTGCCGTTCCACGGGTGCGAAAAACGGAACGGAGTACAGCACGTGTTCTCGCTGTCAAGGCAAGGGCGTCGTACAGCAGGTACAGAATACGATGTTCGGGCGGACCATTCGCCAGAGCGTCTGTTCCGACTGTGGCGGTACAGGTAAAACCATTAAGGAAAAATGCCCCGAATGCAAGGGCAAGGGTTCGGTACGCAAAGAATCTACCGTCTCCATGGATATTCCTGCTGGCGTGGACACGGGTAGTTATATGAAGAAAAAGGGCATGGGGCAGGCGGTGTTCGGCGGTACGCCCGGAGATTTGATCGTCGTGTTCCGCGTAGAGCCGCATAAGATTTTCACTCGGGAGCGTTTCGATTTGAAAATCGATTTGCCGATTTCGTACAAGATCGCCGCGCTCGGCGGCGTGGTGAAGGTTCCGACCATCGACGATACGTTCGATTTCACCGTTCCCGAAGGCACGCAGAGCGGTCAGGTATTCACCGTCCGCGGCAAGGGAATCAAATCGGCGAGAAACGGCACGGGCAATTTGGTGATCCGCGTGATCGTGGAGGTTCCGACCAAGTTGACGCGCTCGCAACGCAAGGAAATCGAACAGATGGACGGCGAGCTGGATTTGAAGCAGTGCGACCGCATGAAGAGGTACTCGGATAACGTGGAAACGCTGTACGGAAAGAACCCTTATTAAAAATAAACGGAGCGTTGTCGCGCGCCCGAAAACGAATACAATAAAAGCCATCGTAGAGAAAAATCTATGATGGCTTTTTTTGATAGAAAACCATCGATAAGCGAAGAAAATTCACTTTATTCACTCGGTGGGTGAAAATTCACTTTATTCACATAAAAAAGTGAAAATTCACATTTATTCACTCGACGGGAGTGAAGATTCGGTGTATAATAAAAGCGAGGTAGTATAGAAGGTGTCGCTATGACCTTTGAAACTGAAAATATCGAATTTAAGTTACAATTCACAGAAGAACTTTATAAAGAAGTGATTGCGTTTGCAAACACGGAAGGCGGTGTGATTTATATCGGAATCGATAACGACGGAAATGCCGTGGGGATAGACAACGTAGACGAAAACTATACGCGCATTACAAACGGAATTCGCGATGCGATTATGCCCGACGTGACAATGTTTGTAAAATATACGATTCAGGAAAATCGCGTCGTGCGTATCACCGTGGGGGAAGGCTCTTATAAACCTTATTATCTAAAATCGAAAGGGTTAAAGCCAAGCGGCGTATTTGTTCGTCGAGGCACGTCCGCTGTGCCTGCCTCTCCCGATCAAATCCGAACGATGATCAAGGAATCCGACGGCGATAACTTTGAAAGTATGCGCTCTATGGACCAGGCGTTGACCTTTAGGCGTGCCGAGGAAGCATTTCGGCGTTATAATATCGAGTTTTCCGAAACAAAATATCGCGCGCTCGGAATTACGACACAAGCCGACGGACTGTATAGCAATCTTGCGCTTGTTATTTCCGATCAATGCGCACATACCACGAAGGTAGCCGTGTTTGCTGACAAAGAAAATACTAAGTTCCGCGATAGCAAGGAATTCGGCGGTTCTATATTCGAACAGCTCGATAACGTTTACGCATATCTTGCGCTCTGCAATAAGACGGAAGCAACTTTCAAAGGATTGGAACGCATCGAAAAAGTTGACTATCCCGAAGAGGCTTTGCGCGAGGCATTGCTCAATGCCCTTGTACATCGAGATTACAGTTTTAGCGGTAGCATTATTATCAATGTCAACGATAAACAAATGGAGTTTATCTCCATCGGCGGACTTCTGCCCGGACTCTCGCCCGACGATATCCGTAGCGGTATTTCGCAACCGAGGAATAAGAATCTTGCCGATATCTGTCACCGTCTGCATTTGATCGACTCCTACGGCACGGGGATTCGTAAAATATATAAATTGTACGAGAATTGTGCGGAACAACCGCGTATTGAAGTAACGCCGAATACTTTTAAGATGATTCTGCCGAATATGAACCGAGTTCTGACAAAAGCAAGCGGAACGGCGATTACGGAACAGAAACAAAAGATACTCGATTATATTGAAGAAAACGGTCAAATTACCGAACTTGAAATGCAGGACCTTCTCGGACTTAAGAAAACGCGCATATATTTACTTGCAAAGCAAATGTGCGAGGATGGATTGATAAGAACGGACGGACGCGGCAATAGTAAAAGATATTTGAAAGTGTAATTATAGTTTTTCGCGTTTGCTTAATAATCCATTAAACCGAGAATGTAATCCGCTGAAACGTGGAATTGCGTGGCGATTTCGATCAGAAATTCCGTCGTGGGGACGCTCTTGCCTTTCTCCCAAAGGGACACGGTGTCCTGCGAGACAAACAACGCCTCCCCGAATTTTTGTTGCGATAAGCCGTTTTCCGTGCGTATTTCTTTGATCCTTTGTCCTATCTTTTGCATATCCATAGCTCTATTTTACGATAAATCCTCGTACAACCGCTTGCTATACGAGAAACTCTCGTAAGGAAGATATAGGCGAATTTATTGCATTCGTAAAAAAAATATGTTATAATATTTAATGAAAAAATCGGGAGCTTCGGCAACGGCATCTCCAAAATTTTTTCAACATTTTTTATGAAAATAGGGCAAAATTGTTTAACCGTTTTTCGGAACGGGTAAAAATAAATATAATGAGTTATAGGAGATTCAAAAAAAATGGAAAATGTTAGAATTCAAGACGACCTGTATACGTTTGTCAATCAAGAGACTTTGGATAAGCTCGTAATACCCGACGACAAGCCTTCTGCCGGCGGTTTTTCGGAACTTCGCGACGAAGTGGAAAAAACGATGATGCAGGAGTTTGCCGATATGGCTGCAAGCAAATCCTACCCCAACGTGTATTTGGAAAGAGCTTGCACACTCTATTCGATTGCAAAAGACAAAGAGAAAAAGGCAAAGGACGGCATCGCACCTGCTTTGAAAGCGCTCTCAGTGTTGGATGAAATTCAGACGACGGAAGATTTCAGCCGTCTGTTCAAGACGTTGGATTTGAACGGTATTCCCACGCCGCTCAACATCGGCTTGTCCACGGATATGAAGAATACGAAACGCCGTCTTGTATACATCCAGGGCGCAGGCGTCATTCTTCCCGACGCTACCTACTATAAACCCGAAATGGCGGCACAAAAGGCACAGCTCATCGGCATGTGGTCGAATGTTGCCAAGGCAGTGATGGCAAAGACGGATCTTTCGCTCGAACTTCAAGAACAGTACATAAACGACACGCTTGCGTTCGACGAATTGGTCGGCGGACTTGCGAAAACGAGCGAAGAATGGTCTAGATACGTAGAAATGTACAATCCCATGGCGGAAAGCGAAGTGGCAAAGACTCTTTCGACGATAGAGCTTGACGCTATCTTGAAAGATTTCTTCGGAAAAGTTCCCGAAACGGTGGTCGTTGCAGAACCCCGTTACGTAGACGGCTTCACTAAACTTTTCAATGCGGATACGTTGACGCTTTGCAAGCACTGGGCATACGTTACCGGCTTGATGAATTTCTGTTCCCTCCTTTCCGAGGAGCTTCGTGACCTCGGCGGAGCGTACGGACGCGCGTTGACAGGCGTTGCGAAGATGCAATCGATCGATAAATATGCCTACAATTTGGCATCGAGTATGTATTCCGATCCTGTCGGTATCTACTACGGCGAAAAATATTTCGGCGAAGAAGCGAAAAAGGACGTAACGGAAATCGTGCGTCAAATCATCGATACTTATAAAAAACGCATTCAATCGAACGACGTTCTCTGCGACGCAAGCAAAGAAAAAGCGATTTTGAAGCTCTCGAAGATGGGGGTTAAAATGGGTTACCCCGACAAACCGAGAGCGATTTACGAAAAGTTTGTCTTCAACCCCGAAGATTCCCTTTTCGATATCGTGCATTCGTTGAAGAAGATTCGTTTGCTCGACGCATACGCAAAGCTCGACGAGCCGACCGATCCTACCGAATGGGCAATGCCCGGACACATGGTAAACGCTTGTTATGATCCGTTTGTCAACGATATTACCTTCCCTGCGGCGATTTTGCAAGCACCCTTCTATTCTTTGAAGCAGACGAGAAGCGAAAACCTTGGCGGTATCGGTGCGGTGATCGGACATGAAATTTCGCACGCGTTTGACAGCAACGGCGCAAAATGCGACGAAAACGGCAACATCAACAACTGGTGGACGGAAGAAGACTTCAAGAAATTTGATACGAAAGTGCAGCAGATGATCGAGCAGTTCGACGGCATCGAGTTGCCTTGGGGCAAAGTAAACAGCTCTTTGATTGTCAGCGAAAATATTGCGGACAACGGCGGTGTTTCGGTTACGTTGGACATCATGTCGAGCATGGAAGGGGCTTCTTACGAAGAATACTTCTACAACTGGGCAAAAGTTTGGTGTAGCAAAGCGAAAGAAGAATACCTCAAACTTCTCTTGTCTGTGGACGTACACGGCCCTGCAATTTTGCGTGCCAATATTCCCCCCAGAAATTTCAAGGAATGGTACAAGACGTTCGGCGTTACGGAAAACGATAAAATGTATATCGCTCCCGAAAAGCGCGTCGTGATTTGGTAAATTCAGATAAAGCCGTATAAAAAGAACCTATTCGTGAAAGACGATTCCGCTTTTTTCGAATAGGCTCTTTTTTGCGTTGCGTTCGGATTTGAAAGCGCGTTCGGAGTCGCGTCAAGGCGTTTTCGGAGCTTTTTACGGGCGCAAAAACGGAAAACGGGGCAGCTTGAATCTCCGTTTTGTATTTTTTGACAATTTTTTTGAAAATTTATAGACTTTTTTTGTGTTTTATATAGCTTTCCTGAAAAAAATATGTTATAATGAATATAATAGATTAAAAATGTTCAAACGGAGGAGAACTATGCAGCCTAAATACAAAAGAGTTTTGTTGAAGCTTTCGGGCGAGGCTTTGGCAGGAGATCAGCACTTCGGCTTAAATCACGACGCGATCGAGCCGGTCGTAAAGCAGATCGTGGAGATCCACAAAATGGGCGTAGAGGTCGGGTTGGTCATCGGCGCGGGAAATTTCTGGCGCGGACGGCAGGGCACGAAAATGGACCGTTCTACGGCGGATCAAATGGGAATGCTCGCCACGGTCATGAATTCGCTTGCGTTGATGGACGCGATCGAACAGTACGGCGTACCCGTGCGCGTGCAGACGGCGTTGAATATGATTTCCGTAGCGGAGCCTCTGATTATGCGAAAGGCAATCCGCCATTTCGAAATGGGAAGAGTCGTTATTTTTGCCTGCGGTACGGGACATCCCTATTGCACGACGGATACGGCGGCGGCGCTCCGCGCCTGCGAGATCAACGCCGATGTTTTGCTGATGGCAAAAAACGTGGACGGTATTTATGATTCCGACCCCAAGACCAATCCAGACGCGCGGAAATACGAGGAGCTTCGCTATTCAGATATCATCAATCAAGGCTTGAAAGCCATCGATATTACGGCGGCGACGATGTGTATGGAAAACGGCGTGCCGACGCTTGCGTTCGGCTTGAACGAGGAAAATTCGCTCATCCGCGCGGTGTGCGGCGAAAAATTAGGGACGATGATCCGCGTATAATAAAGGCAACGCCGCATAATCATACGTCGCTTCTTGCTTGACGGTGCGGTGCGGACTCAAAAAAAACAGATAGGAGAGTATATTATGATCGATAACGAAAAAATTGAAGAAATGATGTTGGAATTGGAAGAAAAATGCGAAAATTCGCTGAGTGCGTTGGACAGAGATTACGGCGCGATTCGCACGGGCAGGGCGAATCCTCGTATTTTGGATCGTCTGGAAGTGGAAGCTTACGGCGGCATGAGCAAGCTCATCGAACTCGGCAACGTCTCCGCGCTCGACGCGAAGTGTTTGCAGATCAGCCTTTGGGATAAATCGTTGCTGAAGGCGGTGGAGAAGGCGATTTTGCAGTCGAACATCGGCTTGACGCCCTCCAACGACGGAAACGTCATTCGTTTGGTATTCCCCGATATGACGGAGGAGCGCAGAAAAGAACTTGTAAAACAAGCCAAGAAAATGGGCGAAGAGAGCAAGGTAGCCGTGCGGAATCACCGTCGCGAAGCCATGGACATCATTAAAAAGATGAAGACCGCGAAGGAGCTTTCCGAAGACGAAGCGACGAATTGCGAAGCGGACGTGGAGAAATCGGTGTCCGGCTATATGTCGCGCTTGGAAGAGATCATTTCGGCGAAAGAAAAAGAATTGATGTCTATTTAAGTTATGGCGAAGAATATAATAACGGAGGACGTAAAAATTCCTCGACATATCGCCTTGATTATGGACGGCAACGGACGTTGGGCAAAGCGTAGGCTCATGCCTCGTTCCTACGGGCATAGGCAGGGCATGGAACGCATGATAGGCTTGTTGGAGCACGCCTTCGATCTGGGCGTGAAATACATGACCGTCTATGCGTTGTCTACGGAGAATCTGAAACGTCCGACGGAAGAGTTGGAAGGGTTGTACGACCTGATCCGAAAAAATTTCAAAACGTATTTTTCGCATATTTGCGCGCGTGGGGTCAGTATGCGCGTCATCGGCGACGTTGCTCGTTTGCCCGAAGACGTACAAAAGATTTTGCGAGAAGCCGAAGTCGACGTCGCGACGAATACGGCAGGTTGCATCAATATCGCGCTTTGTTACGGCGCGCGCGACGAGATCGTTCGCGCGGTGAATCTTGCCGTGGAACGGGGCGAAAAGGTGACGGAAGAAAGTTTTTCTTCGCTGTTGTATACGGCAGGGCAACCCGATCCCGATTTAATGATTCGCACGGGGAAGGAAGTGCGGCTGTCTAATTTTCTGTTGTATCAGTCGGCATACGCCGAATTGTATTTTTCGGAAAAAATGTTCCCGGAGTTTTCGGACGCGGATTTGGACGAAGCCGTTTGCGAGTTTTCGCGCCGAACGCGCAGATTCGGAAAAACGGATGAACAATTGTAAAACGATAGGGGCAGGTATGCGTTGAGCCTGCTCCTTTTCGAATAAGTGAGGAACGATTATGAAAATTCGATTGATTTCGGGGGCGTGTTATATCGCGCTCTTGGTCGTGTTTTATTGTTTGAAAATTTTTGTACATGATTTTTGTTTCGACGCGCTGATTTACGCCTTTGCGCTCATCGGTACGTTTGAAATGCTGCGCGCGATGGGCGAGAGGATTACGAAAGCGCAACGAGTGACAGTATTTGCGTATGCGGTGGCGGCGATACCGCTCTGCGCCGTTTTCGAAGATTGTTTCGGGATCGGTTTGGCGACGGTTTGCGTATTGACGACGTTGTTGGCAACGGTGCTTTTGTCGTTGCTCGTATTCGATCATGAGAAAACGAGCGTGGAAAGCCTCGGTGTGGCGTTGCTTTCGGCGATGTATCCTACCTTGTTACTTTGCGTGTTGGTATTGGCGAACCATGCGGTTTGTCCACCGAGCTTGGAAACGTACGGGTTTGATTCCGCATTGTTGTTGCTGTTCGTGTTTGTCGTTTCGCCGTGCGCGGACTCGATTGCGTACGTGTTCGGTTGTACGATGAAAAAACGTTTTCCGAAGAAAATGGCTCCGACGATCAGTCCGAATAAGACGGTTGTCGGCGGAATCGGCGGCTTGGTCGGCGGCGTACTCGGCGCGACGGTGTTGTATTTCGTCTATGGCGCGACGGTCGGGACGTATGCGAATATGGCGGTGATGCTTCCCGTGTATTTGGCAATCGGGTTGCTCGGTGCGGCAACGACGGAGTTCGGCGATTTGGTCGAAAGCTGTATCAAGCGTAAAGTCGGCGTGAAGGATATGGGCAAAATCATGCCCGGACACGGCGGCATTTTGGATCGTATCGACGGAACGTTGTTTACGACGCTGATCACTTATTTGGTATTTATGGCAATCTATTTGGCAGTGTAAAGAGGAGGAACGGATATGAAAAGGCTCGCGTTGATCGGTTCGACGGGGTCGATCGGACGGCAGGTTTGTTCCGTCGTGCGTCGATATCCCGATAAATTTTCCGTTGACAGTTTGGTGGCGAATACTTCCGCGGAGTTGTTTTTGCAACAAATTCGGGAGTTTAAGCCTCGCTACGCCGCGCTCGTTGACGAACTATCAGGAAAACGCATTGCGGATCAAATTCCCGAGGGCGTGAAGTTCGCGTATGGCGAAGCTGCCGCGGAAGAGGCGATGACGTACGGAGACGTCGCGTTCATCGCGGCGACAGGGTTCGCCGGATTGAAATACAGTCTGAAAGCCGTGGCTTTGAAAAAGCCGATCGCGCTCGCCAACAAGGAGACGCTCGTGTGCGGCGGTGAACTGGTAATGCGCGAAATCAGGGCGGCAGGTATCGATTTAATGCCTGTAGACAGTGAGCATTCCGCGCTTTGGCAAGCTTTACATTTTAATGCGAATGCGCCCTTTAAGCGGCTGATTATCACGGCGAGCGGCGGTCCGTTTTATCATTATACGGAGGAGCAGTTGCGCGTGGTAACGCCCGAAAAGGCGTTGAAACACCCCACGTGGCAGATGGGCGCGAAGATTACGATTGACAGCGCGACGTTGCTGAATAAGGGGTTCGAGGTGATTGAGGCAAGGTGGCTGTACGACGCGCCTTTATCGAAGATCCATACCGTCGTACAACCCGAGAGCATCGTACATTCTTTGGTGGAATTCGACGACGGAGGCATTTTGGCACAGCTGAGCTACCCGACGATGGAGTTGCCGATTCAATTGGCTTTGACCTATCCCGAGCGTTTCGATTGCGGCTTGAAACCGCTCGATTTCGAGAAACTCGGCGCGATTCGGTTCTTGCCGCTCGAAAGAAAAAAATTCCCTTGTTACGATCTTGCATTAAAAAGTGCGGAAATGGGCGATAATTATTCTTGTGCGTTGAACGGCGCAGGCGAAGTTGCGGTCGGCGCATTCCTGCAAGGGAAGCTCCCGTTTCTCGGTATTGCAAACGTTATCGAGAAGGTTTTGACGCAGACCGAGCGCGTCAAACCCGATTCGTACGCGGCGTTATGGGAAACGGACGCGCGTGCGAGGGCGCAAGCGCGCGAATATATTAAGAGTAGGAGTATATAACGTGGAGCATCAAGTATTGTCGTTTGCGAGCGTATTCAAAAGCGTTGGCGGCGTAGTGTTGGCGGTTGTGATTTTGCTCGTAATGGTCACGATACACGAATTCGGGCATTACGTGGCAGGGAAGATTTTGCACTTCAAGATTAACGAATTTTCTATCGGCTTCGGACCGGCTATTTTCAAAAAACGCAGTAAAAAAACAGGGGAGCTGTTCGCGCTCCGTATCGTGCCGTTGGGCGGATATTGCGCGTTTGACGGAGAAGACGAGATCGATGAGCCGAGTCCCGAAGAATCGGAAAATATCGAGCCGTTTGAAGAAATCTCCCCGACTCCCGAAAACGCAAACGAAGGGGGCAGGGTTGCGTCGAGCGAGGAATATCCCGAGCCGCAGGGCGAACGTTTCAACGACCAGAAGCCTTGGAAACGGATTATCGTACTCGTAGCCGGTGCGACGATGAATTATTTGCTCGCACTGGTGTTGATCGTGACGATGTTTGCGTGTATCGGCAGACCCGTGTATGCGGTGATGGAAAAACCGCAAGAAGAGCAAACGACGCCGACTTCCGTTGCTTTACAGACGGAAGAGAGCTTCTATTTGCAACCGCAAGACGTGATTTTGAAAATCAACGGGCATAACGTATATATGATAGCCGACTATATGGACGCTCTCGACGGAAAGTCCGCAGGAGAGGTCGTAGACGTTTCGGTGTCGCGCGACGGAGTGCGAATGACGGTGCAAATGCCGCTTGAAACGGATGCGGATTTCGTAAATATGTCCGATACGTATACGTTGTTGCGTTCGATGGGGGTATACGGACTTTCGCCGACGACGGTAAAGCAGAATTTCTTCGAGGCGATAGGACATTCGTTCGGGTATTCGGTGAAGATCGGCGGTACGGTCTTGCGTTCGCTCGGGGAGCTCCTGACGGGGAAACTCGGCTTGGAGTCTATGGGCGGACCGATTACGACGATCAAGGTGACGTCGCAGGCGGCGACGAGCGGTATGCTGAATTTCCTGAATATTGCGGCATTCATCGGCGTCAACCTTGCCGTGTTCAATCTGTTGCCGATTCCTGCGCTCGACGGATGTAAGGTCATTTTCTGCGTGATCGAATGGATTCGCAAAAAACCGATTAATCGTAAGGTGGAGACGATTATTCATTTCGTCGGAATTATCGCTTTATTCGGATTTGCCATTTTGGTAGATCTGTTGCAACTTTTTTGAAAAAATAGGAAAAAATTGCGAGTGTCAAGTAAAAATGCTTGACACTTGTTTTTTTTTGGTGTATACTATATCGGTAATGTGGGAGGCGGAGAGATGAAAGACGACTTGCAATTTTGTCGACTTTGGGATTTGTATTCGCCGTTGTTGACGGCGACGCAACGGGAAATCACCGACTTGTATTTCAATTACGACCTTTCGTTAGGGGAGATCGCCGATCAGAAAGGCGTTTCTCGCCAAAGCGTTTCCGATTGTTTGCATAAGAGCAGAAAACAACTGGAAAGTTATGAGGCGAAATTGGGTTTTGCCCGCACGCTGGAGGAAATGCAGGCGCAGATTGACGCTCTGCAACGGGAAAATAAGCAATAAGAGGACGCTATGGCATTATTCGGATCGTTATCGGATAGATTAAATCATATATTTTCCAAACTGACGAAACGCGGAAAATTGACGGAATTGGAAATTCGTACGGCGATGCGCGAGGTTCGCGTTGCGTTGTTGGAGGCGGACGTTAATTTGAAAGTCGCCAAACAATTCATTGCCGACGTTTCCGAAAAGGCGGTAGGACAGGAAATCTTGACTTCGCTCAATCCCGCGCAACAGGTCATCAAGATCGTCAATGAAGAGCTGATCGAGCTGATGGGTGCGAAAAATTCGAAGTTGGAGGTTTCTTCCAAGCTCCCCACCGTCATCATGATGTGCGGCTTGCAAGGCGCAGGGAAAA
>CAYZOF010000003.1:0-54688 GCA_964479935.1 uncultured Clostridia bacterium | reverse complement strand
GTGTTGCTGAAAAAGCAGGGGAAACGCCCCTTGCTCGTGGCAGGCGATATTTATCGTCCGGCGGCAATCACGCAGTTGCAAGTCGTGGGGAAAAACGCACAGACCGAAGTGTTCGAAAAGGGCACGCAAAGCCCTGTGAAGACGGCGAAGCAGGCGATTGAATACGCGCGCTCGAGAAATTACGACACGGTGATTTTGGACACGGCAGGGCGTTTGCAAATCGACGATACGTTGATGCAGGAGCTTGAAAACATCAAGGCGGAAGTGGAAGTGGCTGAGACATTGCTCGTCGTAGACGCGATGACGGGACAAGAAGCCGTAAACGTGGCGGAAACGTTCAACGCACGCTTGGATATTACGGGCGTGATTTTGACCAAGCTCGACGGCGATACGCGCGGTGGCGCGTGCTTGTCAATCAAGGCGGTGACGGGAAAGCCGATCAAATTTATCGGCATCGGGGAAAAACTGACGGATTTGGAACCGTTCTATCCCGATCGTATGGCGTCGAGGATTCTCGGCATGGGCGATGTGTTGTCCTTGATCGAAAAGGCGCAACAGGCGATCACCGAAGAGGACGCCAAGAAGATGCAGAAGAAGATGTTGTCGAATGCGTTTACGCTGGACGATTATCTGGAACAGTTTGCGATGATGAAGAAGATGGGCGGAGCTTCGGCGATGCTTTCGATGCTCCCCGGGGCAGGAAAGCTCAAAGTCAACGAGGGGGATATCGACGAAAAGCGTATCGAACGCACGAAGGCGATTATTTTGTCCATGACCCCTGCGGAGCGTACCAATCCTGCCATTATCGAGCATAAGCGCAAGCGGCGCATCGCGGCAGGTTCGGGGACGAGCGTGCAGGAAGTCAATCAACTTTTGAAACAATATGAGCAGACGAAAATGTTGATGAAGCAGTTGAAAGGAAACAAAGGAAAAATGCGGCTTCCTTTCTAAACGAAACAGCAAAAAACGGCGTTTAGCCGAAAAAACAAGAAAAAATTTTTAAGATACTTTGGAGGTATTATTATGGTAAAAATGAGACTTTTCAGAATGGGCGACAAGAAGAACCCTATCTATCGTGTTGTCGTAGTAGACGGCAGAAAGGCAGCGACGGGCGAATATATCGATTGTGTCGGTCATTACAGACCTACCTGCGAGCCCGTAGAACTCGATATCAATGCAGACAAGGCGAAAGATTGGCTTTCGAAAGGCGTTCAACCTACGGAAACGGTGAAAAACTTGCTCGTAAAAGCAGGCGTTGTGGAAAAGAGCGCGAAACTCAGTCCTTCTAAAACCAAAGGCAAGAAGAGTAAATAAGAAAAGACGCGAAAACGGTACGGCGCGTGCGGTGACGTATCCGCCGTATTTTCGTATACGCTTTGCGGAAAGCATAGAGTAAGGAGAGCAATATGTTGGATTTAATCAAATACGTTGTCGGGCAGTTTGCGGAAGACAAAGAGAATGTGGAATACGTGATAAACGAAAAGGAACGTGCCATAGAAGTGATCGTCGTGCTTTCTCCTGCCGATATGGGCAAGGTAATCGGAAAGCAGGGCAAGATTGCCAAGGCTTTGCGTACGATCGTGCGCGCCGCTACGCCCGCAAACAGCAAGAAATACGTTATCGAAATCCGTGAAAGAGGCGGTAAAGCGGTGAACGTCGACACGGACGCCGAGTAAAGTTCGTATAAAAAAAGGCTTTTTCGTAAAGCCTTTTTTTGCCATATTATCTAAGAGAATATCGCATATTCTCCCCTTATCGCAACGTATGCGATGGTGCGACTTTATCTTAAAATCGACAGGGCAGGTATGCGTTGAGCAATGTCGGAAGGAGTTTTTATGGATCGTTTGGTGATTGGGGAAGTGTTGAAACCGCAAGGCATTCGCGGAGAGTTGAAGATAAAGACGTTCACCGATTTTCCCGAGGACGTAAAGGAGTTCGGGACGGTGTACGTCGACGACAAACCCTATAAAATTTTGTCGTTTCGGGTCGGTCTCGACGGTGCCGCGTACATCGGGTTGCGCGGAGTGCCCGATCGGAACGCGGCGGAGTTGTTCCGCGGCAAAAAACTGGAAGGCGAACGCGAGGACGCGCCTCCGTTGGAAGAGGGCAGATACTACATTGTGGATATTCTCGGGCTTTCCTGCGAAACGGAGAACGGAGAATTCCTCGGCATCGTAAAAGATATTCGCAATTTGGCGTCGGATATTTATACGCTCGAAAAAGACGGTAAAAACATTCTTTTTCCCGTGGTGAAAAACGTCATTAAGACGATCGATACGGAAAATAAGAAAGTGATAGTGGATAAGTCGGTGTTCGACGAGATCGCCGTTTATTGAGTCGTTTTCGGCGTTTTACGTCGACGGATCGTTTGCAGAAAGGAACGCGACGACAGGACGAAAACGGCGGCAACGATGACGAGCGCGGCGTCTACGAATACGTAGGCATTATAGGCGAGGCTGTATAGCCAAACGTTCTGCCCTTCGGCGTTTACCGAAAAGGCGAATACGCCCGAAAGAACATGGCAGAAAAAGCGCATGCAACCGGCGACGCTCGCGCCGAGCGCGAATTGTCGACGGGGCGCGTTTTGTAAAGAGTGCGCGTCGTTGAACAAGCCTGCCAAACCGACGGCGGAAAACGCCACGGGGTAGTCGAGCAAGAATTGTGCCGGGTGAATAATCCACGGGTCTTGCAACGCCTGCAACAAACCGTAGGCGAAGCCGACGAATACGCCTTTTTTCGCTCCAAAAATATAGGCGTACAGCATCAAGGGGAGCAGGCTGCAGAGCGTTATCGAACCGCCTTGCGGCATATCCCACAGCTTGATGTAGGACAGCGCGTAGCTCATGGCGGTGCAAATGCCGGCGTAAGCGACTTCGCGAGCGTTCAGACGGAGTTTTTGTCTGTCGAATAGGCTCAATCCGAAGACGAGCAACGCGCTACACGCGGACAAGGCGTATAAAG
This sequence comes from uncultured Clostridia bacterium, assembly GCA_964479935.1. Taxonomy (GTDB): domain Bacteria; phylum Bacillota; class Clostridia; order Christensenellales; family Borkfalkiaceae; genus Scatosoma. The sequence continues at coordinate 51,727 of CAYZOF010000003.1, read as the reverse complement.
CCGCCTGTTTTACCGTTGCCGTATCGGAGTTGTAGTAGCCGTCGTTTGCGATTTTTTTATCGTAATAGGTAGCAAGACAAACGAGCGTCACGCAAAAGGTAAGCGCGCAGGCGAGCATGTCGACGATAGCGACCGTTTTTTTGCGTTTCGGCGCAAAACGAGCAGCGATGCCGTACAGCGCGAGCGCGAGCAGACAAACGCAACACAGCGTAAGCATGGGAAAAAGAATATACGTCGTCAACAGGCGTTTATCCAACCAATTTTCCTCCGCGTAGGAATCGCTGTAATGCTTGGCAAGGTCCAAGGCGAAAAACAGGACGCCTAACAGGAGCAGATAGCAAGCTCCGCCGAGCAGGGATGCTTTGACGTATTTCGAAAAAGCGGCGCGCTTTCGAACGAACAGGAAAATTCCGACGAGCAACACCGCGGCGAGCAAGCCGATTGTCAGCCGTTTGGCGACGGGTTCGAATTTTTCAACGGCGTATACGGTGGAAAGCAGTGTGTGTAAAAACATAAGACCTCCTCAGGTATCTCGCCGTAAAAAAAAAACCACGTCTTGAAAAGAAACGCGGGTGAAAAACGCTTTATTGACAAGCCGAAAGCTTGCCGAGCATAAAACGAATATCGATCTCTCGCTCAGGGATTACCCTGCCGATTCCAATGGTATAATCTCAGCCTTTGTAAGGCACCCACGACGGATACTTTTATGAAATTGATAAGGATAGTATATACGAAAAAAAAATATTTGTCAAATGTTTTGAAAGGAAGAAGAAAAAAATATGCGATATGATTTTTACGCCTATATGGACAGAATGAAATATATCAAGCGTTGGCAATTGATGCGTTCCATGCGAGAAGAAAACATCATGGAGCATTCGCAGTCGGTTGCGATGCTCGCGCATGCGCTCGTTACGATACACAACGAGATCTACGGCGGCGACGCAGATGTTTTGAAAGTGGTGTTATACGCGATGTATCACGAAACGAGCGAGGTGATGACGGGGGATCTCCCCACGCCGATCAAGTATTACAATCGGGATATCCATTCCGCGTACAAGGAGTTGGAACAGAACGCTTGCAAGAAAATCAGCAAAACGTTGCCCGACGAAATGGCAGAGGCAATCGTGCCGTATATTCTTGCGGACGAATCGAGCGTCGAGTATCAATTGGTGAAAGGTGCGGATCGGTTGGCGGCGTACATCAAGTGTTTGGAAGAGCTCCGTAGCGGAAATTCGGAGTTCAAAAAAGCCAAAAAAACGATTGAAAGCGATTTGAAAAACAGAAATATGCCGGAGATAGATTATTTTATGGAACATTTTATCAAAGCCTTCGAATTATCGTTGGACGATTTGGAAAGTTTGTAAAAAAAATTGTTTATTTAATAAAATATCACATAATTTTCAAATATCCATAAAATTATTAACGAAAAAGCGGCGTATAATAAGACATACAAAAGTAAATAATTTTTCTAAAGTCAAAATTCAGAGGAAAAAGAGCATGAAAAAGATTTTGAAAAGAGTAGTAACGGTATCTTGTGCCGCCTTGTTTGCGGTGAGCGGCGCATCGTGCGACAACCAAAAAGAAATCGTCAACGCCTACGATATTGCGGTGAAAAACGGTTTCGTCGGCACGGAACAAGAATGGTTGAACAGCCTGAAAGGCTCCAACGGACAGGACGCGGAGAGCATTTCCATCGAGGAAACGTACGCGGCGGCGCAGAAAAACGGCTACACGGGAAGTTTTTTGGATTTTCTGAAAGAGTATTTGAGCGTGGACGTTGCGGAAAACAATAACACGGAAATGATTGCCGACAACATGATGTCGGTCGTGAGTATTTATTGCAGTTTCACCATTACGACGGCATCCGGTTTTTGGGGCGCAACGTCGACGGAGATCACCAGTTCCGCAGGGAGCGGCGTAATTATCGGCTTGAACAAAGAGGCAGGAAACGCGTATATCGTCACCAACTATCACGTGATCTACAATTCGGAGAGTAATTCCGACTCGCATATTTCCGATTCTATTTATTTATATACGTACGGCGCGCTGAATATGTATTCCACGAAGACGGGGAAAGACGAGGACGGCGACGGAATCAGAGCCACCTACGTCGGCGGCGCGATGGATTACGATATCGCGATTTTGGAAGTGTCGGGGAGCGAATTTATCCAAAACAACGACGTTCGAGTAGCGAAGATCGGTAATTCCGAAAACGTAAAGGTCGGCGAGAAAGTATATGCGATCGGGAATCCCGACGGCGCGGGCATTGCCGTGACGAGCGGCATCGTTTCCGTGGAGTCGGAATACATTTCAATGTCGTCTACGGACGGAGCGAACCGTGAGGTGAGCTATCGAGTTATGCGTACGGATGCGGCGATCAATCACGGAAATTCCGGCGGCGCGCTGTTTAACGCGCAGGGCGAATTGATCGGTATCACCAACGCGAAGAATGCGAGCGACGACGTGGACAATATGGGTTACGCCTTGCCGATCACGCAGGTGAAGTATCTTTGCGAAAATTTGATGGACAACGACGGCGTCGTGAAACGCGCTATGCTCGGCGTCATGGTCAGAATTATCGAGTCGAACGCGGTGTTAGAAAACGGCGAATTGAGCATTCACGAAGTATTTATCGTAGATACGGATTCGGATACTTCGGAAACAGAGAAAAATCCGAGCAGTTCGGGCAATTCGGACAACTCCGGCAAAGACAAAAATTTGACGGCTGCCGACGGCAAGTTGCGTTTCGGCGATACGTTTAAGTCGATCACGATTATTCACGCAGGGGAATCGACGGGACAGACCACGACGCTTGACCGTCGTTATCAGTTGAACGATTTGCTGTTGACGGTACGCTTCGGGGATACGGTCATCTTGACGGTGGTACGCGAGGGCGTTGAAACGACGGAAACAATCGTATATGACAACGAAAATTATTTTACGATTTATAAATAATACTCCCTTTTTCGCGGAGGAAGGGAAATAATAGGTGTGCTTACCCCATAACTTCTCTTTTATGTTTTTAGAAAAGGACTGTCGTTTTGCGGCAGTCCTTTTTCGGGAATAAAAAGCAATATTTAGTTTTTATCCAGCATCTGTATTTCGTATTTGTTTTGCTTTTTCAATACGGAGATCAGACGGAGCATCGCCGCCGTAAACAGCAAGAACAGACAACCTATATAATAAGGGAACAACTCCGTCGTGATGTTTTGCGCCAAGAATCCGAACAGGATCGGGGCGAGCATGATTCCGACGTAAGCAAGTGCCATTTGGCTCCCGATGACGGCTTGAGAATGTTCTTTGTCGAAGTTGATCGGGGTCAAATACGTCAGATTCGGATAGACGGGACCGATACCGAAGCCGGTCAGAAACAGTCCGACGCCGGACAGAACGACGCTCTTGATCGGCAAAGCCAACAGCATGATTGCAAACAGCAATATGCCGCAACCATAGAAAATCAGTCTCCATGCCGTGACTTTTTTCGCCAAGAGTCCGGATACGAATCTGCCGAGGGCAAGCCCTATAAAGTAGAGCATGACGATTTTTGCGGCGACGTCGGCTGGGACGGATTTGGTGGTGACGAGGAAGGTGCTTCCCCATTGCGTGCAGGTGGCTTCGATGGCGCAAGAGGCAATGAACATCAACCAAGTCGCGCGGATTGCCGGGAGTTTCGCCATTTGCAACAGAGAAAAGGGTTGGGGCGTTTTCGAGCGTTCTTCTTTGTCTTGCGGATGCGCTTTTCCCCAGAGAGGCAATGCCACGATCGTGAGGAGCGAGATGACCGCTTGTATGCAGAACGCCCAAAAGTAACCGGAACGCCAATTACCGCTCTTGATGCCGATCGACATCAAATACGGACTACATGCGACGCCGATTCCGTAAAAACAATGCAGAAAGCTCATGTGGCGCGCATTGTAATGGATTGCGACGTAATTGTTTTGCGCGGCGTCTACCGAACCTGCGCCCAATCCCAAAGGCACGGCGCAAAGGCATAGACAGAACAGATTGCCCGAAAGCGCAAACCCGAGCAGTGCAAGCGCAGTCATCGTCGTGCTGACCGCGGTGACGATTCCCGTGCCGAATCGACGGATGATGCGTTCGCTCATTAGACTCGAAACGACCGTACCGCCCGATATCAGCAGGGTGACGGCGTTCGCCGCGGAGATAGGTAGACCGAATTCTTCGTAAATGGCAGGCCAAGCCGTACCGAACAGGGAGTCCGGCACGCCCAAACCGATATAGGCAATATAAATAAATATCAAAAGCAGAGTAGCCATAATTTTTCCTCGAGTGTAAAAATTCGAATGCCGATATTATAACATATTTCCGATAAACAGGCAAGCGAATGTGAAACGAAAAAACTGAAAAGATACAGAAAAACGAAAACGTATCGTTTGTTTCCGTCGAAACGTTTTCGTCATTAAATTCTATTTTTTGCAAAAGCCGATGTTTTGGTTGACAAGCAAACGAAAATTCGATATAATAAAAAAAGTCCGAGCGGCGCGATAGCGTGCGGCTTGGCAATTTTTTGCGCGGAGGGCATAAAATGCCGAATAGCGGTTTTGATTTCATCTTCTTTTTGAATAGCGTTTTGCTGGGAGTAGGGCTCGCGATGGACGCGTTTTCCGTGTCGCTCGCTAACGGATTGAATGAGCCGCATATGAAAGGGCGCAGAATGAGCCTGATTGCAGGCGTATTCGCGTTTTTTCAGTTTGCCATGCCGATGGTCGGCTGGGTGTGCGTTTCGACGATACAACAGTATTTTGCGATCTTTGAAAAGCTCATTCCTTGGATTGCGCTGTTGTTGCTCGGTTTTATCGGCGGTAAAATGTTGGTGGAAGGGATTAAAGGGGGTAACGAGGAAACAGGCGCTCCGGCGGTGAGTTTCGGTGCATTGCTGATACAGGGGATTGCCACTTCGATAGACGCCCTGTCCGTCGGCTTTACCATTGCGGAACATACGCTTTTGCAAGCGGTGGTTTGTTCCTTGCTCATTGCGGTGGTTACTTTCGGGATTTGTACCGGGGGGCTTTGCATCGGCAAAAAATTCGGCACGAAGCTCGCCGGCAAAGCGAGCGTTTTGGGCGGCGTTATCTTGATTGCCATAGGCATAGAAATTTTTTTGACGGGAGTTCTTTGAAATACATAAAATAAGCGCGGAGGTCGAACTTCCGCGCTTTTATCGTGATTATTGTCCGCAAATATTTCTTGCGACGTGTACGCCGCTTGCCGAGGCGTGAGAAAGAGAATGCGTGATGCCGCTCCCGTCGCCGATGATGTAGAGCCCTTTGAAACGACTCTGCAAATGTTCGTCTACTTCGACTTCCATATTATAGAATTTGACCTCGACGCCGTAGAGGAGCGTATCGTCGTTCGCCGTTCCCGGCGCGATTTTGTCGAGCGCGTACAGCATTTCGATGATACCGTCCAAAATGCGTTTGGGAAGCACCAAACTCAAGTCGCCGGGGGTCGCGTTCAAAGTCGGCGTGATGAAAGATTCCTCTATACGTTGGGGCGTGCTACGTTTGCCGCGGATCAGATCCCCGAAGCGTTGCACGATGACGCCTCCGCCGAGCATGTTGCTCAGCCGTGCGATCGATTCTCCGTACCCGTTGGAATCGCGGAACGGCTCGGAAAAATGTTTCGCGACGAGCAGGGCGAAATTGGTATTTTGTGTCTGTCTTGCAGGATCTTCGTAGCTATGCCCGTTGACGGTAACGATTCCGTTGGTATTTTCGCTGACGACCGCGCCTTTCGGATTCATGCAAAAGGTACGGACTTTGTCGCCGTATTGTTCGGTGACGTAGACGATCTTGCTCTCGTACAATTCGTCGGTGAGATGCGAAAAAATTTCCGCCGGAAGCTCTACGCGGACGCCGATGTCTACGCGGTTGGATTTTGTGGGAATTTCAAGGTGTTTGCATACCTGCTCCATCCATTTGCTTCCGCTTCTGCCGACGGACACGATGCATTGATCGCATTCGTACGTGTTTTCGCCACTACGAATTCGATATCCGTTTTCCAATACTTCGATATCGTTTACGAGGGAATCGAAATAGAAATCGACCTGCTCTTTCAAATCGTTGTACAGGTTTTCCAAAACGACGTAATTGATGTCCGTCCCCAAATGTCGCACGGACGCGTCAAGAAGGTGCAGACCGTTCTGCACGCAAATTTTTTTGAATTTAGAACCTGCCGTGGAGTACAATTTTGTACCTGCTCCGCCGTAGTACAGATTGATCTCGTCGACGTAGTGCATAAGTTCCAGAGCTTTTTTCTTTCCGATATATTCGTAAAGCGAGCCGCCGAAATCGTTGGTGATATTGTATTTACCGTCCGAAAACGCGCCTGCGCCGCCGAAACCGCTCATGATAGAACAGCTTTTACAACCGACGCAACTTTTGATTTTATCGCCGTCGATGGGGCAATGCCGCTCATGGAGCGCGTGACCGCCGTCGAATACGGCTATTTTTAATTCGGGGGAAAGTTTTTTCAGTTCGTAAGCGGAGAAGATCCCCCCGGGACCGGCTCCGATAATAATAACGTCGTAACGCATAATAATTCTCCGAATGCATAATAGAAGTCGGCGGATTGCTTACCGACAGAATGATATTATAACACAGGCGGAGCGGAAAATCAAGGCGAAATGCAAATTTTTTTCTAAAATTTTAGTTTTTTTCAAAAAGGGGGTTGATTTTTGGCGAAACATCGTATATAATAGTTGTCCGTAGCCGTTCTTCGCGGCGGATGCGGTAATGTTTTATATAGGGAGAGAAAAATATGAGAAAATACAGACTTTCCACCGCGTTGGATATCGATGACGTTTTGATGGAGTGTACCGAATACGCCATTCGTTTGGCGAACGAGAAATATAAATTCGATCCGCCGTTGTCCTTGTACGAAGTAACGAATTGGGGCAAAACGGGTAACCGTACGGACGTGATCCACGAATTTTTCAAAGATCCGAAGTTTTACGAAACGCAACCCGTCATCAAGGGCGCGAAAGAATTTGTTGCGAAATTGTCTCAAATGACGGAGCTGTTTGTGTCGACGGCGATTCCGCCCGAGTTCATGGGGATCCGCGCGAAGCGAATCATGGAGGAGTTCCCGGAAATTCCGCCCGACCATATTTATATGGGTTCGCGCAAGGATAAAATCAACGTGGATATTTTGTTCGACGACGCGATGCATAACGTGTTGAGTTCCAATGCGAAGTATCCGATTTTGATTCGCAGACCGTGGAATCAAGAGGCGACGGGAATGCTCGCCGTCAATACGTACGACGAGTTTTTGAAGCTCGTGGAAGTGATTGCAGAAAGCTATAGCCTGAAAAAGGAGGACGAGTCGTTTATCGAGCCGACCGTCGTCGTGCTCGTCGGGGCGTCGGGGAGCGGTAAATCCAAGCTGGCGACGCGGTTGCTGAAAAAGACGGACAAATTTGAAAAATTGACGAGCTTTACGACCAAAGATCCGACGGCTACGGAAGAAAACGATTGGTACAATTACGTTTCCGTGGAAACTTTCCGCGAAATGTGCGAAAGCGGAGAGATGTTCCAATCCACAATGTACGCAGGGCACGGGTACGGTTCTCGAAAATCGGACGTAGAGGCGATTTTGGCAAAGGGCAAGCATGTCATGACGACGATGGATATTTGCGGTGCGATGTCGTTGAAAACGAATTTCAAAAACGTCGTGACCATTTATATCCGACGCGATAAAAAACGCTTGCTTTCCTCGATCTTACGGAAAAATTCCTCCATAGAGGATAAAGTGAACCGTATCGTCGCCATCGATTTCGAGGAACACAATGCCGAAATTTGCGACTATGTCGTTCGATTCGACACGTATGAAGAAGCCATGGAAAAGCTTTGCGAAATTCTGCATATCGAGTAACGACAAAGTCGCTCGATAACATACGACGCGGTAGCAGGGTTGCGTTGACGTTGCTCCGAGACTTTTGCAAACGAAAAAAAGTTCGCGCAAAAGAAATTGACATTTGTTGCGGAGTATGTTAAAATAAAACAAAGCAAGCGAGGGATACTCGACGAGCTACGAATAATCGGAAAGCGGAACGCTTTCGTAAGGAGGAAATTTAGAAACATGAAAAGACAAGGGAAACGTATCGCGGTCGTTTTGACGGCTTGTTGCGCGTTGAACGCGCTTGTCGGGTGTTTGCCCGGCTCCGGATCTTCCGAGGTAGAACCTGCCTTGATTACGGCGGTGTCGCCCAAGGACGGGAAGATTGTGGCGATCTGCAACGATGAGGTCGCGGAGTTTGTGTCGGGGTACACGGAGAACGCCAATTGCGCGGAAGCGTATTTCGGGAAAGGCGACCATTACGCGATGAAAGATTTGACATTGGAATGGGCTGCGGAAACGCCTTCGTCGGCATATACGGTAGCGTTGTCGTTGAACGCCGACATGTCGGATGCGACGATTTACACGACGGAAACGACGCAATGGACGGTTTCCGATTTGTATGTGAATACGACGTATTATTGGCAGGTAACGGGCGCGGACAAATCGGACGTCTTTTCGTTCAAGACGGCGAATACGCCCCGAACGATTTCGATCGACGGCGTTTCCAATACGCGCGATATCGGCGGAAAAAAGACCGAAGACGGCAGACAGATACGGCAAGGCGTCGTATATCGCGGCGCGAATCTGGACGGCATTACCGAAACGGGTAAACGGCGTTTTTTGGAAACGTACGGCATTCGTAGCGATTTAGATTTGAGAAAAACGACGGAGGGAAGCAAAGGCAGCTCGCCCGTCGGCGACGACGTTCGCTATTGGAATTATTCCTGTCCTTATTATATGGGAACGAGCGGACTCGATAATGAGGAATATTACGACGCGCTCGCGTCGGCGATGCGCGTGTTTGCGGATAGCGAAAACTACCCCGTGTATTTCCATTGTGCGATAGGGCGCGACCGCACTTCCATGGTCGCGATGTTGTTGCTCGGCGTTTGCGGCGTTCCGAAGGGGGATATCGCACTCGATTACGAGATGTCCTTCTTTTCGGAGAGCGGCTGTTCCGACGGAGCGACGGTGGCGACGATGACGGCGCATTTAGAAAGCACGATGCGTTACATCGGGCAAATCGGGTTGCAATACGACGGAAAAGATTGTTTCCAAAGAAGTTGCGAGGCTTATCTTCTTCGTATCGGGTTGACGGTGGAGGAAATTGCCGCCATTCGCGATAATTTGATCGTGTCGTAAATTCGTTTCTCTCGAGAGAAAAATCGACGTAGTTGATTTATTCAATCGAAAATATCGATACATTTGCAGACTTTTTTGAAAAAATCGATAGATTTTGGAAAATTTATCGAAAACGGCGGCGTAGAGGTTGCTTTCTTTCGCAAAAAATAGTACAATGGGAGTGTAAGGGGCGACGGTGTGAAATCGTCGTTCCCTTAACAATGTAATTACGGAGTATACAGATGAAAAACAGGATTGCATCGAGAATGTCCACCCTTTCCCCGTCTTTAACGCTTGCGGTTTCCGCGAAAGCGAAAGCCATGAAACAAGCAGGCGAAAACGTGATTTCTTTCAGCGTGGGCGAACCCGACTTTAATACGCCTGCGCATATCATCGAGGCTGCCAAAGCGGCTCTTGACAGCGGCTACACCAAGTACACGCCTTCTTCGGGGTTGTTGCCTCTGCGTAAGGCGATTTGCGAAAAATTCAAACGCGACAACGGTTTGGAGTACGAACCCTCGCAGATCATTGTTTCCAACGGCGCGAAACATTCCATTTTTAACGCTTGTTTTGCGGTTTTGGACGAGGGCGACGAAGTCATCATTCCCGAACCTTATTGGCTTACTTATCCCGAAGCGGTAAAAGTTTGCGGCGGCGTACCCGTTTATTTGCCTTGCAAAAAGGAAAATCGGTATAAGTTTTCCGCAGAGGAGTTAAAAGGAGCGATCACTCCCAAAACGAAGATGCTCATTTTCAATTCTCCGTCCAATCCGACGGGCGCGGTTTACGAGGAGCGCGAGGTTCGGGCAATCGCAAAAGTTTGCGAAGCGGCAGGGATTTTCGTACTCGCGGATGAAATTTACGAGAAACTTTGTTATAACGGAACGAAACCTTTTTCCATCGCGCGTTGTAGCGAGAAGATGAAGGATTTGACGATCACCGTCAACGGCGTTTCCAAAACATATGCGATGACGGGTTGGCGAATCGGATATCTCGCCGCGCCTGCGGACGTTGCGAAAGCAATCGATTCTTTCCAGAGTCACGCTACGTCCAATGCTTGTTCGATTTCTCAATACGCGACGATAGAGGCGTTAAATTCTCCCGAAGAGGAAATTGCCGAAATGGTTAAGGAATTCGATCGTCGTCGAGCGACGCTCCTTCGCTGTATTGCGCAGATCGACGGGGTGAGAGCCATCGAACCCGACGGCGCGTTTTACGTCATGTTGGTCGTAGGGGATTTGTACGGGAAGAGCTATTGCGGCAAGAAGATTACGAATTCCGTTGAGTTTGCCGACGCGTTGTTGGAGGCCGAAAAGGTGGCGACCGTTCCCGGAATTTCGTTTGGCGCAGACGATTGTTTGAGATTGTCCTATTCGCTGAGCGAAGCGGAGGTTGTGGAAGGCATGGCGCGAATCGGAGCATTCGTAAAGAAATTGCAATAACGGCGAAAGTGCGGAAACGTTATTTAATAAAATCATAAAGAAAAAACATTGCGAGAGGAATTTCGTAATGTTTTTTTTGGGAAAATTATCGAAAAATATTGACCTACCTACAAAAACATGTTATAATGATAACGCCTAACAAAACTGAATATTCAAATTGGCGATATTTTTTTCTTACGGGATAATAATATCTTTTTTTAGCATAGCTATTTTTCAGGATTTGGTAAAAATGCAAATTCCGCTAAATGGCTATGGTGAAATATCCCTTGATTATTTTAGTTTTGTTAGGCGACAATCGGAGTTTGTGTTTTTTCGGTGCAACGGCTTCGGTTGTTGCACTTTTTTTGAGAGAGTATATCGGGGACGATCCGACGTGCTCTTTTTTTCGGCGGAACGAGTTATTTTTGCTCGCGTTTTCGACGGAAGACGAAAATGTTCGATTTGTGTCTGTTTTTGGCGAAGACGTATGCCCACGCCCCCATATACCCTGCAAAAACGGAGGATATGCGGTTTCGGGCATATGCGGCTTGCCGCAAACGGGCGGGAAAGAGCTTCGAACAAGGCAAAACGAGGGGAAAAACCTCCGAAAATAAAAAAAATGAAAAAAGTTTTGAAAAAAACGGAAAAATTTTCAAAAAAGTCTTGAAATTGTGCGTAAAATCTGTTAAACTATAATAGACCGAGATAGAATAATTTTTTTCTCGGGAAGTACGACAAAAATCTGGGAGGATTTTATTATGATTAAAGTAATTTATGGCGCAAAAGGTACAGGCAAGACAAAGATGATGATCGACGCGGCAAACGCTGCGGTGAACGATGCTAAAGGACATATGATATTTATCACCGATACGAAACGTTATATGTACGATTTGGAGCGTGAGATCCGTTTCATCGACGTGAGCGAATACGACGTCGCAGGCGAGGCTGCGCTTTGCGGTTTCGTAAAAGGCGTCATTGCAGGCAACCACGACAATGAATACGTATACATCGACGGGATCGCTCGTATCGCAGGAAAACCCGTTTCGGAATTGGCATCGTTCTTCTTTATGCTCGATAAAGTAGCGAAGGACAGCAACCTCGTCGTGACGGTTTCCGTTTCCGCGGCAAAAGAGGATCTTCCGGATTTTGTGACCAAATATCTGTAAGAAACGGTAATATTTTTGTGGGAGGATAGCCGAGCGGTCTTTCCGTTCGGCTTTTCTGTATCGAGCCGCCTTATAAAAGTTCCGGAAAAGGGCAATAGTAAGCGTGGACGCTTTTTGATGCGGGAAAAGAGAGAAAAAAAACGCCAACCATATGGTTGGAAAACAAATCCGATAGGTAGGTAAAGTATGTATTTTATTAGCACGAGAGGCGGAGAACGGGTGAGCGGCGCGGAGGCGATCGTAAAAGGACTCGCGACAAACGGCGGCTTGTTCGTTCCCGAAACCTTCCCGTCCGTAACGAAAGAAGAATTGGAACAAATGCTGGAAATGAGCTATGCCGAACGCGCGGCGTTCGTATTAGGGAAATATCTGGCAGAGGATTTGGGCGAGGATTTCTTGAAAGAAGTTTGCGAAAAGGCGTACGCTTCGTTTGAGGGCAAGGATCCGATTCCGCTCGTAAAAATCGATGGTGAATTATATGTATTGGAGTTATTCCACGGCCCGACTTGTGCGTTCAAAGACGTAGCGTTGCAAGTTTTGCCCTATCTCTTGAAAAAAAGTTGCGAGGTTACGGGAATTAAGGAGGATATTCTTATTCTGACCGCGACGAGCGGCGACACGGGCAAAGCGGCATTGGAGGGTTTCCGCGACGTGGCAGGCACGAAAGTTGCCGTATTTTATCCGGACGAGGGCGTTGCGAAAATGCAACGTTTACAAATGTGCGTGCAGGACGGTAACAACGTATTCGTTTCGGCGGTGAAAGGGAATTTCGACGATTGTCAGCGCGCAGTGAAGAAGTTGTTCGCGTCCGAGGCGTTCAACGCAACGCTCGCGAAAAAGCACGTGCGGTTATCGAGCGCGAATTCCATTAACTTCGGCAGGCTCGCGCCGCAGATCGCGTATTATTTCTCGGCATATCTCGATATGCTCAGCGCGGAAAAGATCGAAATGGGCGACGCGATCGATTTCGTCGTTCCGACGGGGAATTTCGGCAATATTTTGGCAGGTTGGTACGCAAAGCAAATGGGGTTGCCTATTCGTAAATTGGTTTGCGCGTCCAACCGCAACAAAGTTTTGTTTGATTTCTTCGGAAACGGCGTCTACAACGTGAAACGGAATTTTTTCCGCACCATGTCGCCGTCGATGGACATTCTCGTTTCTTCGAATTTGGAACGTTTGTTGTTCGAGGTCAGTGGCAGAAACGCGGAGCTCACCGCGGAGCGTATGCGCCGACTCGCAGAAGAAAGAGAGTATTCGATCACTACGGCGGAAAAGTTGAAGTTGGACAAGGATTTCTATGCAGGCTTTGCGAGTGACGATACTTCCGTCGAGGCGATGTACGATATTTTCGAGGAATACGGCTATGCGATGGACACGCATACGGGCGTGGCGTTGGCGGTTTATGCGCAGTATAAGGAGTTTTTGGAAAAGGACGAACGGAAGGATACGACGCCCGTCGTCGTGTTGTCTACGGCGAATCCTTATAAATTCCCGCAAGACGTGTTGTACGCGTTGTCCGGGAACGACGTGAAAGACAGTTTTAAGGGGATCAAGCGTCTAAATCTGTTGACGGCGATGAAGCCGCCTAAATGCTTGTTGGATCTTCGGTATCGCACGTTGCGGTTTAAGACGTCTTTGCCGAACGATTTGACGAAGCTGTCGGAGGCGGTTTTGCGTTTCGTCGACGGAGAAATCGTACCCGTACCCGATTAAGAAAACACTGCATTTTCCACGTTTCTCGCTCGACGGCGCGCGGTATTCCCTAAAAAGTAAAACGGAACGCGCGCGTTCTTGTGTATTTGGTGATAAATTCCGTCATTTTTTGTGAAGAGCAGGAATAGACGGAATTTTCCATTTGCATTTTCGCGTAAGGTATGATATAATAAGAAATAAGGTAACAAATTCTGCGTTTTTGAGGAAAAACTCAGACGTTGCGGAATCAAGGGAGGCAAGAATATGTTCGGATACATTCGCGCGGATACGCCGTATCTGTTTATGAAAGACGATGTGCTGTATCGGGCAATGTATTGCGGTGTTTGCAAAGGAATATCCGAAGTCTGCGGACAATCCGCAAGGGTAGGACTTTCCTACGACGTTACGTTTTTTTCCGTCCTGTTGCATAACCTTGCAGGGATCGATGTAAAAATCGAAAAATCGCATTGCTTGACGCATTGTATTCGGACTCGTTCCATGGCAAACGTCGACGAATTGACGAGAAAGCTCGGCGCGTTGAATACGTTGCTCGTTTACTATAAGTGTACGGATGATATTCAGGACGGTGACAAAGGGCGAGCGAAGCGAATCTTGTTCCGTAAAGGGGTTCGACGCGCGTGCCGTAAATACCCCGAAATTGCGCGAATCGTCAAAGATCAACTTACCATACAGGAACAGGCGGAAAAGGCGAAAACGGACAGCATAGACCGCGCTGCGGACGCTACGGCGAATATGCTTGCGGAGTTTTCCGATTACGCGTTGCAAGACAAGGCGAACGTCTATACGCGAAATCTTTTTTACGCGATCGGGAAATGGATCTATCTTATCGACGCGTTAGACGATTACGACAAAGACAAGAAAAAGGGCGCGTACAATCCGTTTGTGTTGGCGTATCGCGCGGAGAGTAAAACGGCATTGTTGCAGAGCGAGAAAGGTGCGGAGGTGCAGTACGCGTTCAATGCGTTGTTTTTCGATATTCGGGAAAATTTGTCGCAACTGACGTTCCCGTTTAATCGCGATTTATCGGATAACATTTTGTTGCGCGGATTGCCGATGATGACGAAGAAAGTCATGAGCGGTTGCGATTGCAAGCACGCAAAAACGGATAAAACGTTGCAAACAAAAGAATAATAAATATACCTAAAAATCAAAATGGAGCAAAAATGAAAGAATATTACGAAGTATTCGGTTTGTCCGAAAATGCTACGGACGAAGAACTCGCCGAAAGATACAAGGAACTGAAAGAAAAATACGGCGAGGAAAGGTGGTTGGACGGAGAAGCCGGAAACGAAGCCGCAAAAAATCTGACGAAGATAGAGACGGCTTATCGCGAGATTTTGGCGGCGCGTAAGGAGCAGAAGAAGAATACCGAAGGGCAAGACGCGTATGAGGAAATTTCGGAGCTGTTAAAGGCGGATAAAATCGCCGATGCGCAGGCGCGGCTTGACGATTTCAACGAAAGAAACGCGGAGTGGCATTATTTGCAGGCGGTCGTGTTTTATAAGAAGAATTGGACGAACGACAGTAAGAAACAACTGGAGATCGCCATGCAAATGGATCCCGATAATGTCAAATATCGCAACGCGTACGGGAAAATGAACGCGAAAAACGATTATCGCCAACAGCAGGCGCATCAGGAACGAGAGCAACAGCAGAATCCCTATGCGCGCGGCGGCATGCCGATGGACGAGGAGCCTATGATGGGCGGAAACGCTTGCTCGAATTGCCTTTCTTGTTGCTATACCTATCTGTGCGTAGATTGTTTGTTTTCTCTTTGCTGCGGTTGCCGTTAAACGGAAATGAAGAAGAAAATTTCGGCATATGAAATCGCGCTTTCCGCGCTTTCCTGCGCGATGGCGACGGTGTTGCTCACGGTCGGGGTATATTCGGAATTGTTGCTTTTTACGGGGTATTTGTTCGGCGCGATCGCGTTGATGTTGCCGCTTGCAAAACAGAGTTATCGCGGTTACGCGCTCGCGTACGTCGCGACGTGTTTACTGTCGGTGTTGCTCAATCCTGCCCGAATATTCGATTTATTGCCGTTTATCGGCTTTTTCGGGTTACACCCTTTGGTCAACGAATTTCAATTGAAGAGAAAAGTCAACAAATGGCTCGCTTGCGCGGTGAAAGCGGTTTGGTTTGACGCCACCATGTACTTGATGTGGCTTTTTTTATTCGACGCGACGCTGAGTCTGCCGATCGATCCGAAATACATGTTGCCGATCATCGTAGTGGTCGGTTCTGCGTTTTTCGTGCTTTACGATTACGCGATGTATAAGTGGCGATATGTGGTCAACGCGTTTGTAAAGCGCATCAAAAAATGAAAACGACAGGGGCAGGGTTGCGTTGAACGGTAAAAGAATTCCGAGATTCGCCATAGGAATCATGGCGCGAGGGACAGTATGATAAAAAAGAACGATGTGATTTGCGCGGTGGCGGACGCCATCGGCTCCAACGGGGAGGGCATTCTCCGTTACGAGGGAATCACTTTTTTCGTTCCCGCTTGTTTGCCGGGCGAAAAAGTGCGATTTAAGGTGTTGAAAGTAAAAGGGGATATAGGGTACGGCAAGACGGAGGAAATCGTAACGCCTGCCGAAGAGCGCGTTCAAGCGCGGTGTCCCGTATTTACTCGTTGCGGAGGTTGTTGTTTACAACATTTGGAATACGGCGCGCAGTTGATGCATAAAGCCATGATCGTTCGCGAAGCTCTGCGAAAGATTGCAGGGATTCGCATAGACGTTCCGAATGCGGTCGGAAGCGATTTGCCCTACGAATATCGAAACAAGTTGCAAATTCCCGTTGGTACGGACAAAGACGGAAAGGACGTTATCGGTTTTTACGCGGAACATAGCCATCGAATCGTTCCCGTCGACGCGTGCGCCATTCATCCCGAATGGGCGGAACGGCTGATTGCGGCGGTTAAACGGTATATGACGGAATGTTCGGTGCACGGGTACAACGAGGAGACGAAAAAAGGCGTTCTGCGCCACGTCGTCGCTCGCGAAATCGGTGAGAAATATATCGTTACTTTGGTTTCGACAAAAAGGAACTTGCCGAAGCTTTCCTATTTGGCTGAGCTTCTTTCGGAGACGCTGAAAGAGTTTTCGCTTTACCTGAACTTTAACGATGCGGACACCAACGTAATCTTCGGAAAGGAGTTTCAACTCGTATACGGTACGGGCTTTTTTGAAGCAGAGGAGCAGGGAATCCGCTATGAGGCAGGACCTGTTACCTTTTTGCAAGTCAACGAAAACGTGCGTACAAAATTGTATAACGACGCATTGCAAACGGTTTGCGAAGACGGCGACGAGGTCGTGATAGATGCATACTCGGGCGGCGGACTCCTGACGGCGATGATTGCAAAAAAGGCAAAGCGCGTATACGGGATCGAGTTGGAAGCGGAAGCATCCCGTTGCGCCGATTCGTTGAAAGCGAAGAACGGCTTGCGGAACATGACGAATATTTGCGGCTATGTGGAAGAGAAACTTTCGGGCGTGCTCGAAAAAGAACGGGGCGAAAAGCTGCGTTTGATTCTCGATCCGCCGAGAGCCGGCATTGCGCGCAGTGTGTTGCAGGCTCTTTTGGAGAGCGGTATTCCGCAGCTGACGTTGATTAGTTGCAACCCGGCGACGCTCGCACGGGATTTGGGGATCTTGACAGGGCGTTTGATCGAGTCGAACGGCGCATTGATCAAAAACCCGGCATACGAAGGTTTGTCGCCGAGCGAAACGTTGGACGGATATTATCAAATCGAGCGCATACAGCCGTACGACATGTTTCCTCAAACCAAGCACGTGGAGACGGTATGTTTATTGTCCAAACTTCAAAATCGGCAGCGTGGTTAGCTGTTCAAGACGATTAGACCGAAAAAATTGTTGCCACTGCCATTGGCGAATTGGATGCAGATATTGGTGAAGGCGTGTTGGAGTGGATTCAGGTGTCCAAAGAGTATCGGGGACAGCGACTTGGGAGCTATCTTGTTTCAGAGCTTCTATGGCGCATGAAAGATCTTGCAGATTTCGCTACGGTTTCAGGACAATGCAAGAATCCGTCTCACCCGAAAAGATTATACCGCAAGTGCGGTTTTATCGGTAATGATGTGTGGCACATTTTGAGAAAATTATAGAAAATCTTCTTTTTGGATTTCAGCCTTCGTCGCGAGCGTGTAGAAGTGATTCTGACGGTATCTCGTAATGATATTGCTTTGCTATTGCCCGTGCGCTATACAAGGATGCTCCGTTCATTATCCTCGACGCGCCTACAGCAGCTCTCGCTTCCGTTGTCGAAGCGGAGATTTACAGCAAATTCGACGAGATCGTAGGCGATAAAACCGCAATCTACATTTCCTACCGTTTGTCCTCCTGTAAGTTCTTCGACGAAGTTGCCGTATTCCACGAGGGCGCAGTAATTCAGCAAGGCTCTCACGCTTCGTTGGTTGCCGATACGAACGGCAAATGCTACGAGTTGTATGACGCACAGGCGCAGTTATAAACGAAAAACTATAAAACGAGGTAAAATCATGAAAAAAATCAATTTTCTCGGCGATAGCATTACGCAGGGCGCGATTGCGGAACGGGAGGAGTGGCGGTATTCCGCGCTCGTGGCGGCGTATTTCGGCGCGGAAGAATGCAATTTCGGCGTAGGCGGCACGCGTATCGCGAAACAACGCAACAAGACGTTCGATTATGACGATAACGAGTTTATGCGGCGCGCGGTTTTGTTGCCCAAAGACGCGGATTTTACCTTTGTGTTTGGCGGAACGAACGATTACGGGCACGGCGACGCACCGCTCGGCACGTTTGAGGATCGTGACGAATATACTTTTTACGGCGCGTTTCGCTTGCTTGCCGAATATATGAAAAACACGTTCGGAGAAAAGCTTTGTTATATCTTGCCGTTATATCGCTATGCGCAGGAAGATCCGCACGGGGAAGAGGGACAGAAAAAAACGCCCGTCGGTACGTTGAAGGACTATATCGAGGCGGAACGCAAGGTATTGAACGCGTATCAAATTGAGTATTTAGATTTGTCGGACGTATTTTACGAACCGAGGACGAAGGAAAATGCGGATATTTACGCCGACGGTTTGCATCCGAACATGAAAGGGCATAGACTTTTGGCGGATAAGATCATCGAATATTTGGAGAAATAAGACGGCGCGAGAGGTGAAAAACAATGCAATATCAAAGGGAAGAATATCCTCGTCCGCAGTTTCGACGGGAGCATTGGCAGAGCTTAAACGGTGAATGGGAATTCGCTTTCGACGAAGAAAAATCGACGAGAAATGCGGCTACGCCACGAGCAGGGTTGCGTTGACGGAAAAAATCGTTGTTCCGTTCGCCTATCAAACGAAGGCAAGCGGACTCGGCGACGAAAGTTCGCACGAGGTCGTTTGGTGTCGTCGCGCGTTTACGATCGATACACTGACGGACAATATATTGTTGTGTTTTAATGGTTGCGATTATCAAACGTCGGTTTGGGAAACGGGGTATTGGCAACGACACATACGGGTGTGTATACCGCGTTCAAGGCGACCGGTGTCTACCGACGACGATTTTAAGAATATCTCGTAGGTGCACGATTACGCGTACGACGACGCGAAATTTGACGAAAGCTATATTCGCGGAGATTGGAGTGCGCTGACTCCGTGCGGATATCCGTTGTTCGCGGAGGGCGCGTCGTATCACGGACAACCGATTTCGTTGACAGAATTCGGCGGAGTCGCGATGCAATCGGACTAAGGGCAAAAATTGGGACTACGGCGAAAGTTCGAAATCCGCCGAAGAATTTTATCCTCGAATCGAAAAGTTGGTGAAAGGGATACTGAAATGTCCGTTCCAAGGATATTGCTATACGCAACTTACCGATTTGCAACAAGAGAAACGGGTTGTTGGATTATGCGCATAAACCGAAATTCGACATCGATAGACTCCGTTCGATTTTTACTTTCGGGAAAGAAGAATCTTGGTTTGCAAAATTGCAGAGACAGTCGGAAAATATGTAAAAACGCTTGACATTTTCAAACCGTCGAAGTAAAATAAAACGGAGTGGGAATCCGCTCCGAAAAAGCCGAGTTGACCGTCGGACAGGGGAAGGACTCGATCGGGAAAGAGGTAAAAATGGAAGCGAAAGAGAAAAATACGTCGTATTTGGACGAGGTGGACGCGCTGTATCCTATGCGTAGGACGAAAGCGGAAAAGGCGGCGTTTCAAGCGTATGTGAAAGAGACGCTCGCGCGGAAAGGCATCGTTGCGGAAGTGGAAAAAACACGGAACGGAAGAAACGAAAACGTGGTCGTAGGAAAT
The DNA here is from genome assembly GCA_964479935.1 of uncultured Clostridia bacterium. Lineage (GTDB taxonomy): Bacteria > Bacillota > Clostridia > Christensenellales > Borkfalkiaceae > Scatosoma. Next base: position 31,921 of record CAYZOF010000003.1, on the reverse strand, counting down.
CCGACGACGGCGAACGCCGTTTTTACGGCGCATTACGACACGCCTGCACGAAGTTTATTCCCGAATTTGATGATACCGAGATCGTCTGTACTGTTTTATGCGTATCAATGTTTGCCGATTATCGTTTTGCTGATCGTCGCGTTTTTCGCGATGGGCATCGTCTTGCTTTGCGGCGTTACGGATACCTTCTTAACGCTCGTTATAGTATTGACGGTGTATTATGGAACTTTCTATTTGATGTTTTTCGCGCTCAAGAACAAACGCAACCGCAACGATAATACTTCGGGTGTGGCGACGTTACTGTCTATTCTCGAGACGTTGCGTGTGGAACAACTCGAAAAAGTCGCGTTTATCTTTTTCGACAATGAAGAGAAAGGGAAACTGGGTTCGAAGGCGTATTTTTCCGAGTATAAAGATTCGATGAAAGACAAGCTAGTCGTAAATTTCGATTGTGTCGGGAACGGCAAACATATTTTATTTGCGGTCGGCGCGGTGGAAAAGAAAGCGGAATATGAGGCGTTGCGTCGGAGCGTTATCGACGAGGGAGAATACGAAACGGCGTTTTACCCCCGAAAACGTTGTCGCGGCAATTCCGACCATTTGAGCTTCCCCTGCGGCGTGGGGTGTATGGCGTGTAAATGCTCGAAACGCGGTTTGTTGTATGCTCCTTATATACATACGTCCAAGGACGTGGAGGCGGACGCGGCGAACGTGGAATTCCTTTCCGAGACGATGTCGCGGTTTGTGGACGAGATTTCGAGCGAGCGTTTGTAAAAACACATAAAAAAACGTGTGACAAGTCTTGACTTGTCGCGCGTTTCGTATTATAATAGTATATAGTGACGCAAGAGTCGGGAAAAGTTTCGTTTGTGAGCGAAAGAGAGCCGGGCAGTAACTCTTTTCGGAAAATCGAGCGAGCGGATAGCACGGTCGCCGAACGGTCGTGTCGGTATTGGGAAGAAAATATGGCGCGTGTCGGCGGCATGTACGCGTTGAATGAGAAAATGAGCGTTGATTTGAAAAGGATCTGATGAACTATGCAAAAAAAGTACGATAACGACAAAAAACGACGTGGGCATGTACGAGATGAACGTTTTACACGCTCGTCGTTCAAAGGAAATGGGAGTAGGCATGTACGAGAATAAAAAATCGAGAACGTCTCGCGAAGAACGCGTAAACGGAGCACCGGTGTACACGGCTACGTATAAAGTCAACCGTAGCGACGAATTGTTGGAGTTTTTGCTCAAAAAATGCAATACGTCGAGAAACAACGTGAAGTCTTTGCTCGTTAGAAAGCAGGTGCTGGTGAACGGCAGAGTGGTCACGCAATACAATTACGTTTTGGCGAAAGACGATGAGGTGAAATTGTCCAAGAAGCCTGTCAAAGACGGCGTTATGGCGGTGCAACCGACCGTGAAACGCGGTGTTAAAACGCCGCAACGGAATTTTTTCGTGCGAGATTTGAAAATTATTTATGAGGACGAGGACTTTATCGCTGTGGATAAGCCCGTCGGATTGTTGTCTGTGGAGAGCGATAAAGAAACGGCGTGCGCGTATGGTTTGGTGGCGGAATACATGCAACGTGCGGATAAGCACGCTCGTCCTTTCGTTTTGCATCGAATCGATAAGGAGACGTCGGGCGTATTGGTATTCGCAAAGAACGTGAAAATTCATTCCATGTTAAAAATGCATTGGGGGGAGCAGGTACAGCTCCGCGAATATTACGCCGTGACGGAGGGCGTTCCGTCGGAGAAAAGTGCGACGATAACGACGTACTTAAAAGAAAACGTCAACAACGTTGTATATTCCACGAACGATCCGACGGGGCAGAAGGCAATCACGAATTACGAAGTTTTGAAAGAGAACGGAACGTACGCGCTGTTGCGCGTGAAGATCGATACGGGCAGAAAGAATCAAATCCGCGTGCATATGCAGAGCTTGGGTTGTCCGATTGTTGGAGATGACAAATACGGCAAAAAGCCGAACTGCGAGCGAGTGAAAAATCCGATCGGACGGCTCGGGTTGCATGCTTCGCGGTTGGAATTCGTTCATCCCGTGAAAAAGGAAGTGGTCACACTTTCTGCGGACATTCCGGCAGCGTTTAGAACTTTATTTTAGGGAGGCGAAAGATGAAAAAAATCGCAAGTTTTACCATCAATCACGATACGTTGACGAAGGGAATGTATATTTCTCGCGTGGACGGTGACGTGGTGACGTATGACATACGAATGAAAGTGCCGAACGGCGGCGATTATTTTTCCATGAGCGCGGCGCATACATTGGAGCATTTATTCGCGACGTACGCGCGAAACAGCCGCTTCGGCGAGCATATCGTTTACGTAGGACCGATGGGGTGCCGAACGGGATTCTATCTTTTGACGCGCGATTGCGTGTCGGCGGAAGACGCGATTCGGCTCGTGAAAGAGAGCATGGCGTTTATACGAGATTATGAGGGGGAGATCCCCGGAAGTAAAAAAGAAGAATGCGGCAATTATCTCGATCACGACCTCGATGGGGCGAAGAAACTCGGCGCGGATATGTGTTCGGTGTTGAAAAAATGGACGAAGTCCGATTTAATATATCAGTGAGGTATGGTTATGGAAGCAATGGAAGCGATGTTGACTAGAAAGAGTGTAAAAAAATTCAAGTCCGACGCGGTGGAGCGTACGACGATCGAAAAGATTGTCGAGGCAGGGATTAGCGCGGCGTCCGGCATGAATATGCAATCGCCGATCGTTTTGGCGGTCACGGACAAGGCGATGCGCGATAAGCTGTCCGCGCTCAACGCGCAGGTAGCCGGCATGTCCGGAGATCCGTTTTACGGTGCTCCCGTCGTGTTGGTCGTATTGGCGAAAAAGGACGTGATAACGCACGTGTACGACGGGTCTCTCGTGATGGGGAATATGTTGTTGGCGGCGCATGCGACGGGATTGGGCGCGTGTTGGATTCACCGCGCGAAAGAGGTGTTCGAAACTCCCGAAGGACAAGAAATTTTGCGGAGCTTGGGGCTCGAAGAGGAATACGAGGGCATCGGAAACTGCATCGTCGGCTACTCGAAAGCGGAAGGCTCGGTAAAGCCGCGTAAAGAAAATCGGGTGTATTATATTTGACCAAAAACGACTGCCCGTTGGCGGCGCAGTCGAAAAAAATAAACAGGAGAAAAGAATTATGGAAAACCAAATGATTTGTCATTGTATGCAGGTGTCCGTTGCGGATATCGAAAAGGCGTTGCACGAAGGCGAAGTGTTCGCGGATGTGGAGAAATCCTTTCAAAAAGTGCAAATGATTACGCATTGCTCGACGGGGTGCGGCGGTTGTCACGATAAAGTGTTGGACGTCATTTCCGAATTGATGTATTGAGCGACAAAAACCCGAGATGTATTCGCTCGGGTTTTATTTTAGGAGAAAACTATGAGAGTGGGAGTATCGACGGCGTCGTTGTTTTTGCGAGAAAACAACGAGGACGCTTTGCCTTTGTTGAACGATTTGGGCGTGCAATGCGCCGAAGTTTTTCTAACGTCCTTTTCGGAGTACGGATATCCGTTTGCGGAGCTGTTACAGGCTCGAAAAGGCGCGTTACAGGTCAATTCCGTACATTGCCTGAACACGGAGTTCGAACCGCAGGTGTTTAACCTGCATCCGCGTGTAAAGGCGGACGCTTACGCTTGGACGGAGAAGGTTTTGCAGAGCGCGAACGCGCTCGGCGCGGCGTATTATACGTTTCACGGCGTTTCGCGCGTCAAGCGCGCGTCGCGTTCTGGCATACACGACGATTTCCCTGCCATGATAGCCGGTTTTTCGGAATTGGAGGCGTTTTGCCGTCAACATGGCGTTACGTTGTGCTTGGAGAACGTGGAGTGGTCGACGTACAATCGACCGGGCGTGTTTTCGCGTTTGGCGGCGGAAATCGACGGTTTGCGCGGCGTGTTGGATATCAAGCAGGCGCGCATTTCGGAGCACTCTTATGAAGCGTATTTGGCAGAAATGGGGGCGAGACTCGCTTATGCGCACGTATCCGATTTGAACGAGCAGGGGAAACTCTGTCTGCCCGGAAAAGGAACGTTCGATTTTGAAACGTTTATCAAACGTTTGCGTGACGTCGGCTTCGACGGCGCGTTGTTGATCGAGGTGTACAACGGTGATTATCAATATGTGGAAGAATTACGCGACTCTTGCGACTATTTACAAGAATTGATAGATAAAAATTCCTAAAAATAGAATATTTTTGCATTTTTTTGGTAAAAACTATTGACAGAACATACAGGTTATGTTATACTTAAATAGGATTTGATCTTAAAAACTTATAAGATTTAATCTCAATAAATAGAAAAGAGGTAAGAATATGTTAAGAATTTATCAGTGTGAGGCATGCGGGAAAACGATTATCGCTACGACGGAGCTTCGTTTGGACGGGTGGAAGGAATTGACGGCAGGCAGTACGGACGCGGCGCAGGAAAAGCACGTACCCGTAGTCGTTGTAGACGGGAATAAGGTAAAAGCGGACGTCGGGAGCGTTGCGCACCCCATGACGGAGGCGCATCGAATCGAATGGGTCGCGGTGGAGACCGAAAACGGATATCAAGTTCGTTATTTGAACGCGAACGACGCGCCGGTTTGCGAATTCGCGCTCACGGAAAGAGAGTACGTGACAGGCGTGTATGCGTTCTGCAATCTCCACGGACTTTGGAAAGCGTGAGAAAGGAGCGAGTATGACGGAAAAAGAAGCGTTTTATCGATTGACGTACGGGTTATTTCTGCTGACGACGACGGACGGACAAAAGCAAAACGGGTGCATCGTCAACACCGTCGCGATGTTGACGGACGAGCCGAAGCGTATCGTCGTGTTTGTCAATAAGTCGAATTATACGCACGAATTATTGTTGCGCAACAAAATTTTCAACGTTTCCGTATTGACGGAAAGCGTACCGTTTAGCGTGTTTCGTCGCTTCGGATTCGTTTCCGGACGGGAGACGGATAAATTTTCCGATCGGACGTATCCGACGACGGAAAACGGATTGTATTATTTGCCGGAAAATGCGAATGCCGTGTTGAGCGCGCGTGTGACGGACAGTTATGACTATGAGACGCATACGTTGTTCGTGGCGGAGGTGACGGAGGCAAAGACGCTTTCGGACGAACCGTCCGTGACGTACGCGTACTATCAGAGCCATATTAAGCCGGCTCCCGAGGCGGACGCGCAGACGAAGGCCTCGCAGGAAGAAAAGTGGGTGTGCAAGGTGTGCGGCTACGTCCATGAGGGCGCATTGCCGGAGGATTTTATTTGTCCTTGGTGTAAACATCCTGCTTCCGATTTTGAAAAAATCGTTTCATGACGGAATCGAGCGACGCTCCGACAAGAGCGTCGTTTCGTTTATGACGCGAGAAATTTTTTCGACGGCAATCGACAAAAGTCGTCGCGAAAGGACGGAAAAATAGAGAAAAAGCGGAAAAAGCTTTCAAAAACGCCGAAAAAAGCTTGACAGAAGCTCGGGAAGTTGTTATAATATCATGGAAAAATAAATGCAGAGGCAAAGGAGGGTTGAGAAAAGTATGTCTACGGTTAGAGTCGGCGAAAACGAGAATGTAGAAAGCGCATTGCGTCGTTTTAAGAGAAAATGCTCTCGCGACGGTATCATCGGTGATTTGAGAAAGAAGGAATTTTATGAAAAACCTTCCGTAAGAAGAAAGAAAAAATCCGAAGCGGCAAGAAAGAGAAGCAGAAATTAACAAACAAAAGAACTCACGGCGGTGAGTTCTTTTTATTTGCAAAATTTGTCGAAAAACGGCACGAAAAACAAAGAATTTTAGAAAAGAGGTGGGCATTATGTCGAATCAAAAAACGAATTCGGAAGAAAGAACCTTGCGCGAGGAGGCTCGCAGAGCGAAATCACGCATAAAGAGCGGCTTTTGGGCGGCTCGGCAAGAGGATATGGAACAACATAAAGAGGAAGCCCGAAAAATGGGACTGAACGAAAGCAAGGCAGGGAGATTTTTCAAAAATAAACTCACGGCGGAGATCGCCGGGGAGAAAGAGGACGCGTTCTATTTGCAGGTCAAGGAAATGCTACTTGCCGAAGGGGAGGTCAGCGACGCCATCGGCAGGTTGACGGATAAGGCGTACTACGATACGCTTTCATATGAGGAAAAACAGCGGTACAATCTCACGCTCAGCGAAAAATATCTTCACGCACTGGAACGCTTTCGCCGCGAGTGTGAGTTTGACGTATTGCATAAGGCGTGACGGGCGGAGCTTTTGTAGAGCGCAACTGCCGTTCGAACGGCAAGGCTACGTTTTACGCACGCAAATAACTATAAAAGGGCAACGGAATACGACGTCTCGAATTTTCGGAAGGGTTCGAGGCGTTTTTCGGTGTAGTCGGTCTTTATTCTTTTTCGAATTCGACCAATTCGTCTAAGGTGACGTCGAAAAAATCCGCCAGAAGACATAGCGTGTAAATATCGGGTGTGCTGTATCCATTTTCGTAATTGGAAATAAGACTTTTTTTTCCGTGCAAATACTTTGCGAGCTGTTCTTGCGTTAAACCGAGCTGTTTTCGATAAAATTTTATATTTTCTGCAATTTTTGTTTTCATAATACTTGACAAAAGTACAACTTTCTTGTATAATTGTGTTGAAAGTACAAGAAGCTTGTACATATTTTTTTATGAGGGTCATGGGAGGTAGCGATGGAAAAGATTTCAAATACATTGATTAAGATAGGCGTAGTTCTTTGTATTATGATTGGTATAGGAACATCGACGAAGCTGAAAAATTTGGGAAAACAATTAAATAGCGGTGAGGTTTTACAAAATGAAGCGGCGGAAGACATCGTTATGGAAGGGGAAACGAAAGCGGTGATAGAAAGACTATATTCTTTTTCCGAGGCGTACAACTCGGGAAATGTGGCGGATACATTAGAGTTTATGATGGTGTTAGAGGGCGGAGCGGTAGAAGAAGTAGAAGAAGTCAGTGAAATATTAAATTGGAAAGTCCCGAGTCTTTTTACGAAGATATATAAGCTCAGCATGAAGTTACTGTCCGACGAAGACGTTATGTCGTTTTACGTAGAAGAAGCGGAGGTAAAAGAGGACAGGGCGATGTTATCGGTGATTATGCGATATAGGTATTATAACGGATTGTATACAGAGGAAATTCCGATGTATTATTTATTCGGTAAGGATTCGGACGAATGGCGCATTTGGGGAATGCTCCCGTTGACAGAGCTGGAAAACAACGCGGAAATGCAACAGCAGTTGGCCGATTTTTGGGAAAAGGGCATTTTAACTTAGAATATAACGGGAAACCGTTGTAAATAAACAATATAAGGAGTAGTTTTATGGTTTTAGCAAAAGATGAAGAAGTGGTGAAAGAATGGGTGTATGCAACTTCTACCCTGAGATTGGTGGAAACAAAACATTCTTTAACAGTCACGAACAAGAGGATTATCGCAAAGTCCGATAGTTCTCGAAAGAAGGAATGCAACGAGATTGCATTGGCGGATGTAAAGAGTATATCCGGTGTGCATGAAACGCCTTCAAAAATCTGGGCGATTATCTTGATGGTATTGGGTGGATTATTTGTTTTAGTTCCGTTGTGTATCAAATTGTTTGATGACGATACGGATCTTAGTGCGGCACAGATGATTCTGTTTTGGGTAGTAGGCGCGTTTTTGCTTTATTGCGGATATAAAAAATTGAAACAGGGATTATTTACCTTAATCATTCGCACGAAAGGCATGGAAGGTACACCGTTTTCGCTGACCGCGTTCCAAATGATGCGTGCCTTTTCGATTTTCCACTTGTTTAGCCGAGTGAAGGTGGAAGTAAAGCACGAAATCGCAGATGAGATTCTTGACACGATCGGCATGTTGACCATGCAGTAAAAAATCGAATAAAACGAAAAAGTCGCTCGTTTGGTCACGGGCGACTTTTTTTATGCGGAATACGAAATCGTTGCGATAGAAACTTGCCAAAAATTTCGTTTTGTGGTATAATACAAGGGTTATGGTAGAAATGCAGGAATTATTGGAACAATTAAACGACGAACAAATTCAACCCGTTTTGCAGACGGAGGGGCCCGTGTTGGTTTTGGCAGGCGCAGGGAGCGGAAAAACGCGCGTTTTGACGACGCGTATCGCGTATCTCGTAGAAGAAAAACGCGTGCCTGCGGACGCGATCCTCGCGATTACGTTCACGAACAAAGCCGCCAACGAAATGAAAGAACGCTTGGGTGCGCTCGTAGACGTTACGCGTTCGTGGGTGTGTACCATTCACAGCATGTGCGTGCGCATTTTGCGGATGTATACGGCGGAAGTCGGACTCAACGGCAACTTTTCCATTTACAGCGAAACGGAACGCGGAAACATTATCAAAAAATCCTTTCAGGAATGCGCTTTGGACGACGATAAGCTCCTGAAAAACGTGAAATGGCATATCGGGAATGCGAAAATGCTCGGGTTGAACCCCGAACAATACGCCGAGGAGTATGCCGGCGATAACAATATCGAGGAAGTGACTAAGGTTTACACGCGCTATCAAAAGCACTTGCACGAAAACAACGCACTGGATTTCGACGATTTGTTGAACGAAACGCGGTGGTTGTTAAAAACGAACAAAGAGGCGCGTTCGTATTTGGGGAGCAAGTTCCGCTATATTCTCGTGGACGAGTTTCAGGATACCAATGCGGTGCAATATGAAATTATCCGATATTTGGCGTCCGTGCACGGCAATCTGTTTGCCGTCGGCGACGACGATCAGTCCATTTACGGTTGGCGCGGCGCAAAGATAGAAAATATTTTGCATTTCGAAAAGGATTTCAAGAACGCGAAAGTGTTCAAATTGGAGCGAAATTATCGCTCCACCAAGAATATTTTGAAGCTCGCGAATACTGTAATCAAGAACAACGGCAATCGTAAGGATAAAACGCTCTGGACGGAAAACGCCGAAGGGGTGGAGGGAAAAGTTTTCGAGGCGGAAGACGAGAGCGGCGAAGCGCGCTACATCGCGCAGACGATAGCCGGTTTGATGCATAATTACGGTTATAAATTTTCCGATTTTGCCGTGTTGATGCGGCTCAACGCGTTGACTCGTTCTTTCGAGCAAGAGTTCACGGGAGACGGAATCCCGTATAAAGTTTTCGGCGGCTTCAAGTTCTTCGAACGAAAGGAAATCAAGGACTTGTTGGCGTATTTGCGGTTGATTAATAACCCGTTCGACAGCGAGGCGGCGATACGGATCATCAACTTTCCGAAGCGCGGAATCGGTGCGAAAACGGTGGGAACTCTGCAAAATTACGCAGCGCAAAACGGATTGACGGTATACGATGCGCTGTTGGACGTTGACGTAATCGGTTTTACGGGCGCGACGAGGGAAAAATTGGTCGGGTTTCGTGATTTGATAAAAAAATGGATTATTGACAGTTTGGAAACGCCCGTCAACGAGTTGGTGAAAAAAATCGTCGAGGACACGCGTATGCGCGAAGCGTATGCCGACGAATCGGACGAAAGCATCAACAAACGCGCGAATATCGAGGAATTTATCAACTCCGTGGAGGAATACAGCCGTTTGAACGAGGGGGCGACGCTTACCGATTATCTGAATCAAGTGACTTTATCTTCGGATACGGACGAAATGGACGAGTCCGATTACGTCACTCTTGCGACGGTGCATTCGGTGAAAGGTTTGGAATTTCGTTGCGTATTCATTTGTGGCATGGAGGAGAATATTATGCCCGTTTCACGCGCGGTGGACAACGAAGAGGACATGGAAGAGGAACGTCGTTTGATGTACGTGGCGATTACCCGTGCAGAGGAGAATATTTACTTTACGCGCAGCAAGAGCCGTTATCTTTACGGAAAACGCGAACCGACGATGCGTTCGAGATTCTTAAAAGAAATGTCGTCGCTGTTGGAAATGCCGAAAGAAACGCCGAGAAGGAGTTTCGGTTACGGCGATTACGAGGATCCGGAAATGTACGGAAATGCCTCGTACGGTGGGGGCAGGTATGCGTCGAGAGAGAATTACGGCGGCGGACAGCACGGTTACGGCGGCTCCTACGGCGGTACGTACGGTGACGCTTCGCGAGGCAATTCGAGCGTTACGCGTTCGGCATGGAACGGCAGTTCTTCGCACGGCGGTTCGTCTTATGGATCGGGTTCGTACGGAGCGTCGCGCGGAAGCGGCTATACCGCGAAATCGGGAAAACAGGGCGGTTTTACATACGGCGGCATTTCTCGTGCGCCGGCAAAACCGACGACCGGAAAAGATTTATCCGGTTTTCGAATCGGCGTAAAAGTAAAACACCCGAAGTTCGGTCTCGGCACAATCGTCGGACTTCGCGGCACGGGAGCGAATATGATTCTCGACATTGCATTCGAGGGGGTGGGGATTAAGCAGCTTTCCGCCTCTTTAGCCCCTTTAACGCTTTTGAACTTATAAACGTCGCAATTCGGTTTGTACGCTCCTTCGCGACGCCTCGACTTGCTCGTTTCTAAGCACAAAAGGACACGTGGCGATTTAAGTGTAAGTGTCGCTCGGTCACGCTTTGTGTCGAGAAACGAAAGCAAACGGGCAGGGCAGGTATGCGTCGAAGTAAAATTTTATGAGGAAAATATGGACAGACAGAGAGAATTGGTAGACATTCTTAACAAATGGGCGTATGAGTATTACGTATTAGATGAGCCTACGGTTTCGGATAAGGAATACGACGCGCTGTACGACGAGTTACGGCGTATGGAGGCGGAAAACGGCGTCGTTTATGAAGATAGTCCGACGAGAAGAGTGGGCGGCGAGCCCCTTAAAGGCTTTCAAAAACATACGCATATCGCGCGTTTGTTCAGTTTGGATAAATCGGTGTCGGAAGAGGAGCTTCGGGCGTTTTTGACGCGCGCGAAGAAGCTCGCAGGGAGGGCTCTCGAATATACCGTGGAGTATAAATTCGACGGCTTGACGGTATGCCTGACGTACGAAGACGGCAAATTTGTACGCGCTACGACGCGCGGAAACGGCTTGGTCGGCGAAGACGTGACGGCGCAGGTGCTGACGATTCGTTCCTTTCCGTTGAAAATTTCCTATCGCGGCGTTTTGGAAGTGCGCGGCGAAGCCGTCATCCGTTTGTCCGTATTGGAAAAGTATAATCAAACGGCGGCGGAGCCTTTGAAAAACGCGCGGAACGCGGCGGCGGGTGCGATACGGAATCTCGACCCGAAAGTGACGGAATCTCGGCGTCCCGATATCTATTTTTACGACGTGAATTATACGTCGGACGGAGAGCCTATGTCGCAGACGGAGGCACATGAATTTCTTCGAAAAGAGGGGTTTAAGGTGTTTCCGTATTTTCGCGTTTGTAAGACGGAGGACGAGGTATTTGCCGCGGTCGAGGAAATCGAAACGGAGCGCAGAAACATCGATGTTTTGACGGACGGAGCGGTTATCAAGGCGAACGACGCGTTGTTGCGCGCGGAGATGGGATATACGGACAAATTCCCCCGTTGGGCGATGGCGTACAAATTCGAGGCGGAAGAGGTGACGACTTTGCTCGAAGACGTCGTTTGGCAAGTGGGCAGGACGGGAAAACTGACGCCGCTCGCCCTATTGACGCCCGTGGAGCTCGGCGGCGCGACCGTATCTCGAGCGACACTGAACAATTACGGCGATATTTTACGAAAGAAGGTTAAAATCGGTTCGCGCGTGCTGGTGCGGCGTTCCAACGAAGTAATTCCAGAGATTTTGGGCGCGACGGAACATACGCTCGAGAGCAGAGATATCGAAAAGCCGTGTGTTTGTCCGGCTTGCGGCAGCGTTCTGAAAGAAGTCGGGGCGCATTTGTTCTGTCCGAATCGGCTGTGCGTGCCGCGAATCGTGGCGAAGCTCGATCATTATGCGAGCAAAAACGCCATGAACATAGACGGCTTTTCCGAGAGTACGGCGTTACAGCTCGTCGAACGGAAAAACGTGACGAGCTTTTCGGATCTTTACGCGTTGACCGCGGAGGATTTGGCGGCGATAGACGGATTTAAGAGCAAGAAAATCAACAATCTTTTGACGGCGATCGAAAAAAGCAAGACCCCTACCATGGATGCGTTTATTTATGCGATCGGCGTAGAGGGGGTAGGCAGGGTTGCGGCGAAGGACTTGGCGGCGAAGTTCCGCTCCGTCGAGAATTTGAAAAACGCGACGAAAGAGGAATTGTTGCAGATGGAAAACATCGGGGAAATCACCGCCGGCGCGATCGTCGATTATTTCCGCGACGAAGGCAATCTTGCGGAATTGGACGCGTTGACCGCGGCGGGCGTTGCTCCCGTTTGGTCGGAAGAGAAAAAGGAAGGTGTTTTTTCGGGCGAATCGGTCGTTTTGACGGGAACGCTGAGCGAGTTCAAACGTAGCGAAGCGCAAAAACTCATCGAGGAACGCGGCGGCGTTTGTCAGTCGTCCGTGACGCAGAAGACGACGCTCGTGCTGGCAGGCACCGATGCAGGCAGTAAATTGGAAAAGGCGCAAAAACTCGGTGTGCGAATCATCGACGAAACGGAATTCAAGGCAATGCTGGAGAAATAGCGAAAAAAGCGACGGTATTCGCATTTTGCGGATATTTCGGTCGCTTTTTATAATTTATTATAAAAAAGCGTGAAAACGAGAGCAATACGCTTGAAATTTTAGAAAAAATTTGCTATAATGGATAGAACTCGAAAGAATCGAGCGATTTCACAAAAGAGGAAAAGAACCATGCTTAGTATGACCGGGTACGGTAAAGGGGAATTCAGTGAGGGCGGCATCGAATTGGTCTGTGAGATCAAAACGGTGAACAACCGCTATTTGGACGTCTCCGTAAAAGCTCCGCGTGTTTTTGCCGCGTATGAGGACGTCATTCGCAATACCGTCCGCGCAAAGCTGACGAGAGGACATGCGGACGTGTATGTGTCGTTGAAAGACAAACGGGAACGCCCGACCGCGCTCGTTACCGATATGGCACTCGCCGCGTCTTACGTGGCGGCGGCAAGAGCCTTGAAAGAGGCGTTTCCCGACTTGACGGACGACGTGACGCTGACCTCGGTTTTGCGGTATCCCGACGTTTTGAAACAAGAAGATTCCCAGACGTTGGACGAAGCGTTGACGAATGCGTTGCAGACGGCGTTGAACGCCGCGCTCGACCGCTTGAACGAGATGCGCTCGGTTGAAGGCGAAAAATTGAAGGCGGATATGCTGTCGAGAATGTCGACCATCGAAACGCTTGTAGGGGAAATTTCCGAGCGTGCGCCTGCAATTGCCGAAGAATATCGCGAAAAGTTGCGCGCGAAAGTGGAGGGATATCTGGCGGAAATTTTTTCGGGTAACGGAAAAACGGCAAGCATTGCCGATCGATCGAATGTCGTAGACGAGAACAGGTTGCTCGCGGAAGTGGACGAGGGGAAGACGGCGATTTTTGCCGATCGAACGAATCTCGTGGACGAGAACAGGTTGCTCGCCGAAACGGCAATCTTTGCCGATCGATCGAACATCGACGAGGAATTGACGAGGCTTCGTAGCCATATCGAACAATTCCGCAGTATTTGCGAAGAGAGAGTCGTGGGAAGAAAACTCGATTTTCTCGTTCAGGAGTTCAACCGCGAGGCGAATACGACGTGCTCCAAGAGCAACGACGTAACGATTACGCGGACGGGACTCGCGTTGAAAAACGAGATCGAGAAAGTGCGTGAACAGGTACAGAACATCGAATAAGGAGCAATTGCGAGTATGGAACACGTTTTATTGGCAGTTTCCGGACCTTCCGGTGTCGGTAAGGGAACGATGGTAAAAACTTTGGTCGGGAGAAGATCGGATATCGTGGAATCGGTTTCCTGCACGACGCGCGAACCGCGCGAGGGCGAGCAGGACGGCAAGCATTATTTCTTTTTGACGAGAGAGGAGTTTGTGCGCCGCATCGCCGAAAACGATTTTTTGGAATACGACGAGCATTTCGGAAACTATTACGGAACGCCGACTTCGTTCGTGCGCGAAAAGTTAAAAACCAAATCGGTGATTATGGAAATCGACGTGGTGGGCGCGTTAAAGGCGAAACAGACATTTCCCGGTTGTATTTTGGTCATGGTAGTGCCGCCGTCGGTGGAGGAATTGAAACGCCGCTTGATAAGTCGCGATACGGAATCGGAAGAAGAGATATCGAACCGTCTCGCGCGGATGGATTACGAGCTTTCGTATAAAGATCGATACGATTACGTTATCGTGAACGACGACTTGGAGTCGGCAATTCAAGAGCTGACCGAAATTATCGACGGAAATGGTAACGACGAAACAATAAAAAAACACATAAGGAGTGAACATTTATGATAAACGAACCTTCGGTAGACGAAATGATTAGAAAACTCGGTACGGAGGAAGAGCCAATCAGCCGTTATGCGCTGTGTACAATCGCGTCGAAGCGCGCGCGTCAGATTATTGAGACGGAAAAGAACCTCGGTGCACACGATTCCACGGGTAAGGATAAAGAGTTGCTGACGGCGTGTAAAGATATCGCAGGCGGCAAAGTAATCGTTGCAAAAGACTAATTAGACACTGAAAATTGCCTCGGCGACTTCGTCGAAGGCGATTTTTAAGGTAATGCCGTTATTCCGGCGTTGGACGAGAAACAGAAAAGACTGCGGAAAAGAACAGGGCGGAGCTTCTTATAAGTCCGACGACGTGCGGATTGCGACGTATAGTATCGCGTGGTGTTGCCGTAAGGAACGGAATGAGGTGCGCGTATGATAGCCGAGGTGATTGTGGATATCGCGGCAAGCGAAACGGACAGAATATACGATTATCTCTGCGACGACGATACGGTTGTCGGCAGTCGCGTTCGTGCGCCGTTCGGCGGGAAAATCGTGCCCGGATTCGTGATGCGGTTGAAACCGAAGTCCGATTTGCCGACGGAAAAATTGAAAAAAGTGTTGCCTTATTCGGACGAATTGCCTGCGCTCAACGCGGAATGTTTGGCATTGGCGGAAAAGCTCGCAGCGCGTTATCGCGTACCGAAAGCTTTGACTTTGCGATTGTTCCTGCCATCGGAAATGCGTACCGGCAAGGTACGGGAGTTGATGCGCAACTATGCGGAGCCGCTTGTACCCGTTTCGGAAATGACGCTTTCGAAAATCGCGAAGAATCAGATCGGCGCGGCGGAGTATTTACAGGCGAATGGAAAAACCGATTGCGCGTATTTAAATCGCGTCTTTCCCGGCGGCGTTTCCGCATTGGAAAAAAAAGGGTACGTCGCGATCACGCGGGAACAAATTTTTCGTGCGCCCTACAAAGAGGAATACGGCGAGCATACGGAGCGCACGCTGACGGAGGATCAGGAACGTGCCGTGAAGACAATACGCGAAGATTCGCGGACCGTGCAACTTCTGCACGGCGTAACGGGGAGCGGAAAGACGGAAATTTATTTGACGTTGATCGCGCAGTGTTTAAAAGAAGGGAAAAGCTCGATTTTTCTCGTCCCGGAAATTTCTTTGACGCCGCAGATGTTGTCGCAACTTCGCGCACGATTCGGGAAAAATGCGGCAATCATGCATAGCGGACTGTCCGCAGGGGAGCGTTTCGACGAATGGTGGCGATTGCGTATGGGCGAGGCAAAGATTGCCATCGGCGCACGTAGCGCGATTTTTGCACCCTTGGAAAGGCTCGGCGTCATCATCGTCGACGAGGAACACGATTCCAGTTATTCCAGCGAATCCGCGCCGCGTTACAACACTTTCGACGTCGCGCTTTTGCGTGCGAAACGGAACGGGTGTAAACTGGTGCTCGGGAGCGCGACTCCGTCCACGGAGACGTACAAACGCGCGAAAGAGGGAGAGTTTTCGCTCATTCGTTTGGAGAAAAGAATCAATCGAAAGCCGATGCCCGAGATCGTTATCGCCGATATGCGTCGAGAGACGCGTCGGGGAAACAATTCCGCTTTTTCCGGA
Source organism: uncultured Clostridia bacterium (assembly GCA_964479935.1). Lineage (GTDB taxonomy): Bacteria > Bacillota > Clostridia > Christensenellales > Borkfalkiaceae > Scatosoma. The sequence goes on along the minus strand of CAYZOF010000003.1, from coordinate 15,984 downwards.
GCATTGAAAGACGAATTGGAAAAGTGCTTGGCGGAACACAATCAGGCGATTTTGTTTTTGAATCGTCGAGGGTACTCGCAGACGGTTATTTGCAAGGAGTGCGGTTACGTCGCGAAATGCGAGGCGTGTGACGTTTCGTTGACCTATCATAAGGATGAACGTTGTTTGAAATGCCATTATTGCGGCGCGAAATACAATATGTTGTCGGCTTGTCCGGAGTGCGGCGGCGTCAAGCTCACTTACGCCGGAACGGGCACGCAACGAATCGTGGCGGACTTGGAAAAACTGTATCCGACGGCGCGCGTTTTGCGCATGGATAACGATACGACGAGCGGCAAGGAAGGGCATTACAAGATATTAAAGACGTTTGCGGAGCGCAAAGCGGATATTTTGGTCGGTACGCAGATGATCGCTAAAGGACACGATTTCCCGTCCGTTACGCTGGTCGGGATTTTGGACGCGGATATGAGTTTGCATTTTTCCGATTATCGGAGCGGCGAGCGCACGTTTCAGCTATTGACGCAGGTTGCCGGGCGAAGCGGCAGGGCGGAGGAAAAGGGCAAGGTCGTGTTGCAGACGTTTGACCCCGAAAACGATGTCTTGCGGTTTGCGACGTCTTACGACTACGAAGGATTCTATCAAAATGAGATTTCTTTGCGCGCGGCAATGGCGTTTCCGCCGTTTTCCAAAATCGTACGGGTATTGATCACGGGCGAGGACGATAAAAAGACGCTGGAAGTTCTACGCACGGTATATTTCGGGTTGGAGCAGTTGTATACGGACAATATGGAGAAATTTCTGTTTTTTAATAAAATGCGGGCACCGATCAAGCGGATTCAAAACAAATATCGGTATCAGGTGCTGATGAGATTGTCGGATTCGTCGGTGTTGTCGGGAATTTACGATATCTGCGTGGCGGCGAGGACGCGCGACGTGTTGGTGTCGGTAGAGGAAAATCCGACTAATCTCAGTTAGGCAACGTTCCGTTGCATCTTGACTTCCTTATTTTTTCTAAGAGAAAGGGCGTTCTGCGAGGGTAAAAATAGCGTAACGGTAAATAAGTTTTACGAGAAAAGGAGTAAAAAAAATGGCAATACGCAATGTGGTACAGGTCGGAGACGACGTGTTGAGAAAGAAATGTTTCAAGGTGGAAAGCTTCGATGAAAAATTGTGGGAGCTGCTGGACGATATGAAAGATACCGTCAAGAAGGAGCAGGGTGCCGGACTTGCCGCGCCGCAAGTAGGGGTGCTTCGTCGCGCCGTCGTCGTAGACGTCGAGGACGGATATTTTGAATTCATCAACCCCGTTATCGTACAACAAAAAGGCGAGCAAACGGGTTGGGAGGGGTGTCTTTCCGTCCGTGGCAAGAGCGGCGTTGTTTCCCGTCCGATGAAGGTGACGCTTTCTTATAGCGATAGAAACGGAGAACGGCATTTGCTCAAAGCCAAAGGATTTTTCGCACGCGCGATTTGCCATGAACTTGACCATTTGGACGGCGTGTTGTATATCGATAAAGCTTCGCATATTCAAAACGACTAAGGACGGTAGTTGATAAGTCTATCGGAGGAGAATCTATATGAAAATCGTATTTGCAGGTACGCCCGATTTTGCGGTGAAGCCTTTGAAAAGCGTTTTGGACGGCGGTTATGAGGTCGTCGGCGTAATAACGCAGGCAGATAAGCCGCAGGGGCGAAAGGGAATTTTGACTCCTCCGCCCGTGAAAACGTTGGCTTCGGAGCGGAATATTCCCGTGTTACAACCCGAAAAAATTCGCGATAGCGTCGAAGAAGTTCGCGCGCTCGGCGGAGATATTCTTGTTACTTGCGCGTACGGACAAATTTTGACGCAAGCCGTATTGGATAGTTTTCCCATGGGTGTTTGGAACATTCACGCGGGACTGCTTCCGAAATATCGCGGCGCGTCTCCGATTCAGAGCTGTATTATCAACGGTGAAACGGAAACGGGCGTGTCGATCATGAAAACGGAGCTCGGTCTGGATTGTGGCGACGTGCTTTGCGTGCAAAAAACGCCGATTGCGCCTACGGAAACGTACGGGGAGCTTTCCGAGCGACTTTCCGAGATCGGAGCGGAATTGATTTTATCCGCTTTGAAGACGTTGGAGGGGGGCAGGTATGCGTTGAAGGAACAAAGCCAGGAGGGTGTCGGCGTGGTTCGAAAGATCGATAAGGAGCAGGCGAGGGTGGATTTCACGCGTACGCAACGAGAGATCGTCGACTTGATCCGCGGTATGAATCCTGCGCCCGTGGCGTTCGCGGAGCTCAACGGTAACAAAATCAACGTTTATCGCGCAGAGGCGACAAGTTTGACGGAAGAAGAATCGTCGGCGTTTGCAAACGCGAAGCTCGGAGAAGTGTTGAGCGACAAACCCAAGCGCGGACTGCTTGTCAAATGCGCGGACGGTGCGGTGCGGCTGACGGAAGTACAGGCGGCAGGCGGTAAGCGGATTTCGGGCGGCGATTTTCTCAACGGCAGAAAGGTGCAAAAGGGGCAGGTATTTTCATGTTAAGCAATCCCGTATACGATCCCTTTCAAATATTGACGAAAATTTATTCGGACGGCGTGCACTTAAAACAGGCAATCGCCGATACGTACATCGAGGAACAGTATCGTTCCCGTACGGTGAAAATCGTATACGGCGTATTGGAAAACGATCTGTATTTCGATTTTTGCATTCGGCATTACGCGCCGAAAAATCCAAAACTCGTTGTGCGTACGATTTTGAAAATTTCTCTGTATATGCTTTTGTTTATGGAGAAAAAACGATATATGGTGACCGATTGCGCCGTGGATTTGTGTAAAAAATTGGGGAAGAGCGGCGTCAGCGGTTTCGTCAACGCCTTTTTGCGTCGTTTTGACGGGGCGGAAGTGCAAAAAGCAATTCCGCAAGGAGACGAAGGGGAAAGCATTCGCAATTCGTACCCTCTGTTTGCCTACAAAACGTTGCAAAAGGAATACGGGGAACGAGCTGCGGCGATCGCTTCGGCGCGTTCGGCAGGCGTTTCCGTGCGCTTCGAACGCGACGCGGAAAAATATGACAATCGGCAGTATTTACAAACGCCGTTTAAGGGAAATCGAATTTTTGAAAACTTTGCGCGCGACGAGGGGTTCGACGAGGGAGCGTATACCTTTCAATCGGTAGGGAGCATCGCCATTTGCGATTGCGTCGAGCCCTGTGCGAAGTTGCTCGATTGTTGTGCCGCTCCGGGCGGAAAATCGGTCTTGCTCGCCAAAAAATGCGCCGAAGTGACGGCTTTCGAATTGCACGCGCATAGAGTGGAGCTGATCCGTCAATACAAGCGGCGCATGGGTGTGGAAAACGTTACGGAAATGCAAAAGGACAGCTCGGTATTCGATGCGAAATACGAAGAGGAGTTCGACGCGGTGCTTTGCGACGCGCCCTGCTCGGGGTACGGCACGGTGAGCGAAAACCCCGATATTAAGCTGTTTCGAAAAGAATCCGATTTCGTCGGACTCGCCGTAGCGCAACGCTCGATTTTGGATACCGTTTGTCGATATGTAAAGCAAGGCGGCGCGTTGTATTATTCCACTTGTTCGTTGTTCGCGTGCGAAAACGACGAGACGATAGATGCGTTCCTGAAAAATCATGCGGAGTTTGTCGTGAAACAAATAGAAAGCCCGTTATCGCATGAAAAGACGCGATACGGATTGCAATTTTTACCCGATACGGCGTACGGCGCCGGATTTTACGTTTGTAAAATGGTGAAGCGATAACGCTGCGATCTTCCAAGGAGAGTTGGAAATTATGAAGAAGATTTTACAAGATTTGTCTTTTGCGGAGTTGGAGGCGTACGTGCATTCGCTTGGAGAGAAGAAATTCCGCGCAAAGCAGCTCTACGACGGATTGATGCAAGGTAAATCGATTTCGGAGATCTCCTCGCTCCCTAAGGCTTTGAAAGAACGTGTTTGCGAGGAATACGAAAATACGCCCGTGCGGATCAAGGAGACGTTTGTTTCTTCGGACGGTACGGAAAAATATCTGTTCGAGTACGCGGACGGCAATCTCGTCGAGGGCGTATTGATGAAGTATAAATACGGTTACACGCAATGCGTTTCCACGCAGGTAGGTTGTCGAATGGGGTGCAAATTCTGCGCTTCGACCTTGGGCGGTTTGATACGGAATTTGACCTCGGGAGAGATTTTATCGCAGATCCTCGTCGTCAATGCGTTGCATAAAAACGACGCGACGGGGCAGGGCAAAGAGGCGCGCGCCGTTACGAACGTGGTGCTGATGGGGAGCGGAGAACCGCTCGACAATTACGAGGAAGTGTTACAATTTTTACGCAACGTCACCGCGGAGGAAGGCGTATGCATCAGCGCACGGAATATTTCACTTTCCACATGCGGTATCGTTCCGAAAATGTATCGACTCGCGGAAGAGGGGATTCCGCTCAATTTAACCGTTTCGTTGCACGCGACGGACGACGAGTCGAGGGCGCGTACGATGCCCGTTGCCAAGACGTATAAAATAGAGAATATTTTGAAAGCATGCGAGTATTATTTTCAAAAAACGGGCAGGCGGTATTATTTCGAGTACACGCTGATCGAGGGCGAAAATTGCGACGAGGAACACGCCAAGGCGTTGATTTCGCTTCTCAAAGGCAAGCCTTGTCATGTGAATTTAATACGGCTCAACGAAGTGAAAGAACGGTCGTTGAAAGCACTCGGCGATAAGGACGCGTACCGATTTTTGGGCATGCTGGAAAAAGGCGGTTTGAGCGCGACTTTGCGCAGACAGATCGGCGTGGATATCGGCGGCGCGTGCGGACAGCTCCGTGCGAGTTATTTGGAGGGAAAATCGTAATATGACGAAAGAAGAGTGGGCATTCGTCGTCAGTTTGGCGGCGATGTTGTTGGTGGCGTCGAGCTATTTTTTCAAAAGGAAGAGCCAATATTTGCTGTTGCAATGTTCCGGATTGTCCTTTTTGATGTTGTCGTATTTGCTCACGGCGGAATATTTCGCGATGATCGGAATCGCGATCGCTCTGGCGCGTTTGTTAACGTATTTTTTATTCGAGTTGAAGAATAAAAAGCCGTCGATATTTTGGCCGATTTTCTATTCGGCGTTGAGCATTGCTGCGTATGTCGTCATAAATCTTTGCATCTTAAAGACGGTAAAGGCGTGGGATATTCTCAATTTGGTCGCGCTGATCGTTTATACGTTTGTATTTTGGATCCGCGATTTGTGTTTGGTGCGCTATCTGATCACGATTCCAACGGCGTTGACGTTGTTGTATAATATCGGAATCGGCGCGCCTGTGTTTGTGGCAATTTCTTATTCGTTCGAGTTGGCGGCGGATATTGTATCGATCGTAAAATACGATTTTTGGAGTAAACGGAAGAATGGAAATGAGAAACATTAAAATCGCGCCGTCTATTTTATCGGCGGACTTTTCCGAAATGGGCGAAGAAGTGCGTTCCTTGGAAGCAAGCGGTGCCGATCTTGTACATTGTGACGTGATGGACGGAGTATTCGTGAATAATATCACGTTCGGGATCAAAATGATTGAGGACTTGCGCAAGGTCACGACGTTGCCGCTCGATTGTCATTTGATGATCGTGCAGCCGGAAAAATACGTAGAGCGTTTTGCGAAAGCCGGTGCGGATATCGTCACCGTGCATTACGAAGCCTGTAAAGAGAATTTGAAAGAGACCTTAGGGTTGATCAAGTCCGCAGGCGCGAAATGCGGCGTCGTCATCAATCCCGACACGCCCGTATCGGCAATCGAATCGGTGATTCCGTCGTGCAATATGGTGTTATTGATGAGCGTGTTCCCCGGCTTCGGAGGGCAGAAGTTCATTCCCGAAACGCTGGAAAAGCTCCGCCTCGTGCGTAAAATCATCGACGAGAGCGGTAACAATATGGATTTGGAAATAGACGGCGGCGTTTGCGCGGAAAACGCGGCGCAGATCAAGGCGGCAGGCGCGAACGTGTTGGTCGCAGGGAGCACGGTGTTCAAGGCGAAAGATCGCGCAAAAATCATTGCGGAACTAAAGAGATAAATAGTGAGGAATTATGCAAAAGACACAGAACAGAGTGGACTTTACGCAGGGTAAAGTATTTATAAAGATCGTGTGGTTCGTTTTGCCGATTATCGCGACGAATTTGTTGCAGACGTTTTACAATGCCGCGGACATGATGGTGGTGAGTCTTTCGAGCGAGCCGAACGCCGTCGGCGCAATCGGAGTGACGGGGTCGTTTATCAACCTCGTCGTCAACGTGTTTATCGGGTTCTCGGTCGGCGCGAACGTCGTTGTCGCGAGGGAGATCGGTTCGAGAAATAAGGAGCGCGTGCAACACGCCGTGCATACTTCGCTTTTGATGGCGGCAGGATTCGGTATAATCGGAATGGGCGTCGGACTCGCGGTTACGAAACCCGTGTTGCGCTGGATGGGCGCGGAAGGAAGTCTTTTGAGGCTTGCGACGACGTACACGTGCATTTATTTTGCAGGCGTGCCGTTTTTGGCTTTGACAAATTATTTGATTTCAATTTTCAGGGCGAAAGGGGACGCGAAAACGCCGCTCGTGGTGTTGTCGATCGCAGGGCTTGTGAACGTTATTTTGAATTTGTTTTTCGTATTGGTCGTCGGCATGTCGGTAGAAGGCGTCGCGATCGCGACGGCGATTTCCAACGTGGTGTCCATGGTCATGCTGTTGTTGAAATTGCAGAAAGATCAAGACTATACGACGTTTTCGTGGGAAAAGCTGAAAATCGACAAACACGCTTTTCGGGATATCGTAGTCAACGGTCTGCCGGCAGGTATTCAAGGCGCGTTGTTCTCGTTGTCGAATATGTTGATTCAATCGTCCATCGTGTCGGTGAATAAGCGGCTTTGGACGGTGGACGACCATACGCCGATCGTCAATGGAAGCGCGGCGGCAGGGAATATCGAGGGATTCGTATATACCGCGATGAACGCCGTCTACCAAGGCGCGATTACGGTGACAAGCCAAAACATCGGTGCGAATAAGCCGAAGCGCGTTTATCACGTGATGGGATATTGCTATTTGCTCGTCGTGATCGTCGGGATAATCATGTCGACGATCGCCATGACTTTGCAAGAACCGCTCCTGTCGCTTTACGGCGTTAAGACGGGCGCGGACGGCACTTTGGAAGGCTTGGCGATGTATGCGGCGAAAACTCGATTTTTGTATATTATCGCGCCGTATTTCCTGTGCGGTATTATGGAGGTCAGCTCCGGCGTGTTGCGCGGCTTGGGAAAATCGTTTACTTCCATGATAATTTCACTTATCGGAAGTTGCATTTTGCGTATTTTGTGGATAAGCTTTGTATTTCCGCAAAGTCCGACGCTGGAAACAATTTTTGTTTCTTATCCGATTACGTGGACGATAACGACGGCTACGGCATTGATAACGGGTATTTGCGTACTGAAAAAATATGAAAAACGCGCAGGGGAAGAGGAAACGACGCTTGCGTGAAATAAAAACGAAGGAGTATATATAGTATGAAGAAAGTGACGTTGCTCGGGGATTCGATTCGCTTGATCGGTTACGGAACGAAAGTTCCCGAATTGTTAGGAAAAGATTTTGAGGTGTTTCAACCGGAGGAGAATTGTCGTTTTGCGAAATATACGTTGCGTATGTTGTTCGATTTGCAGGAAAATATCAAAGACAGTGACGTAATCCATTGGAACAACGGGCTTTGGGATATTTGCGATTTGTTCGGCGACGGAACGTTTAGTAGTTATGAAGCGTACAGGGCGGATATGTTGCGCATAGCGGATTTATTGTTGCGTATAACGCCGAACGTTATTTTTGCAACGACAACGCCTGTTCGTGACGAGCATCCGCATAACGACAATGCGGATATAGCCCGTTTTAACGCGGCAATCGTCCCTGAACTTGCGGCAAAGGGAATTGCGATAAACGATTTGTATACGACGGTATACGACCGCCGAGCCGAGCTTATTCGGGACGATGACTTGATTCATTTGAACGAGGAAGGCATTGCGATTTGTTCCGAGCAGGTTGCCGAATGTATCCGCAAGGCGGCAAAATAAACGGAAAAATCGGCGAAGAGCCGAGAAAACGAGCCGTCGGGCGTGTGTCCGACGGCTCGTGCATTTTTGCAGAAGGTAAAGGATTTCCGAGACGCAAAAAAACCGATGCGGAACATCGGTTTCTTTAAGGCGTGTTAAAAAACGGTGATGAATTATTCAGCGTCCGCTTTTTTAAGGGTTCTAACGCATCTAGCGCAAACGTATGCGTTGATTTCCTTGCCGTTTTCAAGGTAAGAAACTTTTTGTACGTTTACTTTGAACGTTCTTCTCGTTTTACGGTTGGAGTGGCTAACGTTGTTGCCGGAAGCTTGACCTTTACCGCAAATGTTACATACTCTGGACATATTGACACCTCCGATTTGGGATATATTTTTTATCGTAGTGAAACTATAAAAACGCCGCGTTTTTACAAAGAAGTTCTCTTTGATAAAAAACGAGCATAAATAATATATCATTTCTTTTGAGAAAAAGCAACCAAAAACGGGGTAAAAAATATAAAAAATAAAAAATATTCGGAAAATTTTATAAAAGTACTTGCAAAATAGAGTGAAATGTTGTATAATGCAGAAGACTTGGAGAAAGATTATGGCAGTTAATACGAATAACGCTTACGGCAAAATTTCAATTTCCGACCTTGCAATCGCGAAGGTTGCTTCGCATACCGCTTTGGAATCTTACGGTATCGTGGAAATGGTTTCGCGCCGTTTTACCGACAGTCTTTCCTTGCTCTTTAACAAAGAGGGGGGCGGACGCGGCATTAAAATCACTACCTCCGGGAACAGAATTTATGTGGACGTTTACGTCGTTATCAAATACGGCGTTTCTATCGCCGCCGTTGCGGAATCGCTGAAAGAGGCGATTAAATATAAGGTTGAAGGCTTTACGGGCATGATCGTAGATACCGTCAACGTAAACGTTATCGGAGTCAAACAGTAATATTTCGCGCAAACGGGCGATTGCCGCCATTTGCGCTTTTAGCGTGTAAGCTTTTACGACAGATCGGCGAAGCTTGTATTTGCACGCATATTCTATGCTTTTCGCGTTTGCGTTTCGTTTTTATAGCGAAGAGCCGTACAAATTGAAAAATAAGGAGCATTTCAGATGCATAAAACAATCAACAGTACCGAGTTCCGTAAGATGATACTCGTTGGCGCAAAACAATTGGAGTTGAATCGCGCGAAGGTGGACGCGTTGAATGTCTTTCCCGTTCCCGACGGGGATACGGGCACAAACATGTCGCTGACCATGCAATCTTGCGTGAAGGAGATGACGGCGTGTCAATCGAGTGCGTTCGTTGAAGTTTGCGACAGTATTTCCAGAGGCGCGTTGAAGGGCGCGAGGGGAAATTCGGGCGTGATCCTTTCCCAGATCTTGAAAGGGATATGTACCGTTATCAGAAAACAAGAAAAAGAAGTGGACACAAAGACTTTTGCGAAGGCTTTGGAATCCGGTACGAAGGTCGCTTACGGCGCGGTTTCCGTGCCCAAAGAAGGCACGATTTTGACCGTTATTCGCATGATGAGCGAATACGCCGTCAAAACGGCATACAGAAAGAAAACATTTGAAGAATTTTTCACGGACGTAATTGCGGAGGGGGAAAAAGCGTTGGCATTGACGCCCGAGCTTCTGCCCGTTTTGAAAAAAGCGGGCGTCGTGGATTCCGGCGGCGTCGGTTTGATGACGATTATCAAAGGTTTTTACGCGGCATTGACGGGCGAGGAAGTTTCCGAGAGTGACTTTTCCGCAGAGCTTGCGCAGAACGAAGCTGAGTTCGGGGATAATTCCAGTATTATCAACATGGAGCTTGGAGAGATTCAATATGCGTATTGTACCGAATTCTTTATTATCAATTTGAAAAAGAGTACGACGCTTTCGGCGATCGATAGATTGCGTGAAAAGCTGATGGCAATCGGTGACAGCGTGATTTGTATCGGCGATTTGGAGCTCGTAAAAGTCCACGTGCATACCAATCAACCGGGTAAAGCGTTGACGTACGCGTTGGAACTCGGCGAATTGGACAGACCGAAAATCGAGAATATGTTGGAGCAGAACCGTCAGTTGAAGGCGAAGATGGAAGCCGAAAAGAAAGAAATGGGCATGCTCGCCATTTGTACGGGTGCCGGACTTTCGGAGATATTCAAGGATCTGTCGGTGGATCGCATTATCGAAGGCGGACAGACGATGAATCCTTCCGCGAGTGATATTGCGGATGCCGTAAAGAAGATCAATGCGGAACACGTATTCGTATTCCCCAACAATAAGAACATTATTCTCGCGGCGGAGCAGGCGAAGAATTTGGTGGAGAATAAGACCATTCACGTCATTCCCACGAAGAACGTGCCGCAGGGATTTGCGGCGGCGTTGGAATTCGACCCCGAAGCGAGCGCGGAAGAAAACAAAACGAATATGATACACGCGCTCGACAACGTCAAGGTCGGTCAGGTAACCTATGCGGTGCGTAATACCACCCTCAACGGGTTCTCGATTAAGGAAGGCGACATCATCGGATTGGACGACAAGAAGATTTTGGCGAAGTCGAATATGTTGGAAGAAACGGTGTTGAAGCTCATCAATCGTATGAAAGAAGATTCCCATCAAGTCATTACGCTGTATTACGGTGAGGACGTGAAAGAGGAAGATGCGGAAGAAATTTGCGCCACGATTGCGGAAAAATATCCCGATTGCGACGTGGATTTCCATAACGGCGGTCAATCGGTATACTATTACATTATTTCTTTGGAATAAAGTCATACTAAAAACGGCATAATAAAAGCGGGAAGGGCGGTTGGCTTCTTTCCGCTTTGTTTTTGAGGTGCGCTATGAAATTGTCTATGCTTCGTTCGATCGGGGAAAAACGAGAAAAAGATTTTAATAAATTGGGAATATACGAGGCGGAAGATCTGGTACGTTTTTATCCGCGCGCATATTTGGATTTGACGGAACGCGCCTCGCTTCGGACGGCGTACCATAACGATATGGTATTGGTTGCCTGCGAGGTCAATCGTGTCGCGCCCGTGAATTACGGCAACAAACGGAAAATGGTAAAAGCGTTTTGTTCGCAAGACGGTTTTCCGTTTACCGTCGTATGGTTCAATCAACCCTACGTCGCGCAAAAACTGAAACAAGGCGAGTATCTTTTTTATGGCAGAGTACAAAACAAATTCGGACAGGTTTCGTTGGTGAATCCGACTTTTGAAGAGTTGGATAAGAACTATCGGTTGAAAGGAATCGTACCCGTCTACTCGCTCAAAGGCGGATTGAGCCAAAAGATCGTGCGTTCGGCGGTGCAGGAAGCGTTGCAAAAGACGGATTTGACGGGCGTCATTCCGTGGCAGATCGCTAAGAAATACGATTTGCCGCCGTTGGAGAAGGCGTATTTCGACGTGCATAATCCGCCTGACGAGCGTACGAAAGATTTGGCGTCGGAGCGCATCGCGCTCGAAGAATATTTTACGCTGATTTCCGTGTTCAAAATTATCAAAGGCGGTAAAGAGGACGTACGCGTGCATGCGTATGACGTCTCTGCGGAGGAAGTAAAAGTGTTTGCCGAGCGATTCGGGTTTGAATTCACGGACGGACAGAAACGAGCCGTCAATGACATTTTTATAAGCCTTCGCGAGCCGACGCGGATGAATCGATTACTCCAAGGCGACGTCGGAAGCGGTAAGACCGCCGTCGCACTCTGCGGCATTTTTATGGCGGTAAAAAGCGGCTATACCGCGGCGTATTTATCTCCGACGGAGGTATTGGCTGCGCAGAATTATGCCCTGTTAAAAAGGTATTTTCCGGAGTATACGGTTGGATATTTGGCAGGCGGTATGACGGCGAAAGAAAAACGGGAGCTGAAAGCGCGATTGAAGAACGGCGAGATCGATATTTTATGCGGCACGCACGCCATATTTCAAAGCGACGTGGAGATCCCGAAACTCGCCTTTATCGTCTGCGACGAACAACACCGTTTCGGTGTGGCGCAGAGGAATGCTTTGGCGGAAAAAGGCGCGGGGGCGGACATGTTGGTGATGAGCGCAACGCCCATTCCTCGAACGTTGTCGTTGATTTTTTACGGAGATTTGGACGTTACGACGATCACCGATAAACCCAAAGCTCGACAAGAGATCGCCACGAGCATTATTCCGGATTCGAAATACGACGACATGCTCGAGTACGTGCAACGGGAAACGAAGCTCGGCAAACAAGCCTATTTCGTTTGCGCGAAGATCGACGACGATGAAGAGGGCTCCGTAATGAGCGTGACGGAGTTGTACGAAGAGCTGAAAGGGCGGTTGCCGAGCGTGCGTTTCGGTTTGTTGCACGGCAGAATGAAGGATAAAGAAAAAGCGGAAGTGATGTCGGCATTCAAGGCGAAGGAATACGATTGTCTGGTTTCTACGACCGTCATCGAGGTCGGGGTGGACGTTCCCGACGCTACGATTATGATCATTTATAATGCGGAGAGGTTCGGGTTGTCACAGCTGCATCAGCTTCGAGGCAGAGTCGGCAGAGGCGCGGAGAAGAGCTATTGTTTCCTGCTCATGGGGACGGACGGAGAGGCGGCGCGAGAGCGTTTGTTGGCGTTGAAGAACAATACGGACGGATTCAAGATCGCGGAAAAAGATTTGGAAATGCGCGGTAGCGGCGATTTTTTCGGAACGAGGCAATCCGGAAAGATGTTGTCGGATATCAAGAATTTGAAATATCCGACGCAAGTGATTTTTGCGGCAAAGAAGCTTTCTGACGACGCTTTCGAGGGGCGATTCGACGACGATAAATTGCGCACGGCGGCGTTGAAAAAGTACGACAGTTTGAAAGACGTCGTACTGAATTGACGAAAATTTCGAACGAAAAGAGCATTTTTAGGAAGAATTATGTCTTTTCTATGTGAAAAACAGAAAAAAATTGTTCAAAGGCTATTGACGTATGGGAAAAAATATAGTATAATAAATAACGTAAGATGCTCAACGGAGGTTTGTTATGGCTTTGAGACAAGAAAGAACGGAAATTCCTAAGATGAAATTTGAAAAAGACGGTATCATTCCCGTCGTCGTGCAAGATTTTGAGAGCGGTGAAGTATTGATGCTCGTTTATATGAATCAAGAAGCCGCCGACAAAACTTTTGAGAGCGGTTTTGCGCACTATTACAGTCGTTCCAAGAAAACGGTGACGAAATTCGGGGATCTGCACGGCAACACGCATAAAGTAATGGCGGCGTTTATCGATCACGATCAGGATACGTTGCTTTTGAAGGTGCAGACCAAAGGTATGGCGGACCCCGAAAATAAATCGCATACCTGTTTTTCCCAACAGTTCGTCGGGGAATACAATACGATCGGCGGTGAGATGTTCGGTCGTTTGCAACGTATTATCGCGGACGTGAAGGCGAATCCCGAAGAGGGTATGTACACCAGCTTCTTGTTCGTACGCGGTGTGGACAGAATCGGGAAAAAGGTCGGTGAGGAAGCCGTGGAGCTTGTTATCGCCGCGAAGAACTCCGCGAAGGAGGGCGTCGTTTGCGAGGCGGCGGATCTGCTCTATCATACGATGGTTCTGCTTGCGGCGAAAGACGTGAAAATTTCCGAAGTCTGCGCGGAGCTTTGTAAACGGAATCGTTAATCGGCAAAAATGCGTTTTTTCGCAGATAAAATAAGGACTCTACTGTGAGTAGAGTCCTTTTTCTACTCACCATAGAATACGTATGCGGCTTTCGTAGAGCGAAAAATGCCGCGAAAGGCTTTTCTTTTTTACGACGAAGTGGTATAATCGAGATATCAAAACGTTACGGAAGACGTTTCGAAGCGTTTCGCCGTTTCGGTGGAAATTGTGAGAAACGTTTTCGTTTAACTTTTCCAAAATTCACATAAAAATGACAAAATATTGTCGTTTTCTCGTGATATACTTTCCTATGCTAAATGCACACGAGCGAGGCGCATACAAAAAACAAGGGAGGATCGCGTTACATGGCAAGAAAAATCGTCATTACGTCGGGAAAAGGTGGCGTCGGAAAAACCACGTTGGCGGCGAATTTGTCTGCTCAACTCGCAAAACGCGGTCAACGCGTCATATTATGCGACGCGGATTTCGGACTCAACAACGTCGACGTGGCTGCGGGTGTGGAACATCTGGTCACCTACGATATCGTGGATGTAATAGAGGGCAGGTGTCGGGCGAAGCAAGCACTCGTCAGACATCCCGATTTTGCCAATTTGTATCTGCTCACCAGTCGGCATTCCGCGCCGGAACGATATGTATCTCCGCAATCCGTGAAGATCGTGTTGGATACGCTTTCGCCGCAATTTGATTATATCTTCATCGATTGTCCGGCAGGGATCGAGGAAGGATTTCATCGAGCGGTGGCGACGGCGGACGAAGCGATCGTCGTGACGACGCCGCATCTTTCCGCGCTACGCGACGCGGACCGCGTATTGACCGTGTTGAAAAGCTATCGACTGGATGAGCTATCCGTCGTCTTGAACATGGTACGCGGCGATTTGCTCCTTTCGGGAGATTGTCTGTCGCCACGGGAGATTGAGGAATTGTTGAAAACGCCTCTGCTCGGGATTTTACCCGAAGAGTATTCCATACTAAAGAGCGATTTGACGCGTCCGCATGCGGCGTTGAAATTGCTGACTTCCAATTTTATAACGGGAAAGCGAAAGCTGTATGACGTCACACGGAAATATTCGGGTGTGGTAGGCAATATACGTCGAGTGTTGAAACGGAGCCTATAGGAGGGAATATGCGACGGGCAAAGGACGATTATGTGCGCCTGCAGGGCGTGATTCAGGCAGATAAATCGGTGATGAGCGACGCCTGCAAAGCGTTGGTGTTGCAAGATTTTTCGGAAAAGTTTAACGAGTATTTCGAGGTGATCGGCTTGCCGAAGCTGGAACTCGTGACTAAAAACGGAATTTATTACGTTTCGGTATGTTTCGAGGCAGAACATATCAAAAAATTCAACGTATTAAAATAGATACAGGAGATAAAATGAACAGAAAATTTGACGTGATAACGGATTCTTCCTGCGATTTGCCGCAGGACTATCTCGATGAAAAACAAGTGGTGGCGGTGTCGCTCGGATTCACGATGGATAACGTGAACTATTGTGGCGTTTCGGGTGAAAAAATGGATCCGAAAGAGTTCTACGCGAAGCTCCGCGACGGGAAAATGCCTACGACCTACCAAGTTACGGCGGAACAGGCGAAGACGTATATAGAAAAGAGTTTGGAAAACGGCAGAGACGTGTTGATCATCGCGTTTTCCTCGGCTTTGTCGGGCACAGCAGGGAGCTTTACCGTTGCGGCGAGGGAGCTTTCGAAAAAATACCCGAAACGCAAAATCAAGGTCGTCGACAGCCTTTGCGCCTCGCTGGGACAAGGCTTGTTGATCGATTACGTCTTGAATAAAGCGGAAACGGGATGTTCGATAGAAGAAGCACAACAATATGCGGAGGATTTGAAATTACACATTTGTCACCACTTCACTGTGGATAACCTTTTCCATCTGAAGAGAGGGGGCAGGGTTTCGTCCACGACTGCCGTAATCGGTACGATGTTAAA
Source organism: uncultured Clostridia bacterium (assembly GCA_964479935.1). GTDB lineage: Bacteria > Bacillota > Clostridia > Christensenellales > Borkfalkiaceae > Scatosoma. Next base: position 369 of record CAYZOF010000003.1, on the reverse strand, counting down.
AATCAAGCCGATCATGCACATGAACGATAAAGGGGAATTGGAAGCCATCGGCAAGACGGTCGGCAGAAAAAAATCTTTGACGACATTGGTGAAAAATATGATGGAAACGAGCGAAATCGTAGACGGAGATCCGATTTTTATTGTCCACGGCGATTGCATTGAGGACGCGGAATATTGCAAAACGTTGTTGATGGAGAAGTATCCGAATTCTCGGTATCTTATCAATTACGTCGGACCGGTTATCGGGGCTCACTCCGGTTGCGGTACGGTTTCGATATTTAACGTCGGTTCTCATCGATAATAGTTTGGAGCGAAAAGGGGCTGTCGCAAATTGCAAAAAATTTGCGTACAGCCCCTTTCTTTTTTTGT
>CAYZOF010000002.1:0-94212 GCA_964479935.1 uncultured Clostridia bacterium | reverse complement strand
ACGCAAACGGTATCCATATTGAACGCACAAGACAATAGCTTTTTCATCTGCCATACAATCAACGATACTATAACGCTTATTATTCCTTTCCCTTTTATAATACATCACCTATAATAGATTTTAATGAGACTACCTTAAATTCCGTTTGTATTCGTCGGCTTGTTTCAACAGTTCTTCGGCGTGCTTTGACGCGTATTTGTCGCTAACGTCTCCGCCGAGCAATCGAACGATTTCATTCGTTTTTCCGCACTGATCGAGTGCATGCACGCGCGTAAGCGTTTTTCCGTCCGTCTCTTGTTTTTCTATCAAAAATTCATGATCGCTCATGACTGCGATTTGCGCGAGATGTGAAACGGCAAGAATTTGCGTATCACGTGCAATTTGCGCCAATTTCTCCCCGACTACTTTTGCTGTTTTACCGCTTATTCCGGCATCGATCTCATCGAAAATGTAAGTAGAAATTTCATTTATGTCGGAGGTTTGCGTTTTAATCGCCAACATCAAACGACTCATTTCTCCACCGCTGATAATTCGCCCCAGCTCTTTCATCGGCTCACCGGCGTTTGCGGAAAATAGAAACGTGATTTCATCCAATCCGTTCGTCGTTGCTCGATCTGTATCTTTTTGCGTATACGCCTTAAATGAAATATCGAATTCCGCATTAGCGATATTCAGCGTCCGTAATTCCTTGGTTACGCGTTCGCAAAATAACGTGCCGTGCTCTCGACGCAACTTCGTGAGTTCCCGGCATTTCGCATAGATTTTTTCGTTCAAGTTTTCCAATCGTTCGGACAAAATCGCGTAGCGTGCGTCACAATCGGATAACATTTCGTAATCGTTTTTCGCTTTTCTTAAAAACGCGTCTATCGTTGCCTTGTCCGCGCCGTATTTACGCTTCAGAGAGCGAATGCAATCAAGCCGAAGCTCGATCTCCTCCGCGCGTTTTTCGTCAAACTCCGTGTCCTCGCTCAAATCTTCTAAACGAGCAATCACGTCTTCCGTGTCCGCGAAAATCGATTCCATTCTATCGCAAATCGCTTGATATTCGGAGTCCAAATGGGCAATCGCCGTCATACTGCGATTCGCCCCACGCAAGCAATCCGAAACGCCGCCGTCGGCAGCCAACATGGAAAGCGCACCTTGCAAAGCGGATAAAATCTTTTCCATATTGTTGATTTTTATTCGCTCGCTTAACAATTCCTCTTCTTCCCCTTCGCGTAAATCGACGGATTCGATTTCTTCGATCTGAAACTTCAAAACGTCCAATAACCGCTCTCGAGATTGCACGTCGCCCCCGAGCAAAGCAATTTGCTCTTCAACTTCTTTCTTCTCTTGCAAAAACGACTTCAAGCGCGTCTTTTCAGCGGTCAAAGCCTCACCGATGACGGAATCGAGCAATTTCAATTGATTGCTTTCTTTCAGTAGGAAAAAGTGCTCGCTTTGCCCGTGTACGTCGACAAGAGAATCGGTAACGCGACGAAGCATGGTCGCATTTACGGTACATCCGTTAATTTTTATGGAGCTTTTCCCCGAATCGGAGAATTTTCTCGAAATGATAATCTCCCCGTCCGAATCGATGTCCAACTCTCGCAATTCGGATACGGCTTTCGAGTGTTCGGGAACGAAAAATTCCGCTTTTACCATGCATTCCGTTTCTCCGTAACGAATCATAGTTCTCTCGGCTTTCGCGCCCAACACAAAATTAACGGAATCTAAGATAACCGATTTTCCCGCGCCGGTTTCTCCGGACAAAACGTTTAATCCGGCGTCAAATTCTATTTCCGCGCTTTCAATCAGCGCGACGTTTTTTATGGTAAGCTTCGTTAACATGGCAATTTTCCGTCTTATTGAATGAATTCATTGATTTTTTCGACAAACAGTTTCGCGCCCTCGTTATCTTCGCACACGACGAGCAACGTATCGTCTCCGGCTACGGAGCCGACGATCATATCGTGATTGAGCCTGTCGACCACAGCCCCGGCGTTCGATCCGTTCCCTGCGAGCGTCTTAATGACTACCAAATTCTGCGCGGCACGCACTGAAACTAAACATTCCCGAAAAAGATTTTTCATTTTCGGAGAAATATCGCTGTCGCGATCGCGAATGCAAGCATATCGATATTTTTTTTCGACTCCTTCTACTTTGAATAAACGCAAATCGCGAATATCTCTCGAAATCGTCGCCTGCGTAACGACGTAATTTAAGCGAGTGAGTTCTTCGCAAAGCTCCTCCTGTGTTTCGATTTCCTTTTCGGAAATAATTTCCAGAATTTTTTTATGACGCGCCGATTTTAACATATTTTTAACCTCTTCCGTTTTTTAACCGTTTAATTTATTCCGAACTCGAGCGAAAAAGTCCGAGCGTTCCTTTACGGGAAAATCTGCCGTAAACGGAGCTTTTTTAATGCGCATCGACGCATTTTCGTCGAGCGTAGCTACCATTTTCCCGTCCGATAAGATGATGGATTTCCCTTTCAAACATCGCACCGAAAACTCTTCGGTATCCGAAAATACAATCGGGCGAGCACGCATGGAAAAAGCGCAAATGGGCGTCATCATCACAACGGGAACTTCTGGCGTTAGAATCGCGCCGCCTGCCGAAAGTGAATACGCCGTAGAGCCTGTTGGCGTACAAAATAATACTCCGTCGCCGGCTATGCAATCCCGACCATCTTTAACTTCCACTTCCAACTTCAAAATCTGCGTAGAACCTGCGGAAAAGATTCCGTAGTCGCGTTGCACGGCAAACTCGTTTAACGCATAAAAGACCTTTTCGCCGATTTCCAACTGCAATATACTGCGGCGAACGACGTTACAGGTTCCTTCTTCTAATTTTTTCAGAAGCTCCTGCACGCATTCCCATTCATCTTTTTCATACTCCGTTAAAAAACCGAGATGACCGTAATTTATGCCGATGATCTTAATATGCTTTTTTGCCGCAGGCACAGCCGCATGCAGCATTGCTCCGTCACCACCCAATACGATCACCGCGTCGACGTTATCGATTTCGGACGGGGTTGCAAATACGATCGTTTCATGTCCGCTTTTTTGTAAAAACGCTGTCAATAAAGAAATGGTTTTTTGCGTCTTTATTTTTGAAATTTTGCCCAAAACTCCGATTTTCATCGTTTTTCTTTCTTCCTTACGTTTATTGTAATTTTCCGTTTGCGTTGCGTTTTATCAATTCTTTCACCGTCTTCGATACGGTTGCAACATCGAGTGCCCCCCGTTTCTGTCGTTTGATATATACAACGTATTCTATATTTTTCCCTTTCCGAACGGGCGCGTTTACAATTCCGTGCGGATACAGGTCGCAGGAAATCAACTCCTTGATAACGCGCGCTACGATTTCCGCATGCGCCGAGGGCGACACGATGCCGCTTTTTCCGATATGCTTGTTGTCGCATTCAAATTGCGGTTTGATCAAAACAACCGCTTCGCCCGTCTCCGATAAAATTTGCCGAATAACAGGGAAAATCAAACGTAGAGAAATAAAACTTACATCCGTCACCACGCCGTCGAGCGGCTCGGGAAAGTCGTCGCGCGTCAAATAACGCGCATTGGTATTCTCCATTAAAACGATTTCCTCTCGATTGCGTAACTTTTCATGCAACAAACTCTCTCCGACGTCTACGGCATACACGCGCCTCGCGCCGTGTTGCAACAGGCAATCTGTGAATCCGCCCGTACTCGCTCCGATATCCGCAAATACTTTCCCGTTACAATCGAAGGGAAATTCTTGAATCGCGCGCTTGAGCTTATAGCCGCCGTTTGAAACGAAATTCTCGTTTGCTTCGATAAAAGCGATGGAATCCGAATCTTTGATTTCCGTTTTGCTCTTAATGGTTTTTCCGTTGATAAGCACCAAACCCTTTTCAATTGCCTCGGCGGCTTTCGTTCGAGAACCGAATTTTTCCGAAAAATATTTATCCGCCCTCATTGCAACGCTTCCCGAATATACGCTTCGATTTCTTCTTCGTTTACGCCGTACAATGCCTGCAACTGTGACACGCTACCTTGCGGAATAAACGCGTCTTTATAAGCAAAATTCTTAATGCTGCATTTCTTTTGCAATGCAATCAACTCGTTATTGACCATGGCACCGAATCCACCGATTTGCATATTGTCTTCTATCGTTACGATAATCTCGCTTTGCAACGATTGCAACAACTCTGTATCCAACGGTTTTACGAATCGAGCATTCACGACGTCAAACGTTATACCTTGCAGCTCAAGATGTTTCAAAATACGCATAGCCATGATCAAACACCGTTCTCCTACGGCGAGCACCGTCAGTTTCCCATTGTCTCTATGCAAATATTCCCATTTTCCCAACTCGATTTTTTGCGGACGCGTGCCAAATACCACTTTCCCGGCTCTCGGATAACGAATGGCGAGCGGATGCGAATAGGTTTGGCTAAATTCCAAAAGTGCTTTCAGTTCCTCCGTATCCTTGGGTGCGGCGATTGCCAAACCGGGAATCATCGATAAATAGGATAAATCGAAAACCCCTTGATGCGTTTCTCCGTCCGAACCGGAAATTCCGGCTCGATCGATACAAAAAGTTACGGGCATATCTTGCGCGCATATATCGTGAATGATTTCATCGAACGATCTCTGCAAAAACGTCGAATAGATCGCGTAATAGGGTTTCAAACCGCCTGCCGCCATAGCGGCGCACAGCACGGAAGCGTTTTCCTCGCAAATTCCCACATCGAATGCCCTTTCTCCGAATTGCTCGAAAAAGTTTTTCAGTCCCAAACTTTCTTTCATTGCGGCTGATACAACCGTAATGCGATCATCCCGTTTCGCCAGTGAGCAAAGTGTCTCACCAAGTACTTCGGAATATTCTTTCTCTTTCGGCGAGCCGACCGGCGGAACGCCGTGCGTGTCCGTAGGATGTTCTTCGCTGAACTCATACCCCTTGCCTTTTTTAGTGACGATATGCAACAGAACCGAACCGTGTTCGAGTCGTCCTTTTGCTTCCGCCACGGCATCGAGCATTTCGTCCAAGTCGTTTCCGTTCTTTACGCCGATATACGTTAAACCGAAACTTTCCAAAAGACGTATATTTTCGGCGACGTCTCCGCGTTTTATCTGCTCTAAAATGTCGTACATACCGCCGACCGTAGGCGAAATAGACATCCCGTTATCGTTTAACACAATTAAAATTTTTGTATCTAAAATCTTTAAGCTGTTCAGAGCTTCGTACACCAAACCGTTATTGAATGATCCGTCGCCGATATACGCGATGACGGAGCGACGATCTTTGAGCAAATCGCTCGCTTTCGCCAACCCGATTGCCGCGGAAACAGACGTACCGGCATGTCCCGTGTCGTAGCAGTCGTATACGCTTTCCGTGCGCTTCGGAAAACCGGAAACCCCACCGAAGGTACGCAAAGTGGAAAATTTTTCGTATCGCCCCGTCAACAACTTGTACGAATAACATTGATGCCCGACGTCAAAAACGATTTTATCGTTTGGGAAATCGAACGTATATAAAAGCGCGACGATGGATTCAACCGCTCCCAAATTGGAGGCGAGATGTCCGCCGCATCGCGTGACCGTATCGTAAATCACTAAACGTAATTCATCGCAGAGCACGTTCAACTCGCTTTGCGTACATGTTTTTATTTGTTCAGGTGTCCATTTATCCAACATAAAGTTTTCTCTCGTATTTTTATTTTTTTCTGGTCAGAACGTACTCTGTCAATCCGTGTAAAAACGAAACGTCGCCCTCAATGCCCTCCAAGACGGCAAAACAATCTTTCGCGCATTCCTCCGCGCGCATTTTTGCTCCCTCTAAACCAAATACGCGAACGTAAGTCAATTTGTTTTCTTTCTCGTCTTTACCTGTAGTTTTGCCGAGTTGTTCAAAATCTCCCGTAACGTCTAAAATATCGTCCGTCATTTGAAACAGTTTGCCCAACAATATTCCAAAACGTTCCAATTCCATATAACACTTATTGCCACTCAAGATTGCGGAAATCGATATCGGCGCGAGCAATAACTTTCCCGTTTTTTGTTCATGAATATATAATAAATCGTCTTCGGATATCTCTTGCTCCGATCCCGAAAGTCGCAAATCTTCCGCTTGTCCTGCTATCATTCCGTAAATTCCGGCACAGTCGTTCAAAAATTTCCCTGCCAGTGCGAAACGCTCCCCTTTCAAGCTTTCGTTCAAGCATATCGCATAAGCTTCGTTCAACAATCCGTCACCGGCTAAAATCGCATTGGCTTCCCCGAACGCTTTATGACACGAAGGTTTGCCGCGACGAAAATCGTCGTTGTCCATCGCCGGTAAATCGTCGTGTATCAAGGAATATGTGTGTATCATCTCCAACGCCAAAGCAAAAGGCAAAGCCTCGTCACTCGGTACGCCGAGCAAATCGGCGCAAGCCAGCAATAGTACGGGACGAATTCGTTTGCCTCCGTTCAAAAGGCTATATTGCATGCTTGCCCCCAAAACGACGGGTTTTGTATGCATGCCTTGTAAATATTGTGCCGTATACGTTTCAAATTCGGACAAATACTTCCGATAACGCAAGTCAAATTCTTTCAAAATTTTTACTCCTTAAACGCGGCGAGACATGTGTTATACATCAACATCGCGATAGTCATAGGACCTACGCCGCCCGGGACGGGCGTAATATATGTCGTTTTGTCCTTGACGTTTTCAAAATCCACGTCGCCGCAAAGTTTACCGTTTTCATCGCGATTCATTCCCACGTCGATAACGACGGCTCCGGTTTTTACCATGTTCGCTGTAACGAATTTTGCTTTTCCCACTGCGGAAACCAAAATATCCGCCGTTTGACAAATCACTTCCAAATTTTCCGTTTTACTGTGACAAATCGTCACCGTTGCGTTTGCGTTCAACAAAAGCATCGACATCGGCTTCCCGACCGTATCACTCCTACCAAGTACGACAGCGTGTTTTCCCGCGACGTCGATGCCTTCTTTTTCCAACAGTTTCATGATACCGCTCGGCGTGCACGCCGCAATATGTTCTTTGTGTAGCATTAATAAGCCGAGGTTTTGGACGGAAAATCCGTCCACGTCTTTCTCGAACGGAATATGTGCCGTTGCCGACGCCGCATTTAAATGTTTCGGCAATGGCATTTGCAATAAAATGCCGTGCACGTTTCGATCTTCCGCGAGAGCGTCTAACAAAGTTTCCGCTTGTTCTTGCGTCGTCGTTTCCGGCAAGGCGTACACATACGAGCGAATGCCCAACTCTTCGCAAGCTTTGACTTTATTGCGAACGTAAATTTGAGATGCCGGATCCTCTCCGATGATAACGACCGCCAATCCGGGAACGATTTCGAATCGTTCTATTTTTTGTTTCAATTCCGCACGAACTTCTTGAGCGATTGCCTTTCCGTCTATAATTTTCATAATGTGCCGCTTATTTATTAATAACGCCCGAAAGCACGCCGTTGACGAAATCCGCACTTGTATCCGTGGAATACTTACGCGCCAAACCTGTCGCTTCCGAAACGGACACGACGGGAGGTATCTCATCGAAATATTTAATCTCAGCCATCGCAATCAACAAAATGGTCTTGTCCATGGGATTGATTCGATTCTCGAGATAGTGATGGCTCGCCTCTTCGATACCATGGATCAGCTCGGCGCGATGCTCCTCGACTGTCGCTACCAAATCCGCCGCGAACAACAAATCGTCATCTTTCTCCAAGGCAAATTGTTTATAAATCTTCTTCTTCAATTTCTCCAAACAGTCCGTGTTGAACTGTTGCGCAAAAATAATATTCAGGGCTGCTTCTCTTGCTGCGTTTCTCATAATACTCTCCGTAAATCTCTTCTGTATAAAACGACGAATACCCTTCCCGTCGGAGAAGGGCGTTCGTCATTACGATTCGTTATTCCTCGTTGTTTTCTTCAATCGATTCCTCTTCCTTTTCTGTGGGGAAAGCGGATTCGAATACGACGTCTTGAATATGCACGTCAACTTCCGCAACTCTGAAACGCGTCATATTCTCCACGCTTTGTTTTACCGATTGTTGGATTCGATAAGCCAGTTCCGGAATGTTATAACCGTATTTCACCACAACGGAAACGTCGGCATAAACACCGTCTTTTTCAAGATACAACGAAATACCGTTTCGCTTGCTCTGCGAAGGAAGCGTTCCTTCCACTTCGGCAACCGCCAAAACCACGATATCTTCGATGATCCCTGCGTTGTAAATGGTTTTTCCGTTTTGCTTAGTATCTGATGTTAATCTGAAATTGGACATTCAAAAAGATCTCCTTTTCGTTCTTCCCGTCTATTATAACATATCTTTTTGAATTTTTCTACTGTTTTCAGGAGATTTTCTCGGATTTTTTTAGCTTTCCGCGTAAACGGGCATAATAATGATGTTGGAAGCGACTATCCCCGTCTCTTTTTTCAGCATACTGTAAATGGATAACGCCGTGTCGTAATTCAATTCTGCAGAATTTATAAAGACGTTAATGTTATCCGAATCGGCGGAAACGGATACCACCGCGTCCGAGAAACCGAGCGATTTTACCAAATTTTCCAAAATGAGTTCTTTTTCCATTGCCGCAACGATTTCGAGTTTCATTTCCGTGGCTTCGATATACTTCGTATCCTCTTCGTCGTACAAAGCGATAACGCTATCCAATTGTACCAGTTCCTCGTTCCGAGTCGTCGTGCGCTCCGCTCGATAAGTGGTAAAATAGTTAGCCGTCGTTACGCCGCCTCCCGAAGAGGTCTGCACGCTTTTGTTTGCAAAAACGAAATTAAAAATTGCCGTTGCCGCCAATAATACAACCAATGAGGACATTACGATGATTTTTTTCTTGTTTGACATATAAAATTCTCCTTATTTCTTTAAATAAATTTTCACATTCCGAGCTTCTGCTCCGATCGCCGCAGAAACGGCTTCTCGAATATTTATGACCACTTCGAAATCGTTCGCACCTTCGCATAAAACAAAAACGTTTTTCGCGCCCGTTTCCGTTTCGCAGATCATTACTTCTGCTTCCCCGACTCCGTTCATTTGACTTAAAAGATAGCTCAACCTCTCTTCGTCACTATTCATGACGTATGTGCCGACGGAAGCTGTATCGTCGGGAAGAAATACTCTCCAAATCGCTATCGTGAGTATCAGTCCGACCGCCGCCAAAATCAAAACGTCTTTTGTTTTTCCCTTAAATTGCTCCGCAAAGCGGCTTATTCGTTTATTCAATAAGCACCTCACTACAATACTTATTTTTCAAATATTCACACACGACTTTCAGAGTTCCCTCCTCTATAACGTTCTCAGGTTGCAGAGTAATCGAAAGAATTTTAACGGCTCTGTCCGTATAAAACGCTTCCTCTTCCTGCCATTGCCAAGAAATTTTTACTTCCGCATCGATTTGATAAAGTTCCCTTAATTCCTTTTGCAAAGCATTTTCGGCGATGCGGATTCGCATTTCACTGTAATACTGTATGAACGTTTCATCTTCAACTATGACAGTTTCTTCAAAAAAGATTTTTGTCGCTTCGACGTTTTTCGATCCAGACGTAAAGACGCAAAAATATTGAATGACTGGTGCGACAATCGAAAGCAAACACGCTGTCTTTGTAACGCCTTTGATCGCGGACGAAGTCTTTCCTTCCGGAACGATTGCCAACAAAACGGTAGAAAACAAAACGATGCCGATAACGCTTAAAAGATATTCCTTCAAAACAACGCCTCCGAGGACGCGATCATTATCGCGATTGTTAAAAAATACAGAAACGCGGTAAATAATATGCCTGCCGTGCAGTAACGTAAATTGTCTGCCGTTTCTCCTAAAATATCGGAAATGCGACCGTCGCCGAACAATTGCGTAACGGCGCACGAGAATCGGAGCAAAAGCGTCGTCGCGAACAACAAAACAATCGGTTCGAACAACACAGCAACCAAAATAAAAACCCCGATTCCCCCTATCGAATTTTTAATCAATACGCTACCGGCGACAGCCAAATCGAATCCGCCCGATAAAAAACCACCGATGATCGGCACGCCGTTCCCTACGGCGTATTTCGCAACACGTTTTACGATACCGTCGTACGAACTTGAAGTAAATCCTTGTAGAGTGAAGAACAATCCGAATACCGATACGCAGATGCCCAACAGCCATTTATTGATACTTTTGAAAAATGCGCCGAATCTATCGATTTTCAGCTCTCGATTCAATTTGCTCGCAACGGAGAGCACGACGATCAATAGCGTTAAAGGAAGTATGACAGACGTAACAACAGACATGATAGAGTTCGAAAAGAATGTAACGGCAGGTTTGCAGATCGATGCGGAAAGCGTTCCTCCACTCGCCGCCATCAGCGTAAGCATAATCGGATAAATCAATTCCATTTGCGTCTTTATTTCACGCATAGTTTTGAATGTCTGTGTAAAACACTCCAATATAACGCTTAAAAGCGGAATCAAGGCAGACGCATACGCAATCATAAATATTGTATTCGATGTCGTAATTCCATTTGTCGGACTACCAAGCATAGAAATTAGTCCTGAAAGTAACGCAAGCGCGATTATACAGGCAAAAGACGGCGCAAGACTTACCAGCTTCGAAAGTAAAATATTCAAAAGCGTTTCTCCGAACTCTTGGACATCTACACCATCGCCACGCATATAGGCAAGCAAACGTTCTTTTATGTTCCCCGAAGAAAAATCGCCGAGGGAATCGATATACTTCTGCAACGCTTCCAGCTCCAATGCATCGATTTGCTCCTCAACGAATCTATCAAGCTCGTCCTGCGTTATCGTATCAGCGGCTGCCCGAACGTCGGAAATCGGACAAGTAAAAAACAAGAAAACAAACAGAATCAAAGAAAGATATTTTACACGCCGGTTCATAGTAATTGAACCAACCTTTGCGTCAATTGCAATACGTTTTCTACGATGGGCAACGATAAAGCGACTATCGTCAGTTTTCCGCCTAAAATCACTTTATCCGCCACGGATGTACTACCGAAATCGTTCAAGATGCCCGCTCCGAATTCCGTAATATACCCGACTCCCACGATTTTCAGCAAAAGTTTTAGCAAACCGTTCTCCACGCCTGCGATCTCTGCGAGTGCGGCAAATGCGGTCAATGTTGTTTGAATTCTTTCCGACAAGAAAAGCAAGATAACAATAATGCCGGTAATGGTCACGGCAAACGAAAGTTCCGGTTTCGTTCCTCGTAGTAAAGCCGATACGATCGCCGTCACGAACGCTACTCCTAAAATTTTAATTATATCCATACCATCCTCACGTCAAGCCGAATATATTTTGGATGTCTTTGAACAGATCTCCGATCATATTGACAACCACCGCCAACACGATAACCAAACCGACAATACTAACCAACGTAGCAATATCGTCGCGGTCGGATTTTTTCAATATTTGGCAGATCACCGTGACGATAATGCCAATCGCCGCCATTTTGAATAAAATCGTAATATCCATAACACACCGTCATAAAATAAGAATCAATATCAATAATCCCAATAAGAAGCCGATTTTAACATATAAATTTGCATATTTTTTACAAGTTTCTTCTGTTCCTTGCTGCTTTTTCTTTAACAAATCGCACATGGATGAAAAGTAACATTTTTGTGATACGCAATCCCCTTTCCCGAGCATAGAGAAATAATCGTCAAGGAGCGTTTTTTCTTCTACGTCTAAAAATGCATATTCCGGTTTGTCCAATGCGCTTTTTAAAGAATAATTTTTTTTCTCCAACCCGTAAAAAAATATACGCAACAGTTCCCCGAACTCCTCTTTATAACGATATTTCGTCGCAAAATCGAGTAACGGACGCCGATAATAGGAAATCTCACTCAAAAAACGCTCATTGAAAACATATAGTTGCCGAAAAAACAGCTGTTTCCGCCGATATTTCTGCGCTAAAAAATAACCGCATAGACTCGTAAATACCACGACTGCGATTCCCAATAAAAATTTAACCACGATACATTTCCCGTCCCTCCTCGTCATAAATTGCATGAATTTTACCGATGCGCGTTGCATCCAATACCGCATATCGTTCGAACAATGGAAAAAACGGTGCACGCAAATACATGCGATCGGCAATATGCGCCGAAGCTATCACTTTAATTCCCGAAGCGATCGCCCGACGAACCGCCGAACAATCCGCTTCCGACAGCTCGTCCGTAACAATTATATCCGGACGCAAAGCGCGTATTCCCGAATCAAAAGCCGTCGTCTTGTCACAAAACTTCAATATGTCACAACTCATACCGATATTTCCGACTGCAAGTTCACCGCGTTCATCGCAGACCAAGACGTTTTTTTTAGTTTGCAGACTAACGTTCTTTGTTATGTCACGCAAAATAGTTGTTTTTCCTAATCCGGGCGGCGACATTAACAATACACTCCGTGTTATGTCTGACATACAATACTTGTAAACTATATCTGCGCAACCAAGTACTTCGTGTGGCAAACGAATGCATAAAGAAGAGAAATTACGCAAGGAGAGTGCTTGTCCGCGCTCGAAAACGTACTCCCCGGCCAACCCGATACGTTCTCCGCCTTCCGCCGTAATGAACCCTTTTTTTATTTGCTCCTCCACGGCATATATGGAATACTTCCCTGCCTGAAAAACGCATTCCTCGACCTCTTCGGCAGTAGGGTAAATTGCAGACGTTTCTCGATCGGTTAAACCGCCGCTCCCGAGATAGCGATAATCGCCTGCGTAATTAACGAATACCGGCTGATTAACGCGCAAACGGATTTCGTATACTCGTCTTTGATTTACGTATTGCAAAGCAGTCTTTATATTGTTCGGCAAAAAATCTAACATGTACTATAATATATGCTCCTTGTCTTCCGATTAGAACTTTTTATGCGCAAAAAAACAGGCACGAATTCCGTACCTGCATAAATATTTATTATGCCGAATGAAAACTCTTACTCTTATTCGACGATATCTAAAATCAGCGGCTGATTGACAGGTGCTTTTTCGGAAATCGTGGTCGCCGATAAAAGACGCGCTTCCGCCGCGGCGAAGTCATTCTTACTCGAATACAACGTCGCAATCGGTTCGCCTGCATTCACAAAGTCCCCCGTTTTCGCCTGCAAATAAATCCCTGCCGACATATCGATGACGTCCTCTTTCGTGTTCCGCCCTGCGCCGAGCAACAAACTTGCCACACCGTAGCTTTCCGTATCTACGCCGACGATGTAACCGCTTTGCTCCGCCGTAACGACATGCGAATATTTCGCCTGCGGAAATTTTTCGGGATTCAAAATCCATGATTCGTCCCCACCCTGCGCCTTTACCATTGCGGCAAATGTCTGCAATGCTTTTCCGCTCGAAATTGCGTCTTTCGCCATCGCCTCGCATTGCGCGCAATCGCCCTTCTCCGCCAAATTCAAAATATGCGCGGAGAGCGCGACGCACAATTCCGTCAAATCGGCAGGTCCGTTCCCTTGGAGCGTGTGAATCGCCTCAACGACTTCCAACGAATTGCCGATGGCGTATCCCAACGGTCTATCCATATCGGTAATCAACGCGCGCATACGTTTTCCTGCGCGCTTACCGATCTCAACCATCCATTCGGCAAGCTTTCTGCTATCCTCGGGCGTTTTCATAAACGAACCGCTGCCCGTTTTTACGTCCAAAACGATGCAATCATCATCCGCCGCTAATTTTTTGCCCATGATACTCGACACGATAAGCGGCAAACTGTCTACCGTCGCCGTAACGTCGCGGAGTGCGTACAACAATTTATCCGCCGGCGCGAGCGCGGCGTTCTGCCCGACGATTGCGATACCGATTTCGTTGACAATCGCCTTAAATCTCTCTACGGGCAAATCGGTACAAAAACCGGGAATTGCCTCCAATTTATCAATCGTGCCGCCCGTATGTCCTAAGCCTCTGCCGCTCATTTTTGCGACCTTAACTCCCAAACTCGCCACAACGGGAGCAACCACCAAACTTGTTTTATCGCCGACGCCGCCCGTGGAATGCTTATCCACGCGCAAACCATGTATATCGGAGAAATCCAAACGCTCCCCCGAATCTCGCACGGCGAGCGTCAAGGCAAGCGTTTCGTCCAACGTCATACCTTGAAAATAGATTGCCATGCAAAACGCGGACACTTGATAATCGGGAATCGTACCGTTTACATAATTCTCGATTACCCATTTAATTTCCGCGTCGCCGAGCGTCGCTCCGTCTCTTTTCTTTTGAATGATATCATACATTCTCATAATTCATCGTTCCTTTTTCTCTAAATCGTTTTTCCCGAATGAAAGCGGCAACAATTCCTCAAACGTATACACCGCGATGCGTTCGGGATTTCCCAACACGAAGCGCATATTCTCATCGCAAAATTCTGCCAAAACCTGTCGACAAACGCCGCAAGGCGCGCAAAGTTCTGCCAATTCTCCGCCTTTACCGCCGACGATCGCGATGGCGGTAAATTCGCGTTCTCCTTCGCTAACCGCCTTAAACACAGCCGTTCGCTCCGCGCAATTCGTGGGTGAATACGCCGCATTTTCTATGTTACAGCCCGTATATACTTTACCGCTTTTTGCCAATAAAGCCGCTCCTACATGAAAGTCGGAATACGGCGCGTAGGAATTTTTGCGAGCTTCTACGGCACGTTGCATCAATTCCGAATCAGTCATCGCAAATCTCCTTCAAGAAACTCTTGCCGTAAATCCCGCCCGAAGACACGCCGAACCATTCCAACACCGTCGAGCCGATGTCGGCAAAGCTCTCTCTCGTACCCAAATCGACGCCTTTTTTGATTTTATCTCCGTATGCGAGCATCGGCGTATATTCGCGCGAGTGATCGGTAGACGGCGTTGCAGGATCGCAACCGTGGTCTGCCGTGATAATCAGCAAATCCTCTTCACGGAGCAACGGCAACAACTCGCCGAGGCGTTTGTCGAACGCCGTCATGGCGCGCGCATACCCTTCTACGTCATTCCGATGTCCGTAAACCATATCGAAATCCACAAGATTGATGAAACACAGACCGTTGAAATCGCGTTTTACGATTTCCAGTGTTTTATCCATTCCGTCCTCGTTGTTGACTGTGGGATGACTTTCCGTAAAGCCTCTGCTTGCGAAGATATCGAAGATTTTTCCCACGGAAATCACGTCAAACCCCTTTTCCTTCAAAATATCCGCCATAGTCGGTGCCGGTGGCATCAAAGAATAATCGTGCCGATGCGGCGTTCTTTGGAAAGGATACGAACCCGTAAACGGACGCGCAATGACTCTGCCGACGCCGTGTTCGCCTTGCAATAATGCCCTTGCTTGCTCGCAATAGCGATAAAGTTCCTGCACGGGCACCAAATCTTCGTGCGCGGCGATTTGAAATACGCTGTCCGCTGAAGTGTAAACGATCAGTTTGCCCGTCTTCAAATGCTCTTCGCCGAAATCTTTGATGACTTCCGTCCCCGAATACGGACGATTGCACAAAACGCCTCGGCCGGTCGCTTTTTCGAACGCTTTCAATACGTCTTCGGGAAAGCCGTCGGGATAGGTGGGCAGGGGCTTCGGAGAGTAAATTCCCGCGATTTCCCAATGCCCTATCGTAGTGTCTTTGCCTTTCGAACTTTCCGTCATACGGGCATAGCATGTACGCGATGAACGGTATTTTTCATCGATTCCGTCAATATTAAAAAGTCCTAATTTTTCCAGGTTCGGACAATCGAAAGCCTCATGCGAACGAATCGAACGCAGGGTATTGCTTCCCTCGTCGCCCCAATTCGCCGCATCGGGCATTTCTCCAATGCCCATACTGTCCAAAACAATAATAAACGCACGTTTTGCCATGTTACTCCTTTATTCCGCCAAATTCAAGGCGATTTCTATCATTTTAGTAAAAGAAGTTTGACGTTCTTCCGCCGTCGTGTTTTCTTCGGGATATACAAAAGAATCGCTAATCGTGCAAATACACAACGCTTTTTTACTGGCTCTTGCCGCATTGCAGTAGAGTGCTGCGGACTCCATTTCTACACCGAGTACGCCCATTTTTGCCCATTGCATACCGGAATTGGCATCGTCGTAGAACATATCCGACGACAAAATGTTGCCGACGCGATAGTTCACGCCGAGCTTTTCACATTCTTCCGTAGCTCTCCGCACCAAATCGAAGTCCGCGATCGGACAGAACGTTCCGGGCAAATTATACTGCAACGCGTAATTCCCGTTCGTACAAGCCCCCATAGCGACGATGATATCGCGCGCGTGGAGTTCGGGGGAAAACGAACCGCAAGATCCGATACGGATAATAGACTGCACATCGTAGAAGTTAAACAATTCATACGAATAAATACCGATTGAAGGTTGTCCCATACCGGACGCCATAACCGATACGCGTTTTCCTTTATAATAACCCGTATAGCCGTGTACGCCGCGCACGTCGTTGACCAGCACTGCGTTTTCTAAAAATGTTTTCGCGATAAATTCCGCGCGCAAAGGATCGCCCGGCATTAAAACCGTCTTTGCGAAATCGCCTAATTTTGCCGAAATGTGAGGGGTAGGTATTGCCATAATGATTCTCCTGTTGTCTATATTATAATATAATTTTTTTTTAATAACCTTTTCCGTCGATGCCTTGTACCGCTTTTACCACGCGGCTCGTACCCAGTCGGTCTGCTCCGGCGTCCAAAAAGTTTTGTGCGTCTTCCAACCCGGATATACCTCCGGCAGCTTTTACTTTCACGTTTTTACCGACATTCTCTCGCATCAGACGTACGTCAGGCAACGTTGCGCCGGCTGTCGAAAAACCCGTCGATGTCTTAATATAGTCCGCACCTGCTTCGGTCACGATTTTACACATGCGCACTTTTTCCTCGTCCGTGAGTAAACATGTTTCGATAATCACTTTGAGAATTTTCGTTCCGCAAGCCGCCTTGATTTGCTTGATTTCTTCGCGAAGCGCATCCTCATCGCCGTCTTTGAGCATTCCGATATTGATCACCATATCGATTTCGTCCGCGCCGTTCTCGATTGCGTCTTTCGTTTCGAATACTTTGACCGCCGTCGTATTATACCCGTTGGGAAACCCGATCACCGTACAAATCGGTAATCGATTTCCGACGTATTCTTTCGCACTTTTTACAAAGCTGGGCGGAATGCATACGGAAGCCGTATGAAAACGCATGCCGTCGTCACAGATTTTTTGGATCTGCGACCAAGTGGAAGTTTGCGCCAATAAAGTATGGTCGCATTTCGATAAAATGTTTGTTACGTCCATTTTGATTTTTTCCTTCTTAATTTTTTACTTTAGTTAATTATATATGCTTTTTTTCAATCTGTCAAGAAAAAATTGGAATATTTTTCGTCTGTTTTCTTTTATTTTAACGCAAATACTATCCTCGTACCTCACAAAACTCTCACACAATTTTCTTTTTTTTTAAAAATTTCCAAAATTCTTCGGTAAAAAGTTTGCTTTTTGTCGAAATTCGTGCTATCATATAACTGTACGAATTTATTGTGGTGAGTTATGCCTACCGTTTTTCGGCATAAAATATAACGTCGGGATATCGTCGGAGCGCGATCGCACGATTGCGGATCTGCTTGTTATCGTGCGCTGACGACGCTGTACTCATCGCAAACAAAGGAAGGTCTATGTCATTCAGCTTACAAAAAGCCAATTTTTGGAAACGCGTTTCCGCCTATATATTCGATATGCTCGTTGCGGTGATGCTTGCCGTTGCGTTTGCCGGAGTGTTTTCTATCTTATTCGGTTATACCTCGCAGGCTGAGAAGATGCAAAGCCTTCAACGCGATTACTATATACAATATAATTTACAGATACCCGTTTCGGCAGACGTTTACAATGCGCTTTCGGAAGAAGAAAAAACCAATTATATTACGACCGAAGTCTACGAGCAACTTTCAGAAGAAGAAAAAGCCGTTTACGAAGAAGTCAGTAAAGAGATTGCTTCCGATCCCGAAATGCAGGCGTTGCAAAGCAAGATGTTCACCCTGTCTTTCGCAATCGTTTCTCTCGGTGTCTTTTGTAGTCACTTCCTTTGGTATTTCCTACTCCCCTTGTTTTGCAAGAACGGACAAACACTCGGCAAAAAATGTTTTGGACTTGCCGTAATTCGCACCAACGGCGTAAAAACGTCTCCCCCCGTGCTTTTCGTGCGCTCGATGCTCGGTTTATATACTATGGAAACAATGGCACCGTTGTTATTCGTATGGATGATTTTGTTCGGCGCCCTCGGATATGTGGGAATCATTACGATTTTGGGAATTTTCCTTTTGCAGATTTTCGTTATGATCAAAACGCCCACAAACTCCTGCATACACGACCTGCTCTCGGATACAGCGGTCGTGGATTTCGCAAGTCAGCAAATTTTCGACTCGCAAGAGGATTTGATTGCCTGGCAACAAGAGCAGGCAGCGCTCGAAGCACAAAATACAGAAGCCTAAAACTCGAGTTTTCAATGCTCGATTTATAAATACGTATGAACTTTCTTTGGAGGTTATATGAAAGTAGAATTGCAAAATTTGACCAAAATCTTTCCGAGTCGCAACAAAAAAGGCGGCGAAGAAGTGGTTGCGGTAAATGACTTCACCTTTACCATCCCCGACGGGAAACTCGTCGGATTACTCGGTCCTTCCGGATGCGGTAAAAGTACGACCCTGTACATGATCAGTGGACTTCAACAACCCACTTCGGGCAGAATCTTCTTCGGCGAAGAAGACGTCACCGAGCTTTCTCCCGAAAACAGAGGCATCGGACTCGTATTCCAGAACTACGCTCTGTATCCGCACATGACGGTAAAGCAGAACATTCTCTTTCCCCTGCAAAACTTACGAGGCGCAGATAAGCTTTCCAAAGCCGATATGTTGCAACGCGCGCAAGAAGCCGCGAAGCTCGTGCAGATCGACGAGCTTATGGACAGAAAGCCGAGCGAGCTTTCCGGCGGACAGCAACAGCGTGTCGCAATCGCGCGTGCGCTTGTTAAAATGCCGCGCGTATTGCTCTTGGACGAGCCGCTTTCCAACCTCGACGCGCGTTTGAGATTGCAAACTCGTGAAGAAATCAGAAGAATCCAAAAAGAAACGGGCATCACGACCGTATTCGTAACCCACGACCAAGAAGAAGCGATGAGCATCTCCGACATGATCGTGGTGATGAAGCTCGGCGTCGTGCAACAAGTCGGCAAACCGCAGGAAATCTACGACACCCCCACCAACTTGTTCGTTGCGAAATTCCTCGGTACTCCCCCCATCAACGTATTCAGCGGCAAAGTGCAGGGCGGTAAGCTCTATCTCGGCGAGAACGCCGTGCTCGACGTACCCGGCGTAGACGACCGCGCAGTAACCGTAGGCATTCGTCCGGAAGGCTTTATCCCTTGCGAAGACGGCGCGTTTGTTTGTAATCTTTCCAACGTAGAAGTTATGGGACGCGACGTGAGCATCGTATCCCGTCACTCGGCGTCTTTGAACCCGATTGTCCGTTCGATCGTAGACGCAGACGTAAAAATTGCCCCGGCGGCGACAACCATCGCATTCGCATTGAAACCGCATAAAGTGTTTCTCTTTGACGCGGAAACGGAAGAAAGAATCTCGTTCGAGGTGTAACGTATGAGCGAAAACGAAAATTTGAACCTCCTTTCCGATTACGATCCTTCCGCAAAGAAAGACTTAACCGTGCATTGTCTTTCGTGTCGCGCGGAATTGCGAATGACGGACGGAACAAAGGCATACGTTTGTCCTGTTTGCGGCAAACTTTTAAGTTATAAAATCAACGAGATATTCGTAAAATCTGTGGCAGACGACGAATCCGAACAGGCGGCAGTAGCCGCGCTTTCCGTGAACGAAACGACGACGGAAGCGGAGCTTGCGATTTCCGACATCAACGAAGACGACGAAGATGCGGGAAGTAAAAAAAGTCTGCGCGTTTTGCTTGACGAATGGAGAACAAAGAGACGTAAATTTCTCCAAAAAATAAAGTTCGATAAATGGAAAGGCTGGATTTACCTCCTTCCTGCCATCGTTTTGTTGGCGATTTTCACGGTTTGGCCCATCATCAACACCGTACGTATTTCCTTTTTGGAAGACTACGGCGGAATGAGTGTCCTCAACGATGAAATAACGTTCGAGTTCGGCTTTAAAAACTACGAAAAAGTTATCCGCTACAAAGGCTTCTTGACCTGTTTGAAAAACACGATTTTGCTCTGCGTGCTTACCGTACCTATCTCGACGATTTTGGCACTGCTTATCGCCGTTTGCTTAAATTCGATTAAGCCGTTGCAGAGATTTTTTCAGACGATTTTCTTCCTGCCCTACGTTACCAACTCGATTGCAATCGGTATGGTATTCAATGCAATGTTTTATATCGTCGGCTCTGTTATAACGGGCAATATCGATTCCTATGGCATTATAAATAACATCCTCGGCATTTTTGGCGTAGAACCTATCAACTGGGTCAACCCAGGCTCGAGCTATGCCGCAAACATCACCGTACTCGTCATATACATCGTTTGGAATGCCCTGCCTTTCAAAATCTTAATTTTGCTCGGCGGTTTGCAGAGTATCGACAAGCAATATTACGAAGCCGCAAAAATCGACAGTACGCCCCGTTGGCGCGTATTCACGAAAATTACCGTGCCCCAACTTGCCCCGATGCTTGCCTACGTTATTATTACGGGTTTTATCGGCGGTTTTAAGGAATATTCGAGCATTGTCGGCATTTTCGGCGAGAATATGAGACCTGCAGGTTCGGAACATTCGCTCAATACGATGGTCGGTTTCATATACGATCGCATGTCCCTTGACCAGGACGGCGTAGCCAGTGCGGCGGCGTTGATTCTGTTTGCCATTATCTTCGTGGTAACCATGATTAATTTGAGTGTCAGTAAAAAGAAAAAAACGCGTTAAAGGAGGTATTTTATGAAAGAATTACAAGAAAATGAAAATTTGGACCTCCCTTCCGAAGACACGGGAAAAACCGAACTCGCCGAAAGCGTCATGAAAGAAAAGGATATTCAAAAAGTATCAAAAAAACAAAAAGTAACGAAAGTGCTGGTGCAAATCGCTTTGTACGCTTTTCTCGGCGTTATGGCGTTGGTCGTTTTGTTTCCTTTCTACTTTATGTTGATTTCCTCCGTAAAGAGCGTGCAAGAGTTTTCATTGCCCGAACCCACGTTCTTCCCGAAAGAGATTTTATGGTCGAACTATTCGCAAGCGTTCACCACAGGCAACTTAGGCAGATTATTCTTAAATACGGTATACGTCGGTATCGTCTCGACCATACTGTCCCTTATCATCACCGTGTTGTCGGCGTTCGCCTTTGCCCGATTGGAATTCAAGGGAAAAAACGCCCTGTTTGCTTTCCTTTTGACAACGATGATGATCCCCGGGGAACTTTTCACCATCACCAATTATCAGACGATCAGTACATTCCAATGGATGAACACCTTTAAGGCGTTGATCGTTCCTTTCCTCGTCAGCGTGTTTTATATCTATCTGTTGAAACAGAATTTCGAACAGATTCCTAACGAACTGTATCTGGCGGCAAAAGTCGACGGCACGACCGACTTGAAATATCTCTGGAAAGTTATGATTCCCCTTGCCCTGCCCACCTTAATTTCGATTACAATTTTGAAGATGATGGGCGCATGGAACAGCTATATCTGGCCTCGACTGGTTGCAAACGAAGAAGAAATGCGTTTGATTACCAACGGGTTGCGCGCACTCTCTTTCACCGACGTGGATACGGGAAAAACAAACATCCCCGTTCAAATGGCGGCTGTCGCGATAGTTTCCGCCCCGTTGTTCCTCGTATTCGTCTTTCTCAGAAAATATATTATGAAAGGCGTTTCCAGAAGTGGTATTAAGGGCTAACTCTTGTATAAATTTTATAAATTTTATCGAAAAAACAAAATATTATATAAAGGATGTATCAACATGAAAAACACCAAAAAATTTCTGTGTACCTTTCTTTCGGCAGTAATGTCTCTCAGCGCGCTCGCCTCTTGCGGCGATAACGGCGGCAACTCCGGTGGCTCTTCCGATAGCGGAGTTGAAATCACCCCTATCGTAGCCTATGACGGCAGTGACGTTGACATTACGTTCTACCACACAATGGGTGCGAACACGCTTCAACCGATTTTGAATGAATATATTCCCGAATTTAACAGACTTTATCCTAACATTCATATCACGCATACGATGATCGGTGACTATGACGCTTTGCGCAGCCAAATCAGTAAGGAATTAGCAGGTAAAAACTCCCCTAGTTTGGCATATTGCTATTCCGACCATGTTGCCCTTTACAATAAGTCGAAAATGGTCCTCACGCTCGATAGCTATATCGCAAGCGATGCCGTTGTAGAACACGCAGACGGTACGACGGAGACGATGGGTTACACGCAGGCGCAACTTGACGATTTCGTAGAAAGCTACTGGGAAGAAGGTCGCGTATACGGTGACGGAAAAATGTACACCCTTCCTTTCCAAAAATCTTCGGAAGTGTTGTTCTACAACAAAACGTATTTCGATGCAAAGGGTTACACCGTTCCCACCACCTGGGATGAAATGGAAACCCTGTGTCAAACCATCAGAAGCGAGGAAAGCAACTGCATCCCTCTCGGTTACGACTCCGAATCCAACTGGTTCATCACGATGTGTGAACAGTCCGGAATCCCTTACACCTCCGCAACGGGCGACCACTACCTTTTCAACACCCCGGAAGCTCGCGCATTCGTTGAAAGATTTACCAACTGGCATCAATCCGGTTACGTAACAACGAAAGCCCTCAACGGTAACTCCTATACGTCCTTGTTGTTCACCAATATCGATACATCCAAGACCAGAATGTTTATGTGTATCGGTTCTACCGGCGGCGCTTCCAATCAAGTTCCCGATAAGGTTAAAAATTCCGAAGGGCAAGACGTCTATCCTTTTGAAGTAGGCGTAGCACCGATCCCTCAAGTAGACGTTAACAAACCGAAAGTAATTTCACAAGGACCCTCCCTTGTACTTTTCAACAAGGTAAGACTAGCGGAATTGAACAAAACCGATAAAGCGGCTGCGGAACAGGAACAGGCAGCGGCTTGGTTGTTTGCAAAATTTTTGACGACTTGCGTTGAATTGCAGGCAGAATTCTCTCAGAACAACGGATATGCGCCCGTCATTAAATCCGTTCAACAGAACGAATTCTACAAGAATTGGCTTGCATCCGCCGACGGTGACAAAAACTTGACTGCAACGGCTGTTATACAAGCACTTGCACAAGAAGATGCTTGCTACATTTCCCCTGCATTCGCAGGTTCTTCGGAAGCTCGTGTACAAGTCGGGCTTTTGATGCAAACCTGTTTCGCGAAAACGGATCTTGGCAATATGACGTTGGCTGACTTTATTAAGAATGCATTTGACGACACCATTGACGAATTGGAATTCAACGACCTTTAATCGATAACCTTAGGAAAAGGAAAAATTATGAAAAAGAAAATATTATCCTTATTGTTGCTCGCTGCGATCTCGCTCGGCGCGTTCGCAGGGTGCGACCTGCCTAACGGCGGCAATTCCGCCGAAAACAGTGCTTCGGAAAACAGTTCCTCTGGGAGCAGTTCGACGGAATTTATCGACTACGTCGAACAGACGAAGCTCGATATGACGACCGACTCGAAAAAACTGGAAGTAACGGTAAAACTGTACGTCGACGGCGATACGACGCATTTCAACGTTCCGACGAGCATTGCCCCGGACGGCACTTTGAAAGCGCGTTACACCGCCATCAACACCCCCGAATCGACAGGTGCAATCGAGCCTTGGGGCAAAAAAGCCTCTAACTTCACCAGGGAAAAGTTAGAGAGCGCGTCCTCTATCATCGTGGAAACGGACGGTACGGAATGGGAATACGACTCAAACGGCAGATTTCTCGTTTGGATTTGGTATAAACCGCAAGGTGGCACAGACTACCGCAATTTGAACTTGGAAATTCTGCAAAACGGTTTTGCGTATGGTAACAAAATGAATACCTGCCGTTACAGTACGGCTTGTATGAACGCGTTCAGCCAAGCTAAAACAAACAAATTGAACCTTTGGTCGGGCGATGACCCGGATTTCTACAAAGGCGACGCAAAAACTATCACGCTTAAAGAATTGCGTACAAATCCCGAAGAATATCTCGAAGTAAAAGTTACCTTTGAAGGCACGGTAACGTTGTACAATAGTTGGAACGTTTATATCGAAGATTACGATGCTGAAACCGGTTTATATTATGGTATCTCTGCTTTTTTGAACTATAAGGAAGAACTTCTCGATATTCTTGCCCCCGGCAATCGCGTTCGTATGGTCGGCAAAGTTACCTACTATGAAGCAAGTGGCACCTATCAAGTGTCCGACTTGAAATATCGTGCAATAAAACCGGACGATCCTGACAACACTATAAAACTTTCCGAAGACAATGAAATTGCCTACAAAGAAACTTCGGCAAGCACGTTCAACGGCAAAGTCGCCGTGGATATGGAAACGTTGGATTTCCAAACGGGTGAAACGGTTATTACCCCTGTTGAGTTCGACTATGCCGCGCTCGCAATGAATACGTCGATTTCCATGAAGAATTTGACGGTTATAGACGCATATACTACGAAGAATGAAACCAGTAACAACAAAGGTGCAATCACGCTCACTTGTAGATCGGAAGACGGTCAAACCATTACCGTTCGTACGGCTGTGTTGCGCCATGCGGACGAAACCCTTGTTACGGAAGACGAGTTTTTAGGCAAAACAATCGACGTAAACAAAGGCTTCGTCGATTATTACGAAGGTTATCAAATCAAGGTATTCTACCTTGGCGCAATTACGATTCATTGAAAACAAAAATTTTATATAAAGGAGAAACTCAATGAAAAAAATCTTAACCGGCATTCTTGCCACCATCGCGATTTTGGCTTGCGCGGGCGCTTGTAAAAACAACAACGACAGCTCCCCCTCCAACAGTACTCCCTCCGTCAGCAATAGCAACGGAAACAGTAGCTCTTCAGCCACTGAAGTGGAAGACGAAAACTTGCAAACAGCAGCAGAGTTCTTGAAAAGCAAAGAACAAAATTTGAACAAAGAAGGTCGGGAAGACTACACGGTAGACGCAAAGGTTTGGGGTTACCCCATCACTTGGACCGTTAACGTATCCGCAGGGGTAACGTTTGGCGAAGTATACACCGACGAGGACGGAAGCGAACTCATTCCCGTTATCGTTGCAAAAGATCTCAAGGAAGACCTTACATATACCTTGACGGCAACCGTTACCAACGAAGCCGGCGAATCGATTGTCCTTACGTTCACGCGTAAAGTTTTGGCTATGTCGGATGTCACGCCGAAGCTTATCACGGCGGCTCCCGTAGCAGGAACGGCATATAAGCTCTATGTTTATCAAGGCAATAACCAAACGGATATGTACTTCACGGGCGCGAAAGCAAACACCTATTATTTCGCTACAACCGAAAACTACAAGGAAGGCGTTGACGTATACGTTGAATATTTGGAAGGCAGCACGACGGAATTCTATCCGTACTTCTTTGACGGTACGAATACGAAAATGTACATCGGCGTTGTGGAGTCTTGGAACTCGACAAAGAATAGCTGGTCCTATAACCCCGAATTTTCCGGTAATCCTGTAAGCAAATTCGTTTGGAATAGTGAATATAATACGATTACGACGACTATCGCGGCGCATTCCACTAATGATCAATCTTCAACTACCGATACCGAAAAAACTCTCTATTTAGGATCTTATGATACGAAAAATACTATTAGTTCTTCTTTACTTTCTTATGCATCAAAGTCCTTTGTCGGCGGTCTTGCGGAAATGATTTCTGCGGATTCCGTTTCTGCGGAAACGAAATTCGCGGCGATTAAAGAAGTTTTGAGCGTTCAGGCAAAATATACCCTCGACCAGACGGTAGAGCTCACCGCATACGACGAACGTTATCCCGACGTAAAAATTGCTTGGACGTCTTCCGATGAAGCATGCGCAAAGGTAGACGGCAGTGCGTTGAAGCTTACCATTCCCGAAGCGCAAACGACCGTTACCCTTACGGCTACCCTTACTTGCGGCGAGAAGACCGACACGAAAACGTTCACCTTGACGCTCGGTCCTAAAACGGTTGCTCCTGCGGCAAATGCAAGCGCAAGCGAGATCGTCAACGCGGCATTCAATCTTGCGGCAGGCGAAACGCTCGGCGAATACACGCTTACAGGTAAAATCACGAACGTGAACACCCCTTACAGTTCTGAATACAGCAACGTAACCGTTACTATCGACGTTGAAGGCAAATCTATCCAATGTTATCGTTTAAAAGGTACGGGCGCAGACGCAATCAAGATCGGCGACACCATCACCGTTACAGGTACGCTCATGAACTTCAAGGGTACAGTCGAATTCGGAAGCGGTTGCAGCCTTGACAGCTACACCGAAGGCGAAGGCGGTTCTACCGGCGGCGACAGCGGCGAAACCACCGACCTCGACATCACGAAAGGTTTCACGATTGCAGATTGGGCAGACGCTAATAATTGGGAAGACTCGAAAAGCTATACGACCATCACCAACAAAGGCGTTACGTTGACCGTTAGCGGTACGGCTGTCGGCGATTATAGCTTGAATACAGGTAAATATTACACCAACGGCGAAGACTGGCGTATTTATCAAACCGAATCCGCAACCCTAACGATTTCCGTTGCAAGCGGCTCGATCGGTAGCGTGAAAATTACTTATGCCGTAAAGAATACCGGTATCCTTACTTGCGGTGAAACGCAAATCGCTTCCGATGAAGTTTATACCGTAAATGCAAGCTCTGTTACATTCGGTGTAGGCAATACCGGTGACGAAAAGAAAGGTCAAGTAAAAATCACCGCTATCCAAGTTACTTTGGGCGAAGGCAGCACCGGTGGAGATACGACCGGCGGCGACGAAGGTAACACGGGCGACAACACCGATACCAAAACGTACAGCGTTGTTACCGCTCCCGTAGTAGGTACAGCTTATAAATTCGGTATGGTGCAGTCCGGAAAAACTTATTATCTCACGGGCGCAATGGTAAATACCTACTATTTTGCAACTACGGATACCGTTGCCGACGCTTTGGATTTCTATTTGGAACAAACCGAAGGCGGTTACTACCTCTACTGTACGATGGAGCAAAAAACGTATGTCAATATCGTTACAAGCGATACATACGTAAACGTTAAATATCAAATCACCGCTTCTACCGTCTACACGATTGACAGCGAAACGGGCGAATTGCGTACGACTGTAAACGATACGGCTTATACAATCGGTACTTACGGTACCTATACATCGGTTAGTCCCGTAAAAGCTTCCGAAAACATTCACTGCAACTTCTACGCAGAAAGCACCACGGACAGTGGCAACCAAGGCGGATCGGAAAGTGGCGACAATACGGATACACCCGTTACGCCTACCGAATATACCACGCTTACCATTCCCGAAGCTATCGAAAAGGCTAATACGTTTTCAAAAGATAACTATACCACCGAGAAATATTATATCAGTGGTACGATTGTAAAATTGGCAAGTACAACATACGGTAATTGCTATATCGCAGACGAAAACGGCAATATCTTCTATGTTTATGGTTTGTATGACGAAAATAATACTCGTTATGACAGTATGGCAACGAAACCCGTTGTTGGTGACACCGTTAAGCTTTTGACCGTTATCGGTAAATATACCGACGTACGGGCAAAAAACGCTACTGTCATAGAATGCACCGCAAATGAAACCATTGCCCCTATCTATAAACTTGTTATTGAATCTTTCAGTTTAACGTTAAATACGGAAATCAAGGCGGCTGGCGATGAAACGGTCGCTATCGCAGGCACGACCTACACGGACGTCGCTATCAGCTATGCTACCGATAAGGATTGCGCGGTTGTCGACAATGCTAACGGTAAGATTACCTATACGTTGCCCGAAGAACTGACGTTTGTAACGATTACCGCTACGCTTAAGCTTGGCGAAACTTCGTTTAGCAAAACGTTTAGCGTGAAAGTTTCTGCCGCTCCTAAAGCAGACGAAGAAACCGTAACCCTTTCGTTCGCTGACAAAACGAATCGTAAATCTCAAGATAGCAATTCGCAGGTGTGGACCTACGGTGCTGTAACCCTTACAAACAACAAGAGTGCCTCTAAAACTGATGTTGCCGATGCTTATAATCCTGTAAAATGCTATGCCTCAAGCCAAATTATTATTGACTGCAAAGGAATGACGCAAATCGTTTTCAATTGTAATAACAGTAGTTATGCAACAGAATTAAAAGATTCTATCACCGAATCCGATGACTATGATTTTGAGTTAAACGGATCAGTTGTTACGGTGACGTTTACGGCTTCCGTCGATAAATTTGAAATTGCTAAGCTTAAAGCACAGGTTCGTTTGAATTCGATTGAAGTAACCTACTCAACCGCAACGACAACCGAAACGAACGAATAATCGAATAATTCGGAATTTAAGAGCCACTCCTTTTACGGAGCGGCTCTTTTCATTTGACTTCCCCTTCATTTTTTGTTATACTATTATAGACAAAGGAAGAAGGTTATTTATGAAAATTAAAAAACAATTGACTATGCTTAGCGCGTTCGCTCTTATTTTTGCGATTACGGCATGCGAAACCGTTTCCACGGGCGAAACTTCGAGCGATAGCTCCACCTCGAGTATTTCTTCGTCGGAATCTTTCTCGTCCGAAATTAGCGCATCTGACAGCGTTGAAAACGAGTCTTCGACCTCCACTCCCGACGTTGGCTCCGAGATGAGTAGCTCGAGTAGCTCCGAAATCGAAGAAAACGAATACGAAGAAATCGTAAACGATGCCTACGCGCTGAAAAACGGCGAGGCGTTAGACGGTGAATACGAGCTCGGCGGCGTGGTGACGGAAATCGACATCAAATATACGCCCTCTAAAGGCATTTGCCTCTATTTCGACGTAGACGAGCCGCAAAGCCGTTCCATGTATTGCTATCAATTGACGGGTGCAGGCGCGAATTTGATCGGCGTCGGGGATTATATTTGGGTTTCAGGTTCGATCAAGAATTACAAAGGCGTGATCGAATTCGATAAAAATTCGCAGTTAATCGATTACGAGCTCTCCTCGGAAGATCTGTTTCCCGACGGGAGCGAAGATCCCTACGCAGATGTTTCCTCCAAGGAGTTCTATGATAGTTACGAAGTGGCAAAAGACGCGGACGACGCGTATTATCGAAGTCTGCACGGGTTTATGTCGGGAACGCTCGAAACGCCCGACCAAGCACCGACAATTTCCTCTTATCAACCGAAAGTAAAC
This sequence comes from uncultured Clostridia bacterium, assembly GCA_964479935.1. Classification (GTDB taxonomy): domain Bacteria; phylum Bacillota; class Clostridia; order Christensenellales; family Borkfalkiaceae; genus Scatosoma. The sequence continues at coordinate 64,910 of CAYZOF010000002.1, read as the reverse complement.
GGGAAATACGTGCGGAACAGCGACATGTTGTTGAGCGAGGACGGAAGAGAGTATACGGTCGTAGATGCGTACGGGCAGGAAGCGTTTCGCGTATACAAAGGCGGCGCGTACATCGATTTGGAAGAAGTAGCGGCTTATATATACGCTTTCGGGGACGTGCCGGTCAACTATACGGCGTCCAAAAATGCAAAACCGACCAAAAGCATTTGGGGCGAGTACTTACGGGTAAATCACACGGCTTTTTCGGGTGATACGTCGCAGTACCCGTACGAGCCTATTTTACCGAACATCAGCGGTTGCGGAGGTGACTTGCATTATTATGAGTTGGATATCGGCACGACCGGTACCGATTGCGACCCGAGCTATAAGGCAGAGCTTTACAACGACGGATACGAAATTACACGCGGTGCGGCGCGAATCGTCTACGGGAAAGAAGACCTAAACCATAACGGCATATACGAACTCGGCGAATTTTACGTGTTCTACACGTATAATCACTACAACGATTTTCAAGAATATTTGAACTATGAAGGCGGTTGGGGAGAAAAATTCGGAAATATCACGGGCGGAGGTACGATTTCCAGCAAGAAAAACTACAACCCGACCGACTATGTCGAAGTCGTGTTCGATTCGTTGACAAATTATCCGTTGCTCGCCGACGCACGAATCGATTATTACTACGATTACCGAAAATATTAAACTGACGCACAAAACGCGGTTCGATTTTTCCTCGAACCGCGTTTTTATAAACTTTTAATATCCGTATTTTTTACGACAGGCGATCAATAGCGCGACGGCTACCGCCGCAGCCAAAAATTCCCCGACGACGACCGACGCCCAAATGCCGTCCGAAGCGAACGCAAGCGGCAACAACAGAACGGCTCCAATCTGAAATACCACCGTTCGCAAAAACGAGATGATTGCCGAGACCAATCCGTTGTTGAGTGCGGTGAAAAACGAAGAACCGAAAATTCCCACGCCGCAAAATAAAAACGAGAAAGAGAAAATCGCAAACGCGCGCAAAGTGAGTTGCAATAGCTCTTCGTCGTAAGAAACAAAAACCAATGCGAGCGGCTTGGCAAAAAGCTCCGCTACAACGAACATTACGATTGCAGTTACACAGACGATGACCATGCTCTTTTTACGAATGCTCTTCAACTCCTCGCGATTGTTTGCGCCGTAATGATATCCGACGACGGGCGCGGTGCCCATCGAATATCCGATAAACGCAGACAAGAAAATCATATTGACGTACATTAATACACCGTACGCAGCAACGCCGTTTTCCGGCTCATAATGCAACAATTGCGCGTTATAAAGCATCGCCACGAGCGACATGGAAATTTGCGACAACAGCTCCGATGAGCCGTTTGTACAGGCTATCCATAAAGATTTTCCGTCGAAACTCGTTTTCCCCAAACGCAACAAGCTATTGTTCCTACCGAAAAAGTAAAGAATCGGAAGGATTCCCCCGACCGCCTGACTGAACGCCGTGGCGAAAGCCGCTCCGGCAATCCCCCACTTAAACACGCCGATGAACAATGCGTCCAAAGCGATATTCGTCACGCCTGCGCCGATAGTTACGAACAATCCCATTTGCGGTTTTTCCGCCGTGGAAAAGAAAGTTTGAAACTCAAATTGAAGCATATATACGGGGAGCGCGTACAGCAGGATTTTTCCGTAAGTCGCGCTCAGCTCCACCACTTCGCCTTCCGCGCCGAGCAAAAGAGCAATAGGCTCCACAAGCGCCGTGCCGATAACGCCGAGCACGATACCGCTCGCCACTGTAAGATAAACGAACAACGAAAACAGCGCATTGGCTTTTTCGCGGTTCCCCTCTCCGAGCGTTTTTGCAATCAACGCACTACCGCCGGAGCCGAGCATAAACCCGACCGCGCCCAAGACCATCGTAAACGGATAGATGAGATTCACCGCCGTAAACGACGCCTTTCCTGCGTAGTTGGAAACGAAAAAGCCGTCCACGACACCGTAAAGCGAGGTAAAAATCATCATCAAAATGGACGGCAAAGTAAAGCGTAGGAGCTTTTTATAAGTAAAATGATCGAAAAAACGGATGGTCATTTACGAACCTCGTACCATCGCTCGATAAACGCCGCCACCAACGGCGTGAGTTGCTTGATTTCCCAGCCTGTCGTATTAACGATAAGATTATAAAATTGACGTTCGCCCCAGCCGCTACCGCTAATGACCGCACGCGTTTTCATACGATTCTTATCGATAGTTTTGATGCGTTTTTCGATTTCTTTTTCCGATAAATTTTCGGCTTGGTCGGCGCGTTGCTTACAACGCTCGATTTTCGCCTGCATATCCGCGCATACAAACAAATTAAACGGTTGATGGTTGCGCAAGATCATGTCGGCGTTTCGACCGACGATCACGCAATTTTTCCCCGACTTCGCGATTTTTTCCAATACGCGTTTTTGCGCCAAAAGCAGCTCCGTCTGCGGCGAAAGCGTTCCCAATGTCAAAAACGAATTTCTGCACGAAAAAGGCAGATTAGGCATGGAACTGAGTTCCAATGTTTTTTCAACGTATCGCTCGTCCAGTTTTTCTCTTTCGGCAATCTCCGTAATAATCTCTCTGTCGTAATAATCGAACCCGAAAATGTCCGACAAACGCTTTCCGAGTTCCCTGCCGCCGCTTCCGAATTCGCGGCTGACGGTGATAATTTTCATAAAACGAACTCCTTATTTTCTTTATACGACAAGCGGCGAGCATATCGAAACATTCGCCGTCGTCGTTTTATTTCGTACCGAACAAACGATCTCCCGCATCGCCGAGGCCCGGCAAAATATAGCCGTTTTCGTTGAGCTGTCTGTCCAACGTGGATACAAAAATTTTCACGTCCGGATAAGTTTCTGCGACCTTGGATACGCCCTCGGGCGCACCGATAATCGCCATGAAACGAATATTTTTGCAACCGCGCTTTTTCAAAAGTCCGATCGCGTCGCACGCGCTACCGCCCGTCGCCAACATCGGATCGACCAACAATACGAACTTGTCCTCGATTCCGTCCGGGAGCTTACAATAATACTCTTTCGGTTCCAAAGTTTCCTCATCGCGGTACATACCGATATGCCCGACTCTCGCACTGGGAAAAAGGCTGTGAATGCCACTGACCATGCCGAGTCCTGCACGCAGAATCGGAACAATGACTACGGCGTTGTCCGCAACGACGTCCTGTTTGCAGACTTCCAACGGGGTCTTTACTTCTTTTACCGTAGTCGGTACGCCGTCTTTGAAGCTCTCGTAAGTCATGAGCATAGTAATTTCTTCGATCAATTCCCGAAAAATCTTCGTGGAAGTTTTTTCATCGCGCAAAATCGCGATTTTATGCTTGATCAAAGGATGATCGAAAATTACAACATTGTCATATTGTTTCATGGATGTACTCCTTTATCCGATTTTTGATATATTCGATTATCATTATACCACAAAAATCCTCTTTTGGCAATAGCTTATCGGTATTTTTTTACGTTTTTCGAGCTGAGTAAGAAAAAATCGCGCTAACCGCGCTCCGCCTCGTCAATTTTCATCGGCAAACAGCTCCGGATGGTTGGCAAGACTATCTTCATCCGTAATTTTACGAAGTACGCGACAGGGATTTCCGACTGCCAAACTGTCGGGCGGAATATTTTTCGTCACCACCGAGCCTGCGCCGATAACGCTCCCTGCGCCAATCGTCACGCCACCGCAAATCGTAACGTTTGCCGCGATCCAGCAATTGTCTTCCACGGTAATCGCCCCCGTATATTCCAAATTGGTCACAACACCCGTTTTTGCATTGAAAAAACTATTTCGATCCCGATAACAAAGCGGATGAATTGCGGTCAACATCGATACGTTCGGTCCGATAAACACGTTCTCGCCGATTCGTACTTTTCCCTCGTCCAATACCATAAAGTTAAAATTGGCGAAGCTCCCTTTCCCCATCGAAATATTCGTACCGAAGTCAAAATAAATCGGACCTTGCAAATATACGCCGTCACCGCGTTCGGGCAACAGTTCCTTCAAAATCGCTTCCCGTTTCTCCGTTTCCGTTTCCAAAGTGTCGTTATATTGTTTACAAAGATTATGCGCTTTCATGCGCGCTTCCGGCATTCCTTCCGTAAACGGATCGTATATCTTCCCTGCAAACATCTTTTCGTGTTCCGTCATGCAATTGTTCCTCTTTTCGGCTTTTGCCGATTTTTGATTCAGTATAGCATAAAAATGCGGCAAATGCAAGCATTTTTCGACGACTTATGAAAAAGGACGCGTAAACGCGCCCCTTTCCGTTATCCGATTTTTTACCTTTAAAACTTTAGATAATATTGCACGACAATGTGATACGACGTTACCTTACATTTCCCAACTGCCGAGCCAGTTGGAAAATTCGCTGTAAATTGTGCTCATTTCTGCCTGCAATTCTTCCCCTTTGTCCAATGTAAAAATCCAGTCCTCGCAATCGAATTTCTCCACGTATTGCTTCTGACAAGTATATTTGCCGTCCAAAAGTTCTTTCACGGCTTTTTCGGCAAGAGCCTTTGCTTTCTCTATATTTTCCACTAAGTCTTGAAACGCCGTTTCGTCTACGGATTGAATTTTGGCGATAATTTTATCGAAATAGCCGTCTTGATAGCCGTAATTCCACTGCGCTCCGTCCGTCGTCAACAAATATTCGGCGTCGGAAGCATACAGATAATAACCGGGTACAAGGTTGCCGTCTACATCCGTATAGGAGTTATAGAAATAAGTATTCCACGCGCAGGTGAAGTTCACGTAATCGTACATCGTATAAATATCGTTGATGACGTCCGAATCGGCAATTTTCGACCAAAGCGCAAGATCTTCGGACAAGTCTTCGGAACGCAAAATCGTATATTCAGCGTCCGTAATCTTGTAATTGAACACGTACCCGTATTTATCCGTGAAAGGTTTGTTTTCATTGGGCGCAACTTTCAATGTCCCTACGACTTTGATCGCCTGCGTGGTATAATCGAATGCGTCGCCTTTCTTAGGGTATACTTCCAACGTGTTGGAGAGTTGTGACGTATTCGGCACGCAAAACGGACAACTTTGATAGGGCAAGTTCATCAAAAACATAAACGAACCGTCCACGGGAGAGCTGCTCGCCATATAACCGCTGATCGTAACCGTCGTATTATCGAGCGTTTTCAAATATTCGTAATTTGCCGCCGATTTGAAACTCAGTTTCGCAATACCGTTTTCTATCGTAACGCCACCGCTGCTCGGTTTCTTGTCTTTACATGCCGCCATCGGTACAAGTACGGACGTAGCAATCACAACCACCGCCAAGAGCGGTGCAAGCCATTTCATAAACGAATGTTTCTCAAAAAACGCCTTTACTTTTTCTATAAATCCTTTCATAAGTTTTTTCTCCTTTTACTCGCCTATCCCATCTTTTTTAGACATAAAGAACGTCCAAATGACGGTGGGAACGACGCTTATTAAAAATACCGCAAACAAAATCACGAATTCCATAGGATATACGATGCCCATATTCAAGACGACGCCCATAGACGCCACGTAATTGTTCATCAATAGCAAGCAGACCTTAGACAAACCGAACGCCAACCCTGCCGATACCAAACCGATGATGCCATTTTGAATAATGTACAAAAGGTTGATTTTCTTCATACTGATACCGATCAACCGCATGAGCGAAATTTCCTTCGCCGAATGATACATATTGAGCAACGTAATAATCGAAATGACCATGATATTCATGAGCAAAATAACCGCGCAAAGCACAAATACAATGTATTTTGTATCGTCGGCTTCGTTTAACACGCCTCGAACGACGTCCATCGGTTCAATTGCCTGTAAGGTGAACGCATCGCCGTCATCGTCGGTGAGCACTTTTCCGTCGTATTCGGTAACCAGTTGCAACGCCGCCGCAGGCGTAGTGGTATTCACCAATACCGCACAGACGGTTTTGCCGTGTTCGTGATCGTGTTCCTCATCGCCCTCTTCCGCATCTTCGCCGTGATCGTGCATTTCCCAAAGGGTACGTAGCTGCGTGAATACGATGTTATCGTAGGCAGAATGGCTTTCCCCCAAAATACCGACGACAGTAATTCCCTTTGCGTGCGTTTCGGTACTGTTTGCCGAATGACTGGTATAGATCACATCGCCGACTTTAAGGCTGTTATATTTCGCCACTTTATACCCGACGACCGCCTGCATCGTGGTGTTATCCTCGTACATGGTACCCTTCTCAACGGTTTTTTCGTTCAAAAATGCCGAAGTCGTTCCGACCACGCCATAGCCGTTATAATTGTCTGCCATTGCAAACGGAATGACCGATTTTACTCTTGAACCGTCCTTTTGTAAATCCGTAACAACCGAATAGGGAATCGTACCGACAGGCTCGTCCGTGAAATACATCGTATTCATCGCGAGTTGCGTTTGACTGCCCGAAGGCCCAACGATTACCGAATAATACCCTGCGTTTTTCGTTATTCCTTCCTCCACCTGATTGGCTACGTTATATGCTAACACCGCTATCCCTGCAGAAAGGACGATAGACAGCACAATCAAAATATTTTGTACCATTTTTATTGCCATATTCTTCAAAGCAAAACGAAACATTACAACACCTCCTCGGGCGCGATATCTCTTCTGCCGCCCGTCATTTCGTTCATATCGACGACTTCGTCGAAATACTTGGCAAGACGCTCGTCATGCGAGACAGCAATCAACGTTTTGCCTTTAGAAATTTCTATCAATTCCTTAATGACCTGTTCCCCGATGGCGAAGTTCAAATTTCCCGTCGGTTCGTCCGCGAGAATGATCTGCGGCTTTTTCACAAGAGCGCGCGCGATAGCGACGCGTTGCTTTTGACCGCCCGAAAGATGTTTGATCTTGCTGTTTTTCTTTTCTTCGATGCCTAAACAAGCCAAAAGTTTCGGCGCGTCCGAAGTGTCTATGTCCTCCAAGCGCAAAATATTGATGTTATCCGTCACCGTCATGTCGTTGATGAGCTTAAAATCTTGAAATATGTAGCCGATGTTCTCGATACGGAACTTATCTCGCGCCTTTTGACTCGCCCCGGACATGTCGACGCCGTCAATGACAACCTGTCCTTTGGTCGGAGATAAAATTCCGGCAATCATATTCAATAACGTGGATTTTCCGCATCCCGACGCACCGAGCAACATATAGGATTTCCCTGTTTCAAACGTTATATCTTTATAATCGATCGCCGTTTCGTTTTGAAACTGCTTCGTAATACCTTTAATTTCTATCATGTTGTTTCTCCTTTATTTTTCTATAAGAAAACGAGCCTCCCCGCGTAAAAAGCGGATTGCTCGTTATATTGTGCGTAAAAACACGCGAAAAAACATACTCTTTTGTCAAAAGCGTTTTCGGAACGTACAACAAAAGAGCCCGCTTTAACAGACTGCGTTTTTACGGTATTCTATTGTATTAATCGGTTAATTTAACCTTTAATTCGATCAACGTAACCTTGCGTGATAAAACGCTCGGTTTCAAGTATAAGTAATGTACCTGCGCAATGATGGCAACCGCCAGCAACAGTACAGCCAAAGTTACCGCAAACGATTGAATACGCCGATAAATCATATTCAAAAGGCAAGAAAAACAAATTTTTGCATGACAAGTATGCCCTTCCGAGCGTTTACCGCGCAAATACGTTTGTTGCATACGTATTAAGGTGCAAACTTCACAGTAAACTGCTTCGTTACATTCTCCGTGCGTGCGAGTCGTTTCTTGCAAATGCAACTCCGCCTGTTCAAGTTCCTCACAATATTCGCATACAGAATGCGAACACTCATCTCTATGCGGAAGAGCCGTAAACGAAAATGAAAATACCGTTACAAGCAACAGTAGAATGCTAATCAAAATTAAAAACGGTCTTTTTTTTCGCATATCAAACTCTCCTTTGCATATTTTCCTATATTATAGCACGCTCCTTTCAAAAATGCAAGCGTTTTATCGAATGTTTTCAGCGGATTTCATTTTATTCTCAAGCTCGACGTAAATCATGCAAAGCGATTTTCGCAGCGTCCGTTGCAACCGATAAAATATAACCGTCTTTCATGACGAACGTCTGCGTCGGATAATCGTCCGTCTGAATCCGAGACGGAACAAACGCACTTTCCCCGTACGCCTTAAAAATACTCTCCTTCTGCGTCCATTTTTTCGCCAAATAGTTGAGTCGCTCCTTTTGCGGCAGAGTTTCTAAAAACGACAGTTCTTGTTTCGTCAAGAATTTTCGGCGAGCCGACGATAGTTTTTCCGTCAGCCGTTCCGCATCCACGCCAATCGGCGTTTTAGATAATGCGACGGCAAGAAATTCGCCGCAATGCGTTAGAGAAAAATAACAAGCATTCGTTGTCCATTTTCCGTGCACCGTCTTGGAAAAACACAAATCCGACATGGAAAGTCCGACTTGCCGCAACGCATACTCCAATAATTTCCACGCGCAATATTTTTCTTTGCGCACGCGCGGATTTTTACACGCCCGGATCTCTTCGTCGCGTGATTTCGGAAAAACGGACAAGAGTGGCAATTCCTCGGGAATTGTCGCTATATAAATCTGTGCCGTCTCTATCGACGGAACGATCGTCGCGCCGCAACGACACTCGTCACGGCAATAATTTTCGTATTCCGCTTTGTTCAAAATTCGCCTCTCTAGTTTCCGTGGCACTTCTCCGCGTGAAAAATTTGCTCGAGGTAATGTCGCATAACAGCATCAAAAGTTTCGATGCCATGTTATTGCACTCTAATACCGCAATACTATTATAGCATGAATTCTATCACAAAGCAAAAATTTTTCGGCTATTTTACAAATTTTTCGAAATTATCCGAATGCAATGTCCAAAATCATCATACAGGCAAATCGATTAACTCGCTATGTAAGATAACGAATTTCCTCTTCCAGTCGTACACTGAATTTGCTATACACCCTTTCTTTAATTCTATCAATCAACAAACGCACATCGCGTTCCGTCGCCGAACCGCCGTTAATAATAAAATTCGCATGCTCCGACGAAACGAACGCCGCGCCTTGTGTCGCCCCTTTCAACCCTGCCTCTTCGATCAACTCGCCGGCAAACATGCCGTCCGGATTTTTGAAAACACACCCCATACTCTTGCCGTTCGGCAAATGCGCTCTACGTTGCCTATATAGTTTTTGAAGCTCCTCGATACGGATTTTATTCGAATCGGTTAAACGTAAATTCGCACCCAAAATCACGTCCTCATTTTTCATAAAAACACTTCGCTTATAGGCATAGCCGCATGCCTTGAGCGGAATCGTCTGCAGTACACCGTTTCGAAAAACGAGGACGCTTTCCGTAATATCCGACATGTGTCGGTCACAAACTCCCGCATTCATATATAACGCACCACCGAGCGTACCGGGGATTCCTATCAGAAATTCCGCGCCGCTCTTATCCGCATATCGACACGAGCGAAGCAAGGTACCGACGTTTGTTCCGGCAAGAACGAATGCGCTTTTGCCCAATTGCGCGCCGACGAGCAACTTGGTACATACTATAATTTTCTCTGACGGATCGTCGGGCGGTAAAACGTTGCTCATATTTCCGACAACGGCATAATCGATAGCCGAACGCCGTAAACAATCGACGGTTTGTTGCATTTCTTCTATCGTCGCGGGATACAGCGCGAGCTTTCCCCGTCCGCCGATTCCGATCGAACTATGTTTTGAAAACTCAAACGGCGTTTCCTGCCGAATCCCCGATAATTCCCTGCCGATCTGTTCTATTGCCCCCATTCCCGATCTCCTGCTTGTTTTTTTTATTCTATGCGCAACGTTTTCTAAGTATGAAAAAAGAACTCGCTTTTCTTACGAAAAACAAGCTCTTTTATGAGAAAATAACATTAGGCTTGATAAATGATATTGCCGTCGCGTACCGTCAAAAGCACGTCGAATTTATCGTTCAAAACGGTGAAATCGGCATTTTTCCCGACTTTAATGCTCCCGATTGTATCGGAAAGTCCTAAATTCTTCGCAGGATTTATCGTAGCGCAATCTACGGCTTTCAAGAACGAAACACCGACTTTCTCCGTCAAATTTTGCACGGCGCGATTCATTCGCAAAACACTCCCTGCCAGCGTACCGTCTTCTAAACGAGCCTCCCCGTTCTTAACGTACACCGTTTGACCGCCCAGCTCGCTGATGCCGTCGGGAAGTCCTTTGGCTCGCATAGCGTCGGTTATAAGTGTAAGCTTGTCGTCGGATTTGTTTTTCGCGAGCAAACGCATCGCCGGCACCGACACGTGGATGGTATCCGCAATCAACTCGCAATTCAATTCGTCGAACAGCATCGCGCTACCCACCGTACCGATTTCTCGATGGTGAAGCGCAGACTGCGCGTTATAGGTATGCGTTACGTTACATGCGCCCATCGAAATCGCTTTTTCGATATCCGCCACTTTCGCGCCTGTATGACCGATCGAGGGAACAATGCCGTTCTTCGAAAGGTGCGCGATAAAAGCCTCCGCTCCTTCCGTTTCGGGGGCAAGCGTTACAATGCGGATCGCATTGCCGCTTGCTTCGTTGTACTTATCGAAAGCCTTGATATCGGGAGCTTTGACATATTCCAAAGGTTGCGCGCCTTTATGCGCCGCCGCAATAAACGGTCCCTCCAAATGCACGCCGAGCACTCGCGCGCCGTTTTGATGCGATTCCGACATATACGTTTTAACGGCTTCCATTGCGCGCGTGATGTTTTCAGGACTCTGCGTCATGGTCGTTACGCAGAAAGACGTCGTGCCTTCCGCCGCTACGGTATCGGCGATGACGGAAATATCTTTCGTCGTTCCGTCCATTCCGTCACTGCCGCCGGCTCCGTGGATATGTTGATCGACAAATCCCGGCAATACGATTGCATTTTCGGGAAGCACGATCGCATCCGCGCCATTCTCTTCGGAATCGGTAATTCTTTGAATTTTATCGTCAAAGCATACCGTACATTTTGTCAAACCTTTGCCTTCTACGTAAACGGTTGCATTTCTAAAACTTTTCATACTTTTCTCCTATATGCGAACGCTTAAACGGTCGCCGGCAACGAAGCCGCCGCGATGCTCTGCCCTACACGACGATTGTTTTCATCGGGAAGTCCAATATCGAGCGTTGCGAATTCCGGATATTCCGCAGCCAAAACCTCTTTGCAAGTTGCCAAAATAATATCGCCGCCTTTGCCGCCCATAACGCGTCCGAGCAATAACATGTGCTTTATATCGTAGAACTTTGCATAGAAAGGAATGGTATGCGCGAGATATACGCCGATATCTTCGAAAATCTGTCTTGCAAGCGCGTCGTCCTTTTCCATGAGAGCCTGAATTTCTTTCAATTTCTGCGCAGGCGTCAAACCGTCTGCAAACTTGTATCCGCCAGCTTCCGCGAGTTTAATCACCGCATCTTGCGAGAAATATTTGCAACCGACGCCGAAATCGCCGCTCCATTCGTCTTGCATTGCGCCTTCGTTAAAATCTACGGGTGCGAACGCAAGCTCCGAAAGCCAACCATTGATACCGCCGTTGTTATTGATATAGCCGACTGCTTCGCTCGTACCCATTGCGATACCCAGCACGCAGTTATCGTTCAAATCGATTGCGCCAGCCAAAGCTGTTACGTCGCCGTCATTGGCTACTTCCAAAGGAATTTCTTTGCCGTATTCTTTGCTCATTTCTTTGGCAACGTTAATGTACATGTTCTTCACGTAATCGCCGTGTTTCGCTTTGTCTACTTTAATAAACAACGAAGCCACCATAATCTTGTTGTCGACGTATACGCCTGCGGAGGAAACACCAATAGCGTCAACGGTAGGCATTTTGGACGCCGCCGTTTTCATCGCCGTCAAGATTTCATTATAGTGATAGGTAGGATCTTCCGTTACTTTCGGATTCCAAACCACTTCTTCACTGTAAACGACTTCACCGTTAATAACGGCACTCACCTTTCTGTCCGATCCGCCTGCGTCGAAACCGATGCGGCAACCGTCCAAATAACCGCCTACGCGAATAGACGCATTCTTCTGTTCGGGAATTGCGTCGTTTTCTAACCAAACTACCTCGAAAGGCTTTTCGTACACGCCGCTCATGAAATCCACGTCGAACGCGCGGAGTCCCTGCAACGTATATGCTTGCTTCAAATATTCGTAAATCGATTTACTGCCGGCAATGTAAATTTTATAGCCGCCTACAACCCACAAAATTGTCTTAGCAAGGCGTTCCGCCACGCGAAAATTCAACGCGTCATTGACGCCGTCTGCCAACGCGTCGTACGAGTATACGTAGTTGTATCCGTTGCTACGTTCCGCAACTAACGTTACTTTCACTGCTTTGCCTCTCTTTTTGACTTCTGCGTCAAAATCGGCGAGTGCTTTATTCATCGGATAAAAATTTTTGTCTAATACGGGCATTCTCATAGCCATATTTCTCCTACTTATATTCTTTTACTTGCCGATTGTAAAAGTCAAAAAAGTCAATCGGCAAAAGGCTTTTAAGACTATATAAACAACTGATTTTTCTCCGTTTTTGTGGTATAATTATATTGCCAAAAACAACAAAAGCGGAGAAAAAAATCATGCGAAATAAATTTGTGCAAATGTCCTTGGAAGACATCTACAACAACGTTACTCTTTCCCTCGAAAACAAAAATCCTAATCTCGTTTCTCTCTTGGAAGAGCATATCAATTTAGATGAACTCATTCCCATACTTTTAATCTGCTTTTTATAACCGTATGGGGAAAACTCGCATCTACCATCTGGACAGTTTCTTGTGGTTCCTCATCCTTAAAAAAATCTTTGGCTTCCCTCAAAATACGCAAATGATTAACGTCTTAAAGTGTTCTTACGAATTTCGTAATCTTTGCAGATTTTCTAAGCCCCCTGACGACTCTCAAATCTCTCGTTTCTTACATATATATTATACTACGAAAGAAAAATGTTTGCAATAGAAATTCTTTCATGTCTATATGGGATTCTTTCGAAAAAACGAATGATATACTCGAAAAATACCACGGCTGAAAACTGTCGCGGTATTCCTACCTTTAACTTTCCTGTAAACTTTCCTCTGTGGGTATCTTTCGCTTGGTACGATATTTTTCCAATGTGAATAAGAATCCCAAAACCATCCCTACGGATAAAATTCCGACCGTATACCATGCCGTAAGCACAGGCGCGGATTTTAATAGCGGTTCCCCGATCTGCATAGCTTTTCGAAAACCTAAGCACTCTTTTTCGAACATTCCGAAAGTCATAATCAACGATAATCCGAGCGGATAATAGTGCCATTTCCGCAAAGATGGTTGCAAGTGCCTCGTTTTTATACAAACGATTACGACCCAAACCATGAGCGTATGATGCAAAAGTCCCGTTATGCTGCGAATATCAAAAAACGTTTGGCTTTCCAAAAAATCCGGATAAAACATCGTAATCGTTCCGCCTAAAAAACCGAGATAGGCGATACAATGCAAAATACCGCAATTCTTCTTTCCGAATAAAACAGTAAGGGAAAGAACTAAACTCGAAAGTCCGCAAAATGTATACGGAAGAAGCGTCCACCACGTATCGCCATTACGCGCAATGACGATATTGTAATAGGTAACGGACACGCGATTTACCGTAATCGCCGCGAGCAAGACCGCCGCGCTACTCTTCAAAAGCAACCTACCGAAACGTTCATCATGTTTATGCTTGTTCAAAAAATGGAAACCAACCGAAAACGCAATCGCGACAAGTACCAAATACACAATATGTCCGATGCCGTATACGCCGTTAAAATCCATGTCTATAACTCCTTGTTCTCAAAAAATATCGTTGATTTCGAACTTCAACAAATAAATTTTATAACATTTTATTCTTTCTGTCAACCGTTTGGAAAAGATTTTCACACTCGTGCGAAAACTTCCACATAACAGAGCCGCGACGGGGAAAATTCCTCGCCGCGGCTCAAATATCTATTTTTTATTATTTATCCTCTCAAGCGCAACAACTTCACGAGCCACGCAGACGTCGGATACAGCATAAAGAACGCCACGACCGCAATCGCCAATAGCACGCCTGCCCATGCGATTACGGGCGCGCACCGCTCGACAAGTTTCGTCTTATTCACGACGAAAGCGACCGCCAACAAGCCGACCAACGCGCCAACGACTCCGTATACGATAAATTTCGGATACGGCGATTTATAGACGAATTCTACCACGTTTTCGCCGTCTTCCAACGCAACGGAAAGAAAATGCAAATCGTTGTCGATCAATTCCGCTTCCTTTCCGTTGACCGTCACGACGTATCCGTCACTCGCCACAAAATTCAAGAACAAGCATTGCCCTGCCGTCGCGCCGCTTACCGTCGCCGTGATTTTCCCTGCACCGACTTCGATATTAGCCGCACGCTCCCACAAATACTCGCTAAGCTCTCGCGTCGTCTCGGGCGTCACGTACTGCGAAGACGTGCTACCTGTTACTTCCTGCATCTCGCTCAACGTTTTACCACGTAAAAATTCATACAATGCTGCTTGATTCGCAGTTCGATTGCTCGAATTTGCTACGTTTGGTTTCACACATCGATACTCGCCGCTTTCCAATACGTAAGCCGACGGGAAAACAATTTCATTTTCATAAACGTAGTATGTTCCGTCCGAAGACGTCAGCTGTGTTTCTTCGCCGTTTTCATCCGTATATGTATATGGTTTCATGTATTTCGCGAGCGTTTTTCCGTCTTTGAAATTCCCTATATAGTCTTTATGAACAAAATAATACTTGTAGCCCAAAAACGAATCTCCGAATTCGTCGCTACGATTTATTTTATCGCTGTCATGCGCGCTTTTGAAGTTGTTTTTACTGTTACCCTTGTAGCCGAACAGATGAAACGGTGAGAAATTGTCCGCATCGATTACGGAAGAAAAGGCACTGAACGCATTCGCGTTGCCTGTCAACGGCGCGCAAGACGTCAGCTTATCGTTATAATCTTTCACCCTGAAATAACTGTCGTCATTGCCGTTCAACACTTCATTGACTTCGATATAGCTGTCCATTGTCACCTGCTGAGTGGAAAGATTCCCCTCTACAAGCTGATTGTTATAGAATATCACCTGCATGCCGACGACGACCACCAACACGTACGAAAGCCAACGCACGGAAATCTTTCGCTTGGATGCCAATATCGCGCCAACGACAAACACGACCGCTACTACGACGAACAATACGCTAACTACTTCCATACCGCCGAGCGAATGGGCGAATTTTGCCGAAAATCCCTTAATGGCGTCCAGCATGTCGGAATCGCTTATAAAATTCGACCAAAATTCGGTCTTTTTATAATTTCCGTTGTTACTGAACCAAAACAGGAATATCGTTGCGATCAATCCGACGGCTCCAATCACCCACATCATAGGCGTCATACCACGTTTCTCGCTCGGATCAAGATTTTCAGAGGATTCCGATTCAACTTCCGAAGTCGCTTTGTACAACGGAGTTCCGTCAAAAGCACATTGTCGGTCGTAACAAAACTCGTTGAGAGCCAAACATGCGCCGCCCAGAAAATACGTCGCATTTAAGAATCCGAATCGCAACGCGTAAGACATATACGAACCCATATTCAACAACAACATCGACTCGTCCACTACCGTCGGCAACAACGTCAACACGCCTGCAGCCGCCATAAACTTGGCAAAAGGCGTCTTGATGCCGTTTCTATAAAACCAGAAAATCGTGAGCAAAACGAAAATCGAATCGGAAAGAATATACGACCACTTCGCGTAAAGACTCTCCGCAATATTATTCGCATACCACGACGAATCGAAATTTGACGGAGAGTCGCTCGTTTTGTCCTTAAAGCCTTTCCATAAATCGTATAAAATTCCGTCACCGCCGCTCCGCGCGCCTGCCGAGTAAGCTTTTAACGCTGGCAAAAGCACGGGCAAAGAAAGCAGAATCGCCACCGCGAAAGCGATGCAAAGGTCTGCGATAAACTTGTTCCGTTTCGGCTTTTCCACGCAAACGAGCGCGTAAAAAATCAATATCGGAAACACGATAAACATCGAAAAGCACGCAATCGAAAAACAGGTATATACGCAACAAGCCGTCAAAACGGCAAAACGCCAAAAACTACCGGTATCGACAAAATGCTTGAACGCCGCCACCGCAAACGGCATGTAGATCAAAAAATCTACCCAATTGATATACGTATTCGCCACGAACATATATCCGCAATACGTATACACGACACCGATCGCCACGCACAGATAATCGGGAATATTTTTGAACAGTTTTTTCGCAAACCATGTCCCGGCGAACGCCGTCGTGATCAATTTGAAGAACATGACGACGACCGCGGCTCTGTTTACCATACCGTCGCCGAATACTAAAAACAAGAAGCTGAACGGACTGATGAAAAAGTACAAAAACGTACCCGTCACGTCCGCCCCGCCGACAATCGCATACGAATAGAACAGTGAGGACTTCCCTTGTATCACGTCAAATAAATGCTCGACAAACGGGCATATTTGTGCAGACAGGTCGTAACTCGCCACGGTATATTTATTACCGAACGGATAAACGCCGTTTCCGATCAATGCAACGAGATAAATTAACGCAACGAGTAACGGTGCGAAAAAATACGCGTAATTCTTATCGAAATACGACGAAAGCGTTTCTTGTTTCTTTTTTACCGCCTCATCGGCGGTCGACTGGATATTTTTTCTCATGATACGATTATTGTAGCACTTTTTTTCGAATAAGTCAACTATACAATAGAACAACGAGCGAGAATATCTCTCGCTCGTTGAAAAAATTATCTTGTTTTAGTCGGTGATTGCGTTCTCCGACGGAATCATCTCGCTGTAATATCTTGCGTAGCAGTCGTCACAAAGATAACAATTATATTCGTCTCTATGGCTGAGTTGATTACCATCGACCTCCGTCCAGCTTTCCCGACAATAATCGCACAAATTCACGACACGTGCGTTGTCTTCCAATTTGATCGTCACCGTATTCTTGCTCAATTCGGAAACCGTTACTTTCAGCGTCAAAGCCTGTTCATCCTTATCGCCGTTTTCGCACGGTATATCGTAAGCAGCGTTAAACGCGAAGATACCGGATTGAACTTTATAGTCGTTGTCGTATACCACGCCGAATTTTCCGTTCAATGTGGTAACATCGAGCGATGCAATCGACTGAATGATTTCTACAATGTTCGTGTCGTTTGCTTCGTCAAATTGAGCAAGCGTCAACGAAAGATACTCTTTAATCGCATCACACGCATTTTCAACTACCTTGCTCGGATCGGCTTCGATATCATCCGCTGAATCCTCTGCCATATCTTCACTCGGCGTAAGCAGTTTATTGATATATTCATCGAGTGTAAGCGCACCGTTTTCCTTTACGAAATCCTCGAATTTGAATTTCGCAATTGCCTCAATTTGCTCCGAATCCAATCCGGCATCCTGTAAAACCCCGATTAAGGAAGGATTCAGCATCAACGTGTCTTTATAGGTTTGCATGTCTACGCCCGTTTCCTCCTCAAACGCCTCGTCCAAAGCCGTATATAAATCCGAAATCTTCATCGAACCCAAATCCGAGATTCCGTCAAGAATATCTATATAATTCAAATTCGGATCGATAAGAGCAAGCACATCGTTCACGATTTCGCCGAGCGTCGTTTCGCCGTTCAGAGTACCGAGATAGTCGAGGAAGCTATTGACGGCATCTTTCATGTCGAGCGTAAACATCAACGCGCCGTCCTCAACTTTTGCACTCGCCATAAACGCATCGTTCAGCGAGCCGATCAGCTCTTCCATATTCGTATTGCTCGAATCTAAGGAGGAGAACAAAGATTCCAACGACGCCTGTAAAGAAGCAGCGTCGATACCTGCATTCACCAGCATATCGTCAAACGTTACGCTGTCTCTTTGATAATATTTCTCTTCAAAATCGTAAGTATAGAAATCGCCGTCAATAATGTATCCGAGCGCAGAACTACTGTTCGTTTCGTTCAACGACGTTCCTTCCGCACTAACAGTGCTGTTCACGGTCTTGATTTCGACCTTACAGTCGAAACCGTTGTTCGAATTTTCAGAAACGATAATATCTGCCGTTACCGTTTGATTCTCTGCAATCCAACCATACGTTTCATATTGATACTTGTAAGCGTATTGGAACGATAACTGAACTTTCGCGGATTTTGCCGTAGACAAAACGTCAAAGAAAGATTCCGCATAGATTTCCGTCGTACCGCTACTGCTCGAATCGGACAAGCCGCTCGAGAATTCAGGTTGGACGGCACTGCCGTCGTCTTTCGAGCTGTTGTTGCCGAAATCGCACGCCGTCATCGAACAACTAAGTCCGACGCACAAAAGCATTGAAACTGTTTTTTTCCATAATTGCATAAATGCCACCTCCGAAATTTTTAGATTCTCACGTTTCGTTTTACAAAACATGATACCATTTATTCTATGACAAGTATACCACCATTTGAAAACTTTGTCAATAGCAAAAATAAAAAAAATCGATTTTTCACAAATTTTTTATGAATCGATTCGTTTTTATCACAAAATAACGGCATTTAGAGCAATACCCGCAACAACTCCTCTTTCATGGCGGAATTCTCCCCGTACGCGCGAGGAAGCTCCGGATAGTCGAGCCGAAGATCGCAAGCGATTTGCCCGTTTTTAAGAACAATCACGCGCGAACCGAGCATACACGCTTCTTCCAGATCGTGCGTGACGAATACCGCGGTAGGTTTTCGCTCTTTCCAAAGCGATACAAAAAACTTCGCAATACGCACTTTCAACCCGGTATCGAAAGAGGAAAACGGCTCGTCCAACAGCAATAGTTGCGCCTCGGAAAGGAACGCACGAGCAACGGACACCCGCTGTTTTTCACCGCCCGACAGTTCTCCGGGGCGTTTGTTCCGCAACGCCGATAATTCCGTCTTGCGTAAAATTTCTTCCAGCCGTTCCATATTTCCGCCGGCGTAACGCAAATTTCCCTCAACGGTTAAATTGGGGAGTAAGCGCGGCTCCTGAAAGATATAACCGACGGAATTCGGAACGTTTTTCCTTTCTCCGTTGTAGGGAATCAATCCGGCGAGGATATTGAGTAACGTCGTTTTTCCTCCGCCGGACTCCCCCAAAACGCATAGAATTTCACCCTCTTGAATATCGAGCGAAAAATCCTTAAAAACGACTTGTTCTCCGTAAGATTTCGATATGCGTAAAGAAATCATCGCAGCCTCCCGATGTTTAGGAATATTTTCCGTCCGTGACGAATCCGTATATCGGCGAAATCGACGGAATTATCGCTTCGCCCTTTCCAGCAATTCGTTGACGGCGGTCTTTATATCGCACAATTTTATATTTGCCGTCGCTTCGTCTTGCGCTTTCAAAGAATAATAAATTTTCAGTTTCGGCTCCGTACCGCTGGGACGAACACATACGAACGAACCGCCCTCCAACTCGTAATACACGCAATTGCATTTCGGAATATCGAGCGTTTCGACGGCACCGTCTGCAAGCGTACGTTTCGCCGCACTGTAATCGCGAACGGCGTCCACTCGAATGCCTGCAATTTCGTCGACTCGCAAAGTTTTCAAACCGTCTACGACCGCGTTCATTTCTTTCATTGCGTTCAGTCCGGAATATTGCACGGATACGTTCAAATCCAAAACGAAACCGTACTTTGCATAAATCTCCTGTAAACGACGATACACACTCTTGCCTATGTAGGCATAATAGCATACCATTTCCGCGCAAAGCATAGACGCGACGACTGCGTCTTTATCACGTGCGTGCGTGCCGCGAAGATAACCACAAGATTCTTCAAAGCCGAATATGTACGTATGCGTTCCGTCCGCTTCCCATTGTTTAATTTTTTCACCGATAAATTTGAAGCCTACGGGCGTTTCGAATAACGCAACTCCGTAATCGTCGCAAAGTGCCTTCGCCATACCCGTCGTAACGAACGATTTCACGACCGCCGCGTCGGAAGGCATTTTTCCTGTTTCCGTCAAGCGAGTCAAAATATAATCCAACAACAAAATGCCCACTTGATTCCCCGACAACGCCACAAACTCTCCCGCATCGTCCTTTATCGCCACGCCGAGACGGTCGGAATCGGGATCCGTCCCGAATACAACGTCGGCATGAATGCGGTTCGCCAAATCGATTCCCATAGACAACGTTTCTTTGAACTCGGGATTCGGCACTTTCACCGTGGAAAATTCCGTATCTTTCCCCGTTTGCTCCTTCACGACCGTTACATTGATGCCCAACTTTTTCAAAATCGTCATGACCGGCACGTATCCGCTACCGTGTACGGGCGTATAGACCAATTTCAAACTCGAACCGCACTTTTGCACGGCTTCTTCGGAAAGCGTCAATTTAGACAATTCTTCTATGTAATCTTCGTCGAGTTTTTTCGGCACGGAAACGATGAGCGGATCGTTCTCTACCGCCGAAACCGATAAGTAATCCTTGATATTTTCAATATGTAAAACGACCTTTTCCGTATCTTCCGGCGACATTTGCGCTCCGTCCGCTCCGTATACTTTATAGCCGTTATATTGCTTCGGGTTATGGCTTGCAGTAATCATGATTCCGGCAATCGTCTTTAAGTAGCGCACCGCATAGGAAAGCATAGGAACGGGATGAACATCGTCGAAAAGATAGGCTTTGATTCCGTTCTTTGCCAAAACCCCAGCCGAAACTTTCGCAAATTCTTCCGATTTTCTTCGCGTGTCGTAGGAAATCACGACACCGCGTTCTGCGGCTTCCGCACCGAGCGTCTTAATCCACTCCGCAAGTCCTTGCGTCGCACGCATAACGGTATACACGTTCATCATGTTCATGCCGTAACCGATCACGCCGCGCATGCCTGCCGTCCCGAATTCGAGTTCTCCGCCGAAACGATACTCGATTTCCCGTTCGTCGTTCGCAATCGAACGCAATTCCGCGCGCCCTTCCGCGTTTAACCTTTCGTCATTCAGCCATGCCTGATAATTTTCTTGATAATCCATATAAAAACCTCCGTTTTTTCTTATTCTTGAAATACATCCGCTCGATTAAGATGTTCGCGTTCGAAATAGACGAGCTCCATACGCACGCAGAATAGCATCAACAACCAAGTATACAATACCGTCGTTAAAATCGTAAAAATAGCCGGATTCGGCGCAAATGCCGCGCAAAGACAAATAAGCGTTTCCGCAAACAACAACATCGCGAGCTGTCCGAACAAAATTCCCCATTTTACCTCGTTTACCATGCGGTGGGAATAATACAACGCCTGCATAAGTCGGAATCCCGTGATTTGCATGCACGGCAACCAAAGATAAATAAATCCGATTGCATAGATCAACGCCACGTGCATGATGACCAAAAACATTCCCATCATGATATATGCAATCGTCGGAAATATAATTCTCGAAAAAACATATAAACCCAATGCCACTATAATCGACCAAAGCTCATACAAAATCACCATTAAAACGGTAAAAAATGCGGTAGAAATCAAATTGTCGTTCAATTTCGAAAGAAGCCCTCTGTATGAACGTTTCCCGATGCGAAAATGCTTTTCGAGCATCGCCATCATCATCGCCACGCAAACGACAACCAATATGATCCCTGCGAAGCCGAAAATAACGGAACGCCAAGA
Source organism: uncultured Clostridia bacterium (assembly GCA_964479935.1). Taxonomy (GTDB): domain Bacteria; phylum Bacillota; class Clostridia; order Christensenellales; family Borkfalkiaceae; genus Scatosoma. The sequence continues at coordinate 43,242 of CAYZOF010000002.1, read as the reverse complement.
CGCAAAGTTCAGCACCGAAACGGAGCGGAAAAGCTCCGAAAAGGTTAACCGATGCGTATTTTTCGAAAACACTTTTTCCAAAACCGAACGCAACGCATTTTCGTCCGTGGAAATAGAGAGAAAAAACGCGGGAATAATCGCAAAAGGCAAAATATAAAAAAGATTCCTTGCGATATATTTGTTTGCTTTCACCGTATACTTCATAATTCGTTCCTATAAAACTCTTTCTCTTAACTTAATATTATACAATCCTTCGTCGACATAACGAAAAAAATCGCTTATGCATACTTGTATTATAACACATTTTTTTCAAACTGTAAAGGCTTTTAAAGAAAAAAGACGCTCACGAATAAAAATTCGTCAACGCCTTGTTCGCTTATACGTTTTTTAGAGTGTCCATTACGTAATTTCCGAATTGCTCGCACGTCGCCCCCGTCGATCGACCCGTGATAACGTATTTTTTTTCTTCGAACGAGCAGATATCGAGCGCGTGTTCCAGCCTATCCGCTCGATCTTGCAAACCGATATGCGAAAGGAGCATGACGCACGCGCGAAGCATCGAACAGGGATCGGCATATTGTCCTCTGCCTTCCGTAATCATTCGAGGCGCGCTACCATGGATTGCCTCGAACATAGCATATTTTTTACCGATATTCGCACAACCTGCCGTACCGACTCCGCCTTGGAACTCCGCCGCTTCGTCGGAAATGATATCTCCGTAAAGATTCGGCAACAACAAAACTTGGAAATCTTTCCGACGTTTTTTGTCCACAAGCTTTGCCGTCATGATATCCGCATACCATTCGTCCGTGACGATGTCGGGATACAAATCGCCTACCTTATGGCAATCTTCCAAAAAGTTACCGTCCGTCGTCTTAATAACGTTGGCTTTGGTAACAAGCGATACACGCTTAAATCCGTTCTTCCGTGCATAATCGTACGCCAAACGAGCGATTCTGTCCGAACCTTGTTTTGTGGTAATCGTAAAATCGACGGCAAGGTCTTCGGTAACGTTATATCCGGACGAACCGACGGCATAACCACCTTCCGTATTTTCACGGAAAATCGTCCAATTGATTCCCTCTTCGGGAACTTTGACGGGGCGAATGTTGGCAAACAAATCCAACGCTTTGCGCATTGCTACGTTTGCCGATTCGATATTCGGCATTCCGCTACCTTTTTGCGGCGTCGTCGTAGGTCCTTTCAATATGATGTGACAAGCTTTCAGCTCCGCCATAACGTCGTCGGGAATCGCTTTTCCTTTGACGATTCGATTCTCGATCGTCAACCCTTCGATATCCCGAAATTTCACTTTCCCCGACGCAACGAGATCCGCCAAAATAAATTCCAACACCCGTCTTGCCTGCGCGGTTATAATCGGTCCGATACCGTCGCCTCCGCAAACGCCGATTTCGATGCAATCGAGCGACGCATAATCGACAAAACCGCCTTGCGCTTTCATGTCTTCTACACGCAAAAGCTGTTCTTCCATTATTTTTCTGAATTTTTCGCACGCAACGTCCAGTTGCGCTTTTTGTTCTTCCGTATACATTTTACTTTTTCTCCTGTTTCGTGTAATTCAAGCAACCGCCTGCCAGTAATATTTTTCTTTGACGATCGGATAAATTCAAGGAAAGTTTTGCCGACGCGCCATTTGTTTTATTAACGAGTGTAGCCTCTGTCGCCGAAGCGACCGTCTCGGAAAAACCGCAAATTTCCAATTGATCACCCTCGTTAAATTTTTCGTAATCCACGGGATTTTGTAAAGTCATCGGCACGATACCGAAATTAATCAAATTTGCCACGTGGATACGCGCAAAACTCTTCGCCACGACCGCTTTTATTCCTAAGTACAGAGGCACGAGTGCGGCATGCTCTCGCGAGGAACCTTGTCCGTAATTCGCTCCTCCTAAAATGACTCCACCGCCCTTCGCGTTCGCGCGCTCGGGAAATTCTTTATCGCATACCGTAAAGCAGAATTCCGAAAGTTTCGGCACGTTGGAGCGGTAAGGCAAAACTTTCGTCCCTGCCGGCATGATATGGTCGGTCGTGATATTATCGCCGACTTTCAAAATCAATTCGCAGGAAAGCGTTTCGTCCGGAGCTTTCCCCACGGGAATCGGTTTAATATTCGGACCGCGTTCCACGATCACTTCGTCCATGCGAGCCGCCTCGATCGGCAATTCAATCAAATTATCGTTGATCTTAAACGTATCGGGCAAATCCAAAGCAGGCGCAGATCCGAGCGTCGTCGGGTCGGTAAATACGCCCGTTATCGCCGAAGCAGCCGCCGTTTCCGGCGAAACAAGATATACTTGCGCGTCCGCCGTACCGCTACGCGCCAAAAAGTTTCGATTAAAGGTACGCAAACTGATTCCTGCCGATTGAGGCGAAAATCCCATGCCGATACAAGGACCGCACGCGCACTCCAAAATTCTTGCGCCGGCGGCAATCAAATCCGCCAACGCTCCGCACTCCGCCAACATCGTGTACACCTGTTTTGACCCCGGCGAAACGGACAGACTGACATCGGGATGCACCGTCTTTCCTTTAAGCATCGTCGCAACTGTCAATAAGTCCGCCAAAGACGAATTGGTACAAGAACCGATACATATTTGGTTGATTTTCATACCGCTCAATTCGGAAACGGGTTTTACGTTATCGGGACTGTGCGGACAAGCCGCCAAAGGTCGCAAAGCACTCAAATCCACTGTGTACGACTCATCGTACTCCGCGTCCGCATCTGCGGAAAGCTCCGTCCAATCCGATTCCCGAGCTTCAGCTTTCAAAAACTGCCGAGTGATTTCGTCAGACGGAAAAATCGAAGACGTCGCGCCAAGCTCTGCGCCCATATTGGTAATCGTCGCCCTTTGCGGCACGGACAAAGTCTTTACGCCGTCGCCGACGTATTCGACGATTGCGCCGACGCCGCCTTTAACCCCGAGCAAACGAAGCACCTCCAAAATCACGTCTTTTGCGCCGACGTAATCGGGAAGTTTGCTCGTCAACTCAACCTTAATCGTTTTCGGCATGGTGATATAATACGTTCCACCGCCCATTGCCACAGCAACGTCCAAACCGCCTGCCCCCATACCGAGCATACCGATTCCGCCTGCCGTGGGCGTATGCGAATCCGATCCGATCAGGGTCTTGCCGGGTTTTGAAAAACGCTCCAAATGCACTTGGTGGCAAATGCCGTTTCCCGGACGAGAAAAGCGAATCCCGTGTTTTTTTGCAACCGTCTGAATGTAGCGGTGATCGTCCGCGTTTTCGAAACCTGCCTGCAACGTATTATGGTCGATGTACGCAACGGAAAGTTCGGTCTTAACACGATCGATTCCCATTGCCTCAAATTGCAAATACGCCATCGTTCCCGTAGCGTCCTGCGTGAGCGTTTGATCGATTTTCAAGCCAATTTCGCTCCCAGTCTTCATTTCACCGCTGACAAGGTGATTTTTTATGATTTTTTGCGATATCGTATACCCCATATAATTATTCTCCCGTACGCGTTAAATAACTTGCCTCGCAATGAAGGTCTTTTGCGCATACTCTCACCAAATTTTCCAATTCCGCCTCGCCCATTACGGTCGTTCTTCCGTCGGCATATAACGCATCGATCCGTGACTTCATTTCTTGTACGAGCAGATCCTGTTTGCCGACCTGTTGCTCCGGCGAAAGTTTATAATGCTTATTGAGCCAATAGGCGATTCCTGCCAACCCCGACGTATTAGAAACGGAAACTTCAGCAGGACGGTTGAGAATTTTTTCCGTATCGAAAATATTATAAATCTCTGCGTCTTTCATCATGCCATCCGCATGTACACCGGCTCTCGTCAAATTGAACGCGCTCCCCACGAACGGCGTCATCGGCGGAACGTCATAACCAAGAACCTTACGGAAGTATTCCGCAATGTCCGTAATCGCGGTCGTATCCATACCGTCCAACGTTCCGCGCAAAGACGCGTATTGCATGACCATCGCTTCCGTGGGAACGTTGCCGGTACGTTCGCCTATTCCGAGTAAGGAGCAATTGACCGCGCTCGCGCCGAAAAGCCACGCACTGACGGCATTCGCGACGCCCATATAGAAATCGTTATGCCCGTGCCATTCCAACATTTCCGACGTGACGTCCGAATAGTGGTGCAACCCGTAAACCAAACCGGGAACGCTCCGCGGAGGCGCCGCGCCCGTAAACGGAACGCCGTAACCCATCGTATCGCACATACGAATTTTAACGGGAATATTCGACTCGTGAGAAAGCTCCACCAATGCGTTGACGAACGGCACGACGAAACCGTACAAATCGGCGCGCGTTAAGTCCTCCAAATGACAGCGCGGCGAAACGCCTGCCTCAAAAGCCTGTTTTACTACGCCGAGATAATAATCAAATGCCTGTCTTCTCGTCATATTCAGTTTTTTGAAAATATGATAATCCGAACAACTGACCAAAATTCCCGTTTCTTTGATTCCGATATTGCGCACAAGGTCAAAGTCCTCTTTTTTCGCGCGAATCCACGTCGTTATTTCCGGGAATTTATAACCGAGCGACATACAGCGTTCCAAAGCGTCGCGATCTTTTTTCGTATATACGAAAAATTCGCTTTGGCGAATGATTCCTTTCGGTCCGCCGAGCCGTGCAATCAACTTATAAATGTCCACGATCTGTTCTGCCGTGTACGGTGCGCGCGACTGCTGTCCGTCGCGAAACGTCGTATCCGTAATCCAAATTTCCTTAGGCATGTTCATCGGCACGCGCCGATGATTGAAAGACGTTTTAGGGACTTCGTCATACGGATAAATATCCCGAAAGAGATTGGGATTTTCAACATCTTGCAAATCGTATTTATATTGGTCTTGTTCCAATAAATTACTCATGGGATTAAATTCAATCATTCCTTTCCTCTCATTCGACTTTCTGATTGAAAGTTGCTTAAAAATCTATTTATTCGATTATAGCAAACTAAAGAGAATTTGTCAAGGGTTTTCCTTGGCTTTTTTGAGATAATACGCCGCGAGCATAAAAAACGCCCGAACCGCCGTTCGAACGTTCTTTCTTTGACAGCAATAGAACTCACCCCGTTAAAAAGCGTCTTTGGATATCTTTCGCCAACGCTTCGCGATGAAGGTGAGTCGCCAAGAAGTCGGCAACCAACAAGTGCAAACGCGCATCGCTTTATTCCAAAAACCGACAATGACCTTAGGCTTATTCTTATAAACGGCTTTTAATGCCGCCTCCGCCACGCGTTCCGGTGATTTTGCCGCCAATTTTCCCCATAAGCCTTGCCCCTTGATTTGCTCCTTAATGTCTTCTCTTGTAGGTATTGCCCCCGGCAAAATTGCCGTTACGGAAACATTTTCGTCCTTTTCTTCTTCGCGCAAAGCAACGGAAAAAGAAGTAAGCGCGGACTTCGTAGCGCTGTAAACCGCGAAATACGGCATCGGATAAATTCCCGAAACGCTGGAAATATTGATAATTTTTAAGGAAGCCGCTTTTCGTTCGAGCGCAAATCGACACATGGAAACCGCCGCTTCAAAATTCAACCGACATTGAAAAGCAATTTTTTCTTGTGTATACGATGAAAAAACTTTTTGAATATCTGCGCCGGCAACGTTCGCGAGTAGAGAAATTTTAAATCCGTGCGCCGAAATTTTAGACGTCAACGCATACCTGCTCCCCTCGTCTGCCAAATCCGCCTCAAAAATCCATACTTTTACAGACGGATACATCGCCTTGGCTTGCTCCCGAAGTGCCTGCAATTTTTCTTCGCTTCGACCCGTCAACAACAAGTCGTATCCGCGCTTTGCCAATGCAAAAACGAACGCTTTTCCCAATCCGCCCGTCGCCCCCGTAACTAACGCGTATCCGTCTGGTTTTGTATCGTTCAACTGCTTCATATAAGAATTCACACAACGTTTCGTCTCCAGCACTGAAAAGCAATGCAAAAACAGGCAATATAAACAAAGAGATATTACTCCGATTGCGGCAAGAAATACGTAACTGAGAGTTCTATCATACGTCGCTCTAAAAAACAGATGCCACGTCATTTCCGCATCGAAAATTTCATATGGATACCATTCGATGTCATAGCAATACATGCCCGTCAATTTCACCGCCACGCAGTATGCAATCAAATAAAAGATAAACAGTGCGACATGCTTTTTATTTAATTTTCCATGCGTTTCGATCGATAAGCCAATGACGAGCGCGCAAATATACAATACGTAATGCGTTACAATATTCGTACCGAAGTTATGTATTGCGGAATTCGTATACGCATACAACCCGAAAGTGGGATTTCCGCTCGATAACTCGAAAATCGTATACATGACCGAAGTCACCGTATAATTCGTCAAAATGAACGCAACCGTCGCTCTGTGCGTTAAAAAACGATGAAGTTTTGTCCATTTCAGCATATAGGAAATAAATAGCAACAACTGCCATAACGCAAAAAAGATAAGCGTTTGATAAGTAAAATAGCTGAAATCCGCCCAACGCGAAACAACGTTTGTTCCTGCGTACTTTTGAATTCCTTCATTGCTTTCGTAAAAATATTGCGGATATTCGAACCCGGCAATATGATTGACAAGCAGCCAAACGCTTAATGCGCCCAATAGCAAATACACGTAATACCAACCGAATTTCGATCTTTGTTCTTTATTCTGCATATTCTGCTCCTTTTAAGTGTAATTTCGTCGACCGAATATAGTCGAACCGACTCGAATCATATTACTTCCCTCTTCGATGCAAAGCTTATAATCGCCGCTCATGCCCATGGATAAATACTCCGTATCGGGGAAATTGTCCTTCGCCCAGTCGTACAAACCGCGCATTTTCTTAACGAGCGAACGCAAATACGCCTCTTCGTCAAGCTCCGGCAACATCGCCATAAAACCTTTCGCGCAAAGTCCCTCCGTGCGCGCGATTCGCTCATATACAATTTTTGCTTCCTCGTAGACATAACCGCTCTTAGAGGTTTCCGCACCGATATTGATTTGCACCAACACGTTCGACGTTAAACCGTTTTTTACCGACAGACGAGCAAGCTCTTGCGCCAGCTCCTCGCGATCACAGGAATGATACAACTCGACTTTCCCGAGCAAATATTTGATTTTATTCGTCTGCAAATGGCCGATAAAATGTCGCGGACACGCCGAAAGGAACTCGTTTTTATCGCGAAATTCCTGCGGTTTGTTCTCCGCAATCGCATCTACCCCCGCAGAGATTGCCTCGTTGATTGCCACGACGGACTGCATTTTCGTCGCCGCCACCAAGGTAATTTTTTCTCCGAAATTATTGCCGCACGCGAGCTGCCTTTTCAATTCCCGTATTCGCTCTGTAATTTCTGTCTGCATATTGAAAACACTCCTCTTGCGTTTTTCTTTGTATAGTATACTCCATTTTTTTCGTTTTGTCAATCCGACGAGTGACAATTCAAAAAGTTTTGTAAATTTACAAACGATAGGTTTATTTTGTTGCTTTTTTATCGAAAAAGAAGTATAATTAATATAATAGATAACAACGACAAGGATAATCGGTTTTTTTAATGAATACAGAAGAACTCAGAACGTTTATTTTCCTTTCCAAAGTAAAAAATTTCACTCTCGCAGCCGAACAACTGTTCATTGCGCAATCCACCGTGACCAATCGCATCAGCGAATTGGAAAAAGAAGTCGGCAAAAAATTGTTTACGCGCGGCTCGAAAAACGTTACGTTGACGGAAGCAGGCAAAGTGTTCTTGCGATACGCGGAACGTATTTTGGAATTGGAATCCGCCTCCGTCGAGGAAATGAACGCACTTTCTTGTCACAGCAGAAAGTTTGCCGTCGGCGCGATCAACGCGACTTACGAAGTCTATGTAAAACCGTTGGTGGACGAATGCTTGAAAAACAATACCGTCACCTCGGTAAAAGTTATGTTGGGACATTCGCTCGATTTAATCCAGCTATTACAAGATAATATGTTAGACGTCGTCTTTTCGGCAATTCCGTTGAAACGCACAGGATTTATCTGTGACGTCTACGATACGGATCGCACCGCGCTCGTCTGCAAAAAAGGCATGAACGAATATCGCGACGGAGTAACGAAAGAGCAGTTGAGCAAACTCCCCTATCTGATGTGCGACTTCACGTTGAGCGACGCAGGCGTGTTCATCCGCTCGCTCTTTCCGAAAAATCATATTTTCCGATTGGACGTTGACAATTCCTCCAAGCTGTTCCCCTACCTTGAAAACGGATTAGGTTATTCCTTTTTACCGTATAAAATGGTCAAGGATAAACTGGAAAGAGGTGTTTTGGAAGAAGTTCGGCTAAACGATTTTTCTGCCCCGAACATCACCACATATCTGTTATATCGACAAGGTTACGATGTCAAACGATTCTTGGAAAACAAATTCGGCGAATAATTGAAGTTCTATAATGATGGTTGAGCGTTGCGGTGCTCGACGGTCGTTATCGAACTTTTTTATTATGACGCTATGCCCGATCCGAACCGTAAAAAAGAAAAAGGTCTGATGCTTATCGAATCAAATCTATGCTTTCCTTATGGAAATACTAGACGAATTTGTAAGGAGTACAGCAACGGCATAGCGTAGCGTCCTCATGCCGACCTCGTATGGACGCATCAAAAAAATACCCATTCGACTGACTATCGAATGAGCATTTTTGGAGCTACTAGGCGGATTTGAACCGCCGACCTCGTCCTTACCAAGGACGCGCTCTACCAACTGAGCCATAGCAGCTTATTCATAAGACTTACTATATTAGTATACAAAAAAAAGATTAAAATGTCAAGCCGAAGCATGTCTTTTTTTGAAAAAATTTTTATTTTTTTAGAAAATTTTAAGGAGCTGCCGCTTTGCGACAACTCCCCTTAATTTGTGAATTATTTCGCGTATTCTACGCCGCGGAATTCGCGAATGACATTGACCTTGATCTGTCCGGGATATTCCAATTCGGTTTCGATCTTTTTTGCGATGTCTTTCGCCAAGAACAACGCCTGCGCATCGTCTACCTGCTCGGGTTTTACCATAACGCGAATCTCGCGTCCTGCCTGAATCGCATAACTCTTTTCCACGCCACTGAAACCGGAAGCAATCTCTTCCAATTTTTCAAGACGTTTCACGTAATTCGTTCCCATTTCGCGTCTCGCTCCGGGACGAGCACCCGAAATCGCGTCGGCGGCTTGAATCAACACCGCTTCAATCGTTTTAGGTTCTATATCGCCGTGATGCGCCATAATCGCGTTGACAATATTCGCATTTTCTTTATATTTCTTTGCCAAATCCGCACCGATTTGTATATGCGTGCCTTCCTGTTCCTGATCGACCGCTTTGCCGATATCGTGCAACAAACCTGCGCGTTTTGCAAAATTCACGTCCAAACCGAGTTCTGCCGCCATCTGCCCTGCGAGCATGGAAACTTCTACGGAATGCTTATAAACGTTCTGCCCGTAGCTTGTTCTGAATTTCAAGCGACCGATCAACTTAATCAGCTCCGGATGCAAGCCGAAAATTCCGGCTTCGAATACGGCGGCTTCACCTGCCTCTTTGATTTGAATATCCATTTCGCGAGCAACTTTTTCTACTGTCTCCTCGATACGAGCCGGATGAATACGTCCGTCATTAATCAGTTTTTCCAACGACAAACGCGCTATTTCACGTCTGACAGGGTCGAAACCTGACAAAATAACTACTTCAGGAGTATCGTCAATGATCAATTCGATACCCGTAGCATTTTCCAATGCTCGAATATTTCTCCCTTCTCTGCCGATAATACGCGCCTTCATATCATCGTTCGGCAACGGTACGACGGAAACTGTAATTTCGGACGCTTGATCCGCCGCGCATTTCTGAATAGCGAGCGCGACGATCTTCTTTGCATTGACATCCGCTTCGTCTTTCGCCTGTTGTTCCATATTACGAACTTGAATCGCTATATCGTGACGCGTACTGTCTAAAATCTCTTCCGTCAACAAGCGTTTTGCTTCTTCTTTCGTAAGTTGCGCTACCTTTTCGAGTTCTTGAATCATCAATTCGTGTTGCGAATTGAGTTTTTCTTGCAAAACTCGAACTTCGTCTTCTTTCTTCGAAAGATTGTTCTTTTGCTGTTCGAGCGATTCCGTCTTCTTGTCCAACGTATCTTCTTTTTGCGTCAAACGCTGTTCCATGCGCTGAAGCTCCGCTTTCTTTTCCTTGCTTTCACGCTCGAATTCGTTTCTTAATTTTAAGTCCTGTTCCTTCGCTTCCAAAAGAGCTTCTTTTAACGCTCTTTTGCTCTCTTCTTTGCCCTGCGTTTTAATACGCTCCGCTTCCGCTTCCGCATCGCTTACGATCTTACGGACTCTTTCGTCTGCAGACCCGACTTTCTTTTCCGTCGTCTGCTTGTATACGACGAATCCGACGGACAAACCGACACCAAGCGCTACGATAGCGAATATGACACCCAAAACAACGGGCATCCCTGTGAGAAACAGGACGCTCAAATTAATATTGTGCATTTTGTGCCTCCTGCGTTAAAATTAAATTGATAAAGCCATTATTTTTACGAATTGACGAATAATTCGACTTATAATTTTTTCTATCTATACTATTTTACAATATTTTTCACAAAATGTCAATTGTTTGATTTGAAATTGTTTCCAATATCCTGAAATAATTTATTAAAATGCCGAAAAAATATCGTCTGCGGTCATTTCTGCCCTTAAAGCACTCTCTCGGAGCGCAATACAACCATCGTCATAAAACTATTTTTCCAAAAAAACAATAAACAAAAGCCGCCCGAAACGTTTTGTTCGGACAGCTTTGTTGCAATTCTATATTACTTCATACCACCGCGTCATTCTTCGACCGGAGGCGCAATTTCCGTTTTGCCTTTTGCCGCGTCACGGATTTTGTTTTCGATTTCTGTCATGACTTCGGGATTATCTCTCAAATACAAACGAAGCTTTTCACGACCTTGCGCGACTTTTATGCCGTTGTAGCTGAAAAACGAACCGCTTTTCCCGATAATATCGTATTGAACGCCCATATCGATAATACACCCTTCACGAGAAATGCCTTCTCCGAAAATGATATCGAATTCGGCTTGCTTAAACGGAGGCGCAAGCTTGTTTTTCACCACTTTCGCTTTGGTTCTGTTCCCCATCGCGCCGTCCGAATCTTTCAACGTATCCGCCTTACGAACGTCCAAACGAATACTTGCATAGAATTTCAGAGCTTTACCACCAGGCGTCGTCTCGGGGTTTCCGAACATGATACCCACTTTTTCGCGAAGTTGGTTAATGAAGATAACGCAAGTCTTTGATTTATTTACGATTGCCGTCAATTTCCTCAATGCTTGCGACATCAAACGCGCCTGCAAGCCGACGTGCGCGTCGCCCATGTCGCCCTCGATTTCCGCCTTGGGAGTCAACGCCGCAACGGAGTCGATGACGATGATGTCAACAGCCGAGCTTCTTACCAGTGCGTCGGTAATATCGAGCGCCTGTTCGCCCGTGTCGGGTTGCGAAACGTACAACTCGTCCAAATTGACGCCCAGTTTCTTCGCGTAAACGGGATCCAACGCATGCTCCGCGTCGATGAAAGCGGCTACGCCACCGGCTTTTTGCGCTTCCGCAATCGCATGCAACGCCACCGTTGTCTTACCAGAAGATTCGGGTCCGTAAATTTCGATAATTCTACCTCGCGGAAAGCCGCCGATCCCCAAGGCTAAATCCAAAGTAAGACAACCGGAAGAAATCACTTCGATTTCCGTACTGCCTGCTTCATCACCCAAACGCATGATAGAGCCTTTTCCGTATTGCTTTTCGATTTGCAACAATACGGCGTCGAGAGCCTTCATTTTTTCTGTGTTTTTTTCATTCATATATTTTTCTCCTGCTATTTTTTCGATTAAATATTTTTTAATTGTTTATACGCCAAAAATAATGCGTAATTGATTGCCGTTTCCGTAATTTCTTCTCGCGTTCCGTCAAACTTATACCGATAGACGAAAACTCTGTCTTTTACCCCTACCGAAATAAAACACAACCCGACGGGCAACATGGAACGATCCGTATTCGGACCTGCAAGTCCCGTCGTCGCAATCGAAATATCGCAATTCCCTGTATTTAACAACCCTGTAGCCATTTCGTATGCTGTTTGATCGGACACCGCCCCCATGGTTTTTAAGGTATATTCCGATACGCCGAGCCGCTTTACTTTCGCTAACTCGTCATACGTATTCAATCCCTCGAAAAAAACCTGGCTCGCCCCCGGAACGGAAACTATGCGTCTACTGACTCCGCCTCCGGTAAACGATTCCGCAACGCTGAGCTTTCTACCGCGCAGTTTGAGTAGCCGTACAAGTTGCTCCTCCAACGAGACATCTTCCAAAGCGAAAATGCAATCGCTCAACCCGTCCGCAAACAATCGAATCGTATCGTCTATCAAAGCCTTCGGCGCGTTCGCGTCGTACAAAATTTCCAAAGTATCTATCCCGTGTAAACGAACGTGATGATAAGAAATATTCGTCGGGGCAAAAGTTTTTGCTTTTGCAATCAACTGTTCGATACGTGCTTCATTTGCTCCGACCGTACGAATCATGTAACGCTCATACCGAGAACGATAACGTTTTTGCAAAAACGGAACGCCGATTTTTCGAGCGAACTCCGCGCCTGTATCGGTAAGATCCGCCGATAATAAAAAACATGCGGAATCCTTATCGGCATAAATTCCGGCTCCGTTTACGCCGCCTTGGTAAATTCCCGACGGAAAAACTGTCGCTATATGCATTTTTGCCTCCGCCAAAAAGGATTTTTCGCACAAAAGCAATATATTCTCTGAAAACGACTTCACTTCGGTCAATGCAGCAAGCGTTTCCGTGGAATCCGATTGATAGAGAATGCGGATTTCACGAAAATCGTAACCTGCAGACGCAAAGATGTCCGTAACGACAAGAAATCGATTGTCGGAGAGCGCGTCTTTATCGCTCCTTAGCACAATGCATACGTTTTTCACGGCGATATCCCCTTCCTTCCTTTTAAGAATCCTGTAACACCTTTTTATTTTTTACGACATAGGAAATGCCGGACCAGACGGTAAGCACCGTTGCAACGGCAAACAACACAAAACCGATTCCGCCGAAAATTTTTCCTGCAGACCCACTGAAATCCGTCGCGAAAATCAAAAAGAAAATCGAAATATCCTGAAAGGTCGTTTTATACTTCCCGAGTTTCTCCGCCGCGAGCACCACGCCGTTCACCGCCGCAATCTGTCTAAACGCACTGATAATCAGCTCACGCGCCATAATGACGCAAATGCAAATCGCCGTAACAACATATAACCAAGCGGAAATATCGGAAAAAAGTTCAAATAAACCGCTACGCAACGTCAAGATCAAAATCATCGCCGTCGAAACAAGCACTTTATCGGCAATCGGATCTAAAAATTTGCCGAGATTAGTCACAAGACCTCTCGAACGCGCGATATGCCCGTCGATAAAATCCGTACATGCCGCCAATGCAAACAAAATTGCCGCAATGCCGTAATGAAACGGTAAACATTCCAAGAAAAAAAGCAAAACGAAAACGGGAATCAAAAAAATTCGCGTTAACGTGATTTTATTCGGTAAATTCATAATTCGTAATCCTCCGTATGTCCGTATAAATCATAACTGTCCGTGCGGTCGATCCGTACCTCGTAGCGTTTGCCCTGTACGGCTTCCCTTGCGTGAAAGTATACCTTTCCGTCAATATCCGGCGCGTTAAAGTACGCTCTTCCGACAAAACAACCTTTTTCGTAATCGATACCGTCGCAAAGCACCTCAAGCGACTTGCCGCAGAATTGCGCAAGAAGCGATTCGGAAATCTTTTCTTGTACCGCATAAAGTGCTTTCACTCTGCGTTTTTTCGTTGCCGCATGCACCTGCGGACGCATTTTAGCGGCGGCTGTATCCGGCTCTCGCGAATACGCGAAAAAACCGCAATTGAAAAGTTTTGCTTCTTGCAAAAATTCTTTCATACGCTCGAACTCTTCTTCCGTTTCCGTCGGAAAACCCGTTATAAACGTGGAACGGAGCGAAATCCCGGGAATACGCTCCCGTAAACGTGCGAAAAGCTGCAAATATCCGTCTCGATTGCCTTTTCGATTCATGAGCTTTAATATTCTGTCTTCGGAGTGTTGCAAAGGAATATCCAGATACTTTTCGATTTTCTCGTTGGTTCGAACTTCCTCGATCAATTCGTCCGTGATCACGTCCGGATAGCAATACAATAATCGGATTTTTTCAATATTCTCCAATTTCGACAAACGTTGCAATAACTCCACGAAACGATTTTTGCCGTACAGATCCTCTCCGTAGCGCGTCGTATCCTGCGCAACGATAAGCAATTCCGAAATATCTCCGAGCATTTGCGCTTCTTTCACCAAATTTTCCATGGGATAGGAGCGATATTTTCCGCGAATTTTCGGAATCAGGCAATATGTGCAATGATTGTAACAACCGTCGGCAATCTTCAAATATGCCACATGCTCGTCCGTCGTCAAAACTCTTCTGTAACGATAGCCGTCGTTTCCGCAACCGACGTAGTTTTGCCGTTCCCGTTTATTATAGGAATTTTCCAACGCTTCGAAAATACGCTCGTAGTCGTTGATTCCCAGAAAAACATCTGCCTCGAGCAACGGCTCGTAAAGCTCACCGATGAATTTTTGCGGCAAACAACCGGTTACTACTATTTTCTCCAATTTATCCTTTTTATACTCCGCGCATTCGAGAATGGTTTGAATTGCTTCCTCGCGCGCCGATTGCAAAAAGGCGCAGGTATTGACGATGACGATTTGTGCCTGTGACAAATCGTCCGTCAACACGCAATTTGCGTCTTTCAAAAGTCCGATCAATTTTTCCGTATCGACACGATTTTTATCGCATCCCAATGAAATGACGCCGAATGTTTTATTTTCCAACATAATTACTAACTTCCTTTGATTACATCGGACCGTATTTCGCCTCGAATTCCTCTTGCGTAATCAGCACCTTACGAGCCTTCGCACCGTCAAACGCCGAAATATAGCCCATTTCTTCCATCCATTCGATAATCCTGCCGGCTTTGTTATACCCTGCCGAGCATTTACGCTGAATCATGGAAATGGAAGCACTACCGCTCAAAATCACGTACTTCAAAGCTTCGATATAGACCGGCTCAATATCTTTTTCACCGGCATTGCCGCCTCCTCCGCCGGAAGACGTCTTGGTGTTGTTGATATACGCTGTCGCTTCCTCATCGTAATAGGCTTCGTTATGCTCTTTGATAAAGTTCACGACTTTTAAGGATTCTTCGGGAGAAATAAACGCGCTCTGCACTCGAACGGGCGTATTGATTCCCTGCATGGTGTAAAGAAAATCACCTTTTCCGAGCAACTTCTGCGCACCGCCTTGATCGAGAATGACTCGGGAATCCACGTCCGTCGCAACGCCGAACGCGACTCGCGTCGGCAAATTGCTCTTGATGACGCCCGTAATAACGTCCGTTGACGGACGTTGCGTCGCAACGATCATATGGATACCGGCTGCACGCGCTTTTTGCGTCAAATTCTGAATCCTGTCTTCGATATCTTTTTTCGCGGCAAGCATCAAATCGGCAAGCTCATCTATGATAATAACGATTTTCGGCAAGCGTTCGTGTTTTTTCATTTGCGCGTTGTACTGTTCCAGATTCACGACATACGCGCCGTTTCGCGTCATTTCTTGGAACAAGCCGTATCGACGATTCATTTCCTCTATCGCCCAATTCAAACTTTGCACTGCCTTACCGACATCGGTAATGATTTCGTTGATCATCAAATGCGGCAAATCGTTATACAAAACGAATTCCGTCTTTTTCGGGTCAATCAAGATCAAACGCAATTCTTCGGGGGAATATTTTTGGATCAAACTGATAATGAGCGCGCCCAAAAATACGCTCTTACCCGATCCGGATGCACCTGCAACGAGCAAGTGTATCATTTTGGAAATATCGCCGTAGACTTTCCGATTGGCAACGTCTTTCCCCATCGCAAACATAAGCGAAGAGGGTTTCGCGTTTACGTATGTATCGCCGGACAACATACAGCCGAGTTGCACGAACTGTCGTTTTTTGTTCGGGACTTCGATACTGACGACGCCGTCCTCGTAATTCGGATAGATATTGACGCCGTTAGCGTGCAACCCGATCGCAATCGATTGATCGAGTGCGACGACTTTTTTCGGCGATACACTGCGCGGTAACGTCACGTTATATCTTGTGACGGTAGGTCCGAACGTCACGGAGGCGATCGTTGCCCCCGTCACCTTGAAATCTTCCAAAATCGCAATAATGGTTTCTTTGGTTTCCTCAACTTCCGCTTGGTTTGCCGTCGGCTCGATATCGCGACAGTCCAAATCGTCCAAACTCATGCATACGTACGGTTTGGGAATATGCGGTTTTTTCGGCTTCGGCGGTTCCTGAATTCTCGGTAGTTCGACAAATTCGTTTCTCGGCGAATAAAAATCGTTTTCGACTCCTCTCGAAGTTTCTTCCTCCGCAAAACCCGTACGGCTGTCCGCTCGATCCGATGAATACTCGCCGTCTCTATTATAAAGGGAGCTACCTGCGTCCAAATTGAAATCTGCGCGATCGCTTGTAGGTGCTTCGAAATCCGAGCGCAACGAATACGGGTCGTCCTCGGGAGTCTCGTCGAACAAACGCAACGCATCGCGTTCGTTGCGTGCGTTTTCTTCGTTTCTATCGGAATTCCTTTCGACAATCGAATCCCTTTCCGTATTGTCAAACGGCGTCGGGTCGCTCTCCCAATTCGAACTTCCCCACCGTGATTCGCGTTCGTCCGAACGCACAGAATTCTCTCCGCCCAATACGGTATCCCGATCCTCATTTCCGAATATGTTGGGATTCTCCGTCGAGAAAAGTTCCATGTAGTCATGTCGGCGATAAGCCGAATCCGCGCGGTCGGAACGTTCGGGAACTACAGGCTCCTCACGGTCTTCGACAAAACGTTCCGTTCGATCTTCTTCAACATGCGTTTCCGCCGGTCGAAAAGCCTCTCTCTCTCCAAAAAGCGATTGCGTGCGAAAAGGCTCGTCCGTATGCAAGAAAGTCGACTCCGGTTCGTACGTCGGCAACGGCTGTATGTCTGGAATTTTATTCTCCTGCGGTTGAGCAGGCTGCGTAGGAATCGTTTCCTCCGCCCCTCCGTAATTTCCAAAATACGACGGCTCTTGTCGCGTTTCGGTGGCGGTAGGTTCTCTGTCGTAATCTTCGCTACGATATCCATAAGTAGCATCCGTCACGATTTTTATAGGCGCGATGTCTTCGTGATTATCGACCGACGTCGCGTAAGCATCCGAATACGAAGGCGTAAAACCACTCTGTACAGCAGGCTGATAAGGATCTACGGGCGGACGTCTGTTCGCGCTGGAATTAGGGTCGAAAATCAAATTCTTCTTATAATTTTCCGCAGGCGTCGTCCCGAATAAATATTCGCGACTGTTGTCGTACGATTTTTCCAACCAAGCGGAATCCTTTTCCTGCATGGTTTGCGACGTTCCGAACGGAGAAAACGCGCCGCCGACGGAAGGTTGCTCCTCACGTTCGTTCAAACGAACGCCGGGGCGTTGTTGCACCTGCGCGACGTATGCGTTCGTCGGTGCTTGATAACTCGGCGTCGAAGGAGGCGCGACATGCGCTTCTTCGCTCTTCGTCGGAAGCTCCGATGCGAGTTGCGTCACGGGAATCTCGTACTTTTTCTCTTCTTTCTTGGGTGCTTTTTTCGTAGATTTACGAGCGAATATCACAGCCAAGTATACGGAAATCACCGCGAAGGTCGCAAAGCAAACGATTGCACCCGTTTTCGAAAATGCCGAAGCGAACACGAATACGAACAAGCCGCCAAACCACCCGGTGATCGTCGAAGACGGGAAATTCTTTCCTGCGTCGAAACAAGCCGACAAATACCCGTCGAGTTGCCAGTTATATGTCAAAGCCGTATGCAAAATCAATTCTGCGAAAACAATTCCGAGGATCACGCATAAAACAACTTTTCTGTTCTTGACCAAACGTTTTCCGATCAACGCCATAGAAAAGAAATATATGCCACCCAAAAACAACGGATAAGCAAAATATCCGAACACCCCCGTAAGAAACGCGTGTACCGCATCTCCAAACTCTCCGAAAATGAAAGATTTCGTACACAAAATCAAAAACGCAATCAATGAAAACAATGCACATACCGCACTGAAGCTCTCTTTGGTGACAAGTTCCGATTCTTTTTTATCTTCGGATAACTCCGACTTTTTATTATCATCGTTTTTCAAAGGAATTACCTCCTAATTATACCTTAGTATTATAACATTTTTTTTTGATTTTATCAATAGTTTCAGGCAAAAAAAATCGCCGAAAAAACGAGTTTTTTTACTTTTTCGCTTTTTTCGACGTTTTTTTGTCTTATTTTAAGTCTTTTAATAAATACTGCGCTATATAATAAATATCTCCTGCGCCCAAAAACAATACGATGTCGCCTTCTTTTAGCGTCTTTTTTAACCACATTCTCAATATGTACATATTCTCCGCATACAGACAACCGCCGATCGTTTGCGCCATAAGCTCCGCACTGCCCTCGGCGTCATATTTCTCGCGAGCCGGATACGCCTTAAAAATCATAAGATTTTTAATCGGACGAAGAGCTTGCACAAATTCTTGCATGAGCAATTTCGTCCTCGAATAGGTATGCGGCTGAAAAACGACAAATAACTTCCCTTTACATATTCCCTCTGCCGTCGCGACCGTAGACAAAATTTCACTGGGGTGATGCGCATAATCGCAAATAAACGTAGCACCTCGATAGGTACCGATTCGCTCGAAACGTCGCCGCACGGCGGTAAACGACTCCAATCCCCTGACGATATCCTTTTCTCGAAACCCAAACGAACGTACGGCGGAAAAAGCCGCCAACGCATTATAAATATTACAGCGACCGATGGCGTTTAACCGCACGCGACAAATCGGTTTTCCGTACTCCTCGACCGTAAACGAGTATCGCTCTCCGTTTTCACGCAAATCCACCGCCCGATAATCCGCCGTTGAACTCCGTATGCCAAAACTCGGGAAATCCCCTAACGCTCGACATTTTTCGTCATCCGCGCAAACGAACGCGGTCTTTGCCGACTCTACGTATTGCCGAAAGCAATCCGATAATTCCGCCTCATCGCGATAACACTCCATGTGGTCCTTGTCGATATTCAACAAAATCGCAATTTCGCTTCTCAATTTTAGCAAATTCTTCTTATATTCGCAGGCTTCCGTTAAAAAATATTCCGATCCGTACGCACAAAAATTCCCGAACGTGCCGTCCTCACCGCCGATATGCGCCGTGAACGGCGCGGCTACCGCTTTCAAAATATGCGCACACATAGCGGTGCACGTCGTTTTTCCGTGGCTTCCCGCCACCGTGATTACGTGCGGAAATTCATCGCAAATCAAACGCAACAATTCACCGCGCGAATAACATATCTTGCCCAACGAATGCGCCTTTTGAAGCTCCTTATGATTGTCCTTAACGGCATCCGTATACACGACCGCATCGCATTCTACCAGTTCCAAACGGTTTGCCTCTACACCGATAAAAACATGGATTCCGTAAAACGCCAAAGATTCCGTCGTTTCCGTTCGTTGTATATCGCTTCCCGACACCGCATAGCCGTTGACGGAAAGGAATTTTGCCAACGAACTCATGCTGATGCCGCCGATACCGATAAAATATACCTTCTTAATTTCCTTCAAACTTTCTAAACGCATAGGCTATTATATGCGTCGTGAAGTTCGATTATACCGTGCTCCCTTAATTTTTCTTTTTTAACGTGTTTAACAACACATAAACGGCAACCAACACGACGATAAAAGCAATGAGTATCCCGTACATAACCGGAACACTGACCACGTTTCCGAAAAAGAAAACTTTACAATCCAACGATTCCTTAAGCACAGTTACAACTTCCGCAGGCACACCCTGACTTTGCATCGCCGTAAAAGCACCGCGCATCGCATGCGTCCGAACGAGTGCGGTTCCGTACGTTCCCGGTAAAAAAGAAAGCACTTTTTGTAAACCACTTCCGAAAGAAGAAATCGGCATATACGCTCCGCAGATAAAGCCGTATCCTGCACTGACGATCGTTCCCACAGCCGAAATTTGCCCTTGCGATGATAAAAAATAATTGATAACAGACGAAAGTGCCGTACCGAAAAACGTGAGTAGCGCAACGTCTGCAACCAAACACGCAACATCCGCGAAAGACATATACCAACCCTTTATCGCTACGTAAATCAAGCAAATGCCTGTTGCCGTAAGACAAATCAGGAGCGTGGATAACAACGTAGCAATATAATAACTTATCGATAACGCCGAAGATTTAACAGGGGAAATACGAAGATCCTTTATCGTACCGTTCGCCTTATCCTGTACCATAAGGAAATTAGAACAAAACGCAACCGTAATGCAGGAAACGGCAAGCATCGACGACGCGAGCTGTCCTCCGACAAGTCCGCCCAACAACTTTTCGGAAATTTGTACGCCTTCCGGCAAGTTTGAAGTAAATACGTCATCGTATACATTCCCGAGAAAAGTTGCGTATAGAACGAGTAAAATGACAGGCGTAATCAACGAAGTGAAAAACATTCCCTTATCTTTGAAAAACAGCTTCATATTACGTTTTATCAAAACGAAAATCGTATTCATTTTACATTCCCTCCTTCCAAGCGTTTACCCGTAACGCTCAAAAATACGTCATCCATCTTCCCTTTCGTTATTTCATAATCGGTAAATAACTCCGCATGTCGCAAAATCAATTCCGTCGCCTTCGCGGTGTTCGGCACGGCAATCCGAAACGCACCTCGAATCGCTTCGTACTCTACCCCAAGCGTTTTCAGCTTACTTTCTTCCACGTCGTAAAGCGTAATAAAATCTCCCGTATACATATTTTTCAATTCCAACGGCGTGCCTTCCGCAACGATTTTACCGCTGTCGAGAATGACAACGTAATCCGCCTCAGCCGCTTCTTCCATGTAATGCGTCGTAAGAAAAACCGTCATTTTCTCGTTCTTTCGCAAATCGGCAATCACTGTCCAAAGCGTTTTCCGAGTTTGCGGATCGAGTCCGGTCGTCGGCTCGTCCAATATCAAAATTCGCGGACGGTGGAGCAATGCGCGCGCTACATCGATTCTTCGGCGTTGTCCGCCGGACAGCTTTCCGACCGGACGTTTTAACAGATCTTCGAACGCCAACAAGTCCGCCAGCTCCGCCAACCGAGTCTTAAATACGGCACCGGTTATGCCGTATAATGCGGCACGGCTCTCCAAATTGTCGTATACGCTTAATGCAGAATCCAAAACGGAATTTTGAAAAACGACACCGAGCGTACGCTTGATTCGTTCCGACTCGGAATCCAAATTCGCGCCGTCTACAACAACGGTACCGCCGTCTTTCGACAACTGACCGCACATAACGTTGATCGTGGTGGATTTTCCCGCGCCGTTTACACCGAGAAAAGCAAACAACTCCCCTTCTTTCACCCGAAAGCTTAATTCTCGTACCGCCTTTACGTCACCGAAACTCTTGCAAAGTCGATCGATCTTTATAATATCTTTCGCAGAAGTCTGCAAAATATCTTCTTTCATAAACACCCCTAAGTGCAAATTTGATATTAAAATGATATCATGTTTTTTATAACATGTCAAGTACTTTTAGTAAAAAACTTGCAACTACTATTGCAAGTTTTTTACTAAAGAATTTCATTATTTATCGTCGGATTTCTTCTGCATGAAAAAATCGACGAAGCGAGGACGATGTTTTCGATCCGGAGCCTCCGTTCTGTTCGGCAAAGTCGTAGGATCGGGAATCGGATCGTCCGGTTCGAACGCCGTCGGTCTGGAAGGATACTGCGTCGGCGTAGGTCTTTGTGCGGAATAACCGTCCATAGGGTCAATCGGCCGTTGCGTAGGATAACCGTTTGTCGGATTGATCGGTTGTTGCGTAGGATAACCGTTTGTCGGATTGATCGGTTGTTGCGTCGGATATCCGCCCACGGGATTGATCGGGCGTTGCGCAGAATAACCGTTCTCGGAATTCGTCGATTGTTGCGTAGGGTAATCATACGAACGCGACTCATCTCTCGCCATTCTGTCATTATAAGCATAATCGATGCGTTTCGATAAAACCGATGCTTGACGAGCCGCCGTATTCTTATTGTCTGCAATGTTATTCGCGGTCGTATTGCTGAAACCCGTTGCAATAATCACGACCTCTACTTCGTCGGACATATTCTCGTCGATGCACGCTCCGAAAATAACGTTTGCGGAATAATCGATTACGCCGCGAACCAAATCCGCCGCAACGACGACCTCATCCAAGGACAGATCTTTACCGCCAATGACATTCAAGATTACCGAGCTTGCGCCCTCGATTGTAGTATTGAGCAAAGGACTGCATACAGCACAACGAACAGCGTCGGAAATTCTCTTCTCGCCTTTCGCCACACCGATCCCCATATGCGCGAGTCCGCGACCTTTCAACGTCGTCTTTACATCGGCGAAGTCGAGATTAATCAAAGACGGCTTTACAATAAGTTCCGCGATGCCGCGAATACCTTGGCGAAGCACTTCATCCGCAACCTTCAACGCATCGGAGAACGACGTTCCTTTAGGAACGACTTGATGTATTTTATCGTTGGGAATAGTGATAATCGCATCTACGTATTTTGCCAACTCATCCGTACCGACAACCGCGTTATCCATTCTGCGTTTTGCTTCAAACGTAAACGGCAACGTAACAACCGCCACCGTAAGGATCTTCATATCCTTTGCAATTTTTGCGATGACGGGAGCCGCGCCCGTACCCGTTCCGCCGCCCATACCTGCGGTAATAAACAACAAATCGGTATCCTTCAACGCCGCTTGAATATCTTCTTTATTTTCTTCCGCCGCGGCTTTTCCGACAGCAGGGTCTGCGCCGGCACCTAAGCCTTTTGTCAATTTTACACCGATTTGAATGCGTCGATTCGCCTTAGAACGAGCCAACGCCTGATTATCGGTGTTGACGACGATGTATTCCGCGCTCTTCAACCCCGATTCGATCAGTCGATCCACGGCGTTATTACCTGCGCCGCCGACGCCGACCACCTTTATTTTCGCCACACCCGACAAATTATTCCCGAACATATCGGGTGCCGGTGCGGAATATGCGTTTCTTCTTTCTTCATCGTAACTGTCAATCATTTCTTTTTTCCTCCGAAATTAAAAATTTTATGAAACCAACCTTGCGTTTGTCTGTCCGACAACGCCATATCGAGAAGCGATATTCTCGAAGCGTACATCGGTTTATCGTAATAAGGCAAATCGGGATACACCACTTCCGTCAAACGATTTAAGCGTTTGGAAATATGCTCCGTCGCGCCTTTGATATAACCGATTCCCTCGCCTGTAATACTGATTGGATTTACCATCAAACTTGTATTGTTTTTTTCTCGATAATATCGTTCGAAAAAGTTTTCCGTTTTTTCGCAAAGCTCATCCAAGCCACGCTTGATCACGTCATTGATTTGTTTTACGGAAAAGGATTCGTTCCCGAAATCGCTATTCCATTTCAAATCCCCCGTCACGTTTCCACCCGAAACATTGGAGGATGCGAGGATTTCTTCCGCCGTCGCATAATCCACGCCGAGATTCTCCACGAGCAATGCCAAAATTTGTCCGACGCCGCAATCAAACGATTCCTCGTGCACGATGCCGTTACCGTAGACGACGGAAACGGAAGAGGTCAAAAAGCCGACATCCATTAAAAACGCATACCCCTCCCTTTGTTTTTGCGGCAACAAATATCGCGCCTGCGCAAGCGTGGACGGGATAAAATGAATATCGTTAAAACCGAGACTATTTGCCGCCAAACGAACGGTATCGTAAAATACGTCGTCTATGAAATAGTAACAAAGCGCACCCTTCAACATCGTCGTCGGAACGCCGTACAAATCTTCCGCTTTGAAATATTTGCGATTATCGCCCAAAGTAAAATACATATCGGAACGACGAATACAATGACCTTGTGCCATTAATTCGTTTAGTCCGCTCTCATACAGAGCTTCGATATCCTGTAAAACAAGTTTCCTTTTGGACGGATAGGAATTGGTCTGCCCCTTCGTCATAACGGAAACGAAAGCAGACGGAACGCCCACAAAAATTTCCGTAACGTTCCCCTCGTAATTCTGCCTTACGGACGTTATCACCGAAATAATCGCCCTGCGAAACGAGTCTTCGTCGTAAAAGCCGTTCTGTATGGAATACCCTTCGTATTTCTTGCTACGATTCCCGTTAAACACAAACGTACCGTTCACACCTTTCGAGCCGAGCAAAAACGACACCTCGTCCGAACGTATATCCAAAATCGCAACGCTTTCATTCTTCATAACTTCATCCGCTCCGTAAGACGCAATCGCATAAAACAATTATTTTATATATTATACACTATTTATATTGAAATGTCAATAACTTGAAAGAAAAAAACGCGTCGTTACCGCGCGTTTTTTATCAAAAAATACTCTAAAAATCAAAATTTCCTCTATCGGAATATGCAATCGTCAACTTTCCGTCCGACTCCGAAACCGCAATCGTACCCGTAAGCCGCTCCAAATCAGACAGAGACAGATACTTTTCAATCGCCGCACGTGCCTTTTCTTCCGTGCGTTGCGTCGGATTGCCGATATACAAATTCACGCCCTCGCGCATCGTCACTTTATAAATTGCGTCCTCTACCGAAGACGTTTTTCGTATAACTTCGACAGCAAGCACGTTCCGTCGAATTCCGTCGAGCGATTTCGACATCTCGTCGCAAAGCGACAACAAAGACGAAAGACTTTCGTCTCCGTCGAGATACGAACCTTTCTCGCCCGAAACGCGCAAGCCGAGCAACAAAACGTTCTCCGCACCGTCCAATCGATTAGAATAAGACTCCCGAACGCCCAAAATCAATCCGTCCTCGCCGAGAATGTAATAACCGCCGTTCTCGTTAGAAACCGCATACACCTCCGCGTCTTCCGTCACCGATACGATGAGTCGGTTCGGATATGATTTTCGAAACTCCGTCAAACGGAAATACGGAAAGTCTTTCAAAACATTTTCCGCGTCGTATTTTTCTGCACTGAAGATACTTTTCTTGTCATAAGCCTCCTCCAATCGACTTTGGATTCGATTGACCTCTTCTTCTGCCGTGTCGGAAACCACGGACACGTTCAGCGTTACCGAATCCACTCGATATACGGAAGCGATCCCCAATACCGACATCGATAAAAAGAACACAACCGTCAGTACGATTACCCAAATTGTTTTCGTTCGTATTTTCATAATATCCTCTTTTGTTGCTTAAAATAGGTCAAATTTTCACGCGACGAATGTTCGCGCCGAGCTTTTTGAGCTTCCCTTCAAAATCTTCATATCCGCGGTCCACGTGAAACAAATCGAACACCTGACTCTGTCCCTCTGCTTTCAATGCGGCAAGAACCAAAGCCGCACCGCCCCGTAAGTCGCTCGCCGTGACGCACGCACCGTGCAATTTTTCTACGCCGCGGATAATCGCCGTACGGTCTCGTACCGTAATATCCGCGCCCATGCGTTTCAGCTCCGCCGCATAACGATATCTCGTTTCGAATAAATTCTCCGCGATTAACGTCGTGCCGTGCGCCGTCGCGCTCAACGCCGCGTACTGAGCCTGCAAATCCGTCGGAAAACCCGGGAACGGCATAGTCTCCGCGATATCCACCGATTTTAAGCGTTTTGAACTCGATAAACATATTTTATCATTTTTTGTATATATTTTGCAACCGTTTTCACGCAATTTATGTAAAAGTGCCGCAATATTTTCAGACGGCACGCCACGAGTTTCGATTTCTCCGCCACAGGAAGCCGTCGCTATAAGATATGTTCCAACTTCGATTCGATCTCCGATGGGCGTATAATCCACTCCGCAGAGGCGTTTTACGCCTTTCACGACGATCGTTCCGCCGCCCGCTCCACAAACGTTTGCCCCCATCGCATTCAAAAAGTTCTGCAAATCGACAATTTCCGGTTCTTTCGCCGCGTTACGGATTACCGTAACCCCTTCGGCTTTCACCGCCGCGAGGATAATATTCTCCGTTGCTCCGACGCTCGGGAAATCCAGCAATATATCCGCCCCGGTCAACTTTTCCGCCTCGCAACAGATATACCCGTCCTCTTCCGCTATGTGTACGCCGAGCCTCTTCAACCCCGATAAATGCAGATCAATGGGACGAAGTCCTATATCGCAACCGCCGGGATAGGAAATCTTCGCGCGGCGGAAGCGCGTCAATACGGAACCGAGCATAAAAACGGAAGAACGCAGTTCCTTGGTCAACCGCGCCGGTATTTCATGGGAAACTGCGTTCGAACTGTCAATAATCGCGCGATCGTCTTGTCGCTTTATCTTACAGCCGACCTCGGCGAGGATATGCAGCATATTCGCCACGTCGTTAATCTTGGGTATTCCGCGGAGCGTCACTTGTTCATCGGTTAAAACAGATGCCGCCAATAACGGTAATACGGCATTTTTCGCACTCTGCGATTTCACGCTCCCGTATAACCGATTGCCACCGTCTATGATAAATTTATCCATACGAAAAAGCTCCTTATGCTTTATTGTATGAATTATCGCTCGCGTTTTGTTCTACGGCGTTTAACGCCTTTTGCCGAAACGGAATACAATACGCCCATCGACGCCATGGTGATGATGAGCGAAGTATTCCCAGAGCTTATCAGCGGCAACGGCAAACCCGTCGGCGGAATAGCACCGCTTACCACCAGCGCGTTGATTACCGTTTGTATGCCGTACACGAGCGTAATGCCGCTCGCCAATAAAAAAGAAAAAAAGTCGTCTGCGTTTACCGCGACTCTAATGCCGCGAAAGACCAAAAACGCACAAACGAGGAAAAAAGCAGCAGTTCCGACGAATCCAAGCTCTTCTCCGATAACAGACAGAATGAAATCGCTTTCCGCAAACGGTAAAAAACGATATTTCTGACGAGAACGGAACAATCCCGTCCCGAACCAACTGCCGTTTCCGAGCGCATACAACGACTGGATCAACTGATACCCCTCTCCTTTGGGCGATTCCCACGGGTCGAGAAACGCGCTCAAACGCGACAGTCGATAGGGCTCTGCGATAATCAATACGGGAACGGCAAGCAACGCCGGTACAAAAATGAGAAGAAAATGTTTGATTTTCATGCCGCCCATAAAAAGCATGGCGAGCATTAACAACCCGACGCACATCGTAACGGACATATTCGGCTCTATTATGATCAATACGCATATCGCGCCCCCGGCAAACAAAACGGGAAGCACACCTTTGAACGTACGCATCTTTCCCATGTTATCCGCCATATATGCCGAGGCGAAAACGACAAAACCGTATTTCGCAAACTCCGACGGTTGCACTGTAATGCTGCCGAGTCCGATCCAACGCGTCGCGCCGTAATTCGTTTTGCCGAGTCCGGGAACAAACACCAACGCAAGCAATACAATCGGTATAATCAACGCCGCACGTCGTACAAATTTGCCGCGAAGTTTTCGATAGTCCGCCCTTCCGCACAATAACATCGCAACGAGTCCCAACCCGAATCCGACAAGTTGCTTTTTTACGAAATACCATTTATTCCCGTATTGCGTCTCCGCGACGTAGCCGCTTGCAGAATATACCGCGACTACGCCGAACCCTGCCAATAACGCCGTGACCAAAAGAATCCAAACGTCGCCTTTGGCATCATTCCGCCATCTCTTCATCGTCTGTAACCACCTCTACTTCGTCCGCTTTCGCAAACAACGGCGGCAACGGATCTTCAACGCTTTCATTTTCGTCGTTATTCGTTTCCGTCATAACGGGAGCAATGCGCTCCGTAGGTTCTTCCGAATCTTGAAACGAGCGAACGATTTCCGAATACTTCTCTCCGCGTTCCTCGTAACCGGAAAACTCGTCGAAACTCGCGCTGGCAGGACTCAATAATACCGTTTGACCGGGTTTTGCGCGCAACGCGGCAATGCGGACGGCGAACTCGAAATCGTCGCACAAGGTCAACGAAGCAAATCGACGAGCCTCCGCCGCACGCAACAAAGCATAACGATTTTCCCCGTATAAAACCGCATGTATGACTTTGGATTCCGCCAAAGCCGCAAACAGCGGCTCGTAACGATACCCTTTATCCTTTCCGCCCAAGAGCAAAATTGTATCTTGTTTCATGGTAGCGACCGCCTTGAGCGTCGCATCCGTATTTGTACCTTTGGAATCATCGATATAAGTCACGCCGTCGATTTCCGCAATCGTTTCGATCCTATGCTTGACACCTTTGAAATCGCTAAGCGCAGCAACGATGTC
This sequence comes from uncultured Clostridia bacterium, assembly GCA_964479935.1. Taxonomy (GTDB): domain Bacteria; phylum Bacillota; class Clostridia; order Christensenellales; family Borkfalkiaceae; genus Scatosoma. The sequence goes on along the minus strand of CAYZOF010000002.1, from coordinate 14,812 downwards.
CTCTGTTTTGATCCCCATTATCTTCGCGACGGCGATCACGGCGAGCGCATTCTGCACGTTATGCAATCCGCCCGTCGCCAAATCGGCTTCGGTCATAATGCGTTCCTTACCGAAAAACAAATTTCCGTCCTCGTAAAATGCGCCTTTTACACGTTCTCGAACGGAAAAATACAACGTTTTCGCCTTCGTTTTCTCCGCAAACGAACGTACGACCTCGTCATCGTAATTCAATACGGCAAACTCCGATTCCGTACTATTTTTTAGCAATTTCGACTTCAGAAATATGTAGTTTTCCATATTGTAGTGACGATTCAGGTGATCCTCGGTGACGTTCAATATCACCGCCACGTGCGGTTGCAAAGAGCGCAACGTTTCCAGCTGGAAGCTGGAAATTTCCGCAACGGCGATCCGCGCTTCGTTGTCACGACAATCCAACATCGGCAAACCGATGTTTCCGCAAGCGCACGCCGCCAAGCCGCCCTTGTTGAAAACGTCCGCGAGCATGGAAACGACCGTCGTTTTCCCGTTCGTTCCCGTAACGGCGATTACGGTTTTATTCAAATATCGAGCCGCCAATTCCGACTCTCCGACGACCGCTTTTCCGTTACGCTTAAACGCGACGGCAACGGAATGGTCAACCGGGATTCCCGGACTCAGAACCAACGCGTCGCATATTGTCGCGGCACGAGAAAGGTCTTCTTGCCTTAATTGTTTTGCTCCCGACGCTGTCAAATCGCGAATTACTTGCGTCAAACGCTCGCTTTTGCCCTCGTCGTAAATATAGACGATTGCTTTCTCGGAAAGCAGAAACGCGGCGGCGGCTTGCCCGGAACGGGATAAACCGAATACCAAAAACACTTGTCTTGCAGGATACATATTCACCTCCGTCGATTATGACAATGCCGCATAATTTACATGCGGACGGTTAGCGCGCGGCATCGCCTTACAACTCCGTCATTACGGACAATAATCCCGATAGCACCGTAACGAGAAAATACACATATGAAATTTTACTTTCCGAAAATCCTTTTTTCTGAAAATGATGATGCGCCGGCGACATCAAAAAAATGCGTTTCCCTTTCGTTACTTTATAATATATTACCTGCATGAGCACCGATATTACAGAAAAAACGAAAACCACGCCCAAAATCGGCAAATACAATGCATTTCCCGAAAAAACGCCGATTGCCGCCGCAAAACCGCCCAGTGCCAAAGAACCCGTATCCCCCATAAACACCGAAGCCGGAGAAACATTGAAACACAGATATCCGAACAATGCTCCCGTCAACGCGAAAGCCAATACCGACAACGACGTATCTCCCTGTTGCAAAACGATGATTACCCCGAGCGAAAGAAAAAGCGGCGCGCAAGAACCTGCCGCCAATCCGTCTAAGCCGTCCGTCAGATTTACGGCGTTTACAGTCGCCACAAAGGCAAGAACTGACAGAGGAACTATTCCGTATCGGATATCTACACTCGTTTGAGAAAAAGGCAAATACACGCGAGTCAAGCCTGCTCGACAACAAAAGCAACCGGCAAAAATAGCCACGATCGTCTGAAAGAAAAATTTCTGCCACGCCGTCAGTCCAAGATTTTCTTTATGTTTACGCTTCAGCATATCGTCCAAGATTCCAATGACCATATAAGACACCCCGATCAGCGCGGACAAAAGAAATACACGTCCGCGATCTTGCCGACATAAAAACGCGGAGATCAAAGCCGCGACTATAAACGCTACGCCGCCCATGGTAGGCGTTCCGCTCTTTTCGTGATGTTCCTTTACATAAGAAAGAATATTTTGTCCTGCTTTCCATTTGCGCAACAGCGGAATCCACAACCAACAGAATACCACGGACAATACGAGCGCAACGATCGTCGATAGAAAATAAATACGCATGCGAATGCTCGAACCCCGTCAAACCGACGGGGCGTTTCCTTTTATTTTTAATGTTTTTTCGATAATATCTTTGTCGTTAAACGGATATTTTATACCCATGATCTCTTGATGTCGTTCGTCACCTTTCCCGGCGACGAGCAGTATATCCCCCTTTTTCAAAAACGCGATTGCGTATTCTATCGCGCGCCGTCTGTCCGGAACGACAACGTACCGAACCGAAAAATGCCGATAGCCTCGTTCGATTTCCGAGAGAATGTCGAGCGGATCTTCATAACGAGGATTATCCGAAGTCAGCACCGTAAAATCCGTTCCCTTCGCCGCGGTTTCGCCCATAAGCGCGCGCTTCTTCTTATCTCTGTTGCCGCCACAACCGAACAAACAAATCAGTCGACCGTTGCAGTGCCCCTTTAACGCGCTCAACGATTTTTCCAAGCCGTCAGGCGTATGCGCGAAATCCACGTAAATCTCCGCGCCGCTGACGCTCCCTACTCGTTCCAATCTTCCGTCGACGCGTTCGAGCGCGCTCAATCCCTCGCCGATGCATTCCACGGAGATTCCCAGCTCCGCCGCGCACGCAGCCGCCGCCAAAGCATTGTAAACGTTATGTCCGCCCGTCAATTGCAATGAAAAACGGCATAATTTGTCGTTGATATTCAACATACCGTCTATGCCGGAAAGAGTCTCGCTCGTTACGACGGCAAAGACCTCCGACGGCGTATGTAAACCATAAAAAACCGTCTTACAGTCCGTATTTTCTCGCATACGCGCGATACGTCTTCCGGTTTCGTCGTCTCCGTTCAAAATCGCGATCGGAGCATTGTTCGCGGAAAAAAGCCGCATTTTCGTCCGACGGTACTTTTCCATGTCTTCGAAAAAATCCAAATGATCTTGCGTCAAATTGGTAAAAATACACGCGGCGAAACGGACTCCGGCGATTTTTTTATAGTGAATCGCATGCGCGGACACTTCCGCCACGACGCACTCCACCCCATGTAACACCATATCCGCGAGCCGTTTTTGCAATTCGATAGGATCGGGCGTCGTCAACGCGGAACCGAATGTTTGCCCGGCATACTTTATACCCAACGTTCCGATAACGCCGACGCGTTTTCCTGCGTTTTCCAAAATCGCCGCCAACATGTAGGACGTGGTCGTTTTCCCGTTCGTCCCCGTGATCCCAACAACCTTCAATTTTTCCGAGGGGTTATTGTAAAACGTCGAAGCCAATATTCCCAACGCCTCGCGCGCATCCTCCGTCACGATTTGCGCAACCGAATCCGGCAAAGGCAATTCCTGCTCCGTTACAACCGCCACCGCGCCGTTTTCTACCGCCTCCGTCGCACATCGATGCGAATCCGTATGTTCTCCGCGCAAGCAGACAAACAAAGCGTTTTCGCCGCACAAGCGGCTATCTGCGGACAAAGCCGCGATTTCTCTATCCGTACCAAGTCGTTTGATACAGCGTATACCTTCTGTCAATTTTTCTAAACGCATAGATTTCCCTCACTTTTGATTGTTATTTTTGAACACTCGGCGGTATATTTTTCAGAGAAATAATTCCTTGGAATATTTCTCTCGCGCAAGGCGCCGCCACCACGCTCCCGTAATATGCGCCCTGTGGCTCATCAATCGTCACGAGTGCGAGGTATTTCGGTGAATCTGCCGGGAAAAAACCGACAAACGACGAAACGTATTTTCCTGCCGCGATCCTGCCGTTTTCATATTTTTGCGCCGTACCTGTCTTACCACCGATGCGGTACCCTTCTATCGCCGCTTTTTTGCCGCTTCCTTCAGTCACCACGCCCTCCAACATTTCCGCCAAAAGTTTGGACGCTTTCTCTCCTATCGGACGATTTCGGAGGACTTTCTCCGTTTCCGACAATACATACCCGTCTTCCGCATAAATACGCTTCACCAAATGCGGCGTATAGTAATATCCGCCATTCACTGCCGCTGCCGCGGCGCAAGCAAGCTGTATCCCCGATACCGCAACCGTCTGCCCGAATCCGATTCGAGCCAAATCGCAATTGCGGACGACGCTTTCCGCGAGCAACAGTCCGTAGGCTTCGCCGCCGTAATCGATCCCCGTCCTTTTACCGAAACCGAACGCGGACAGATACGCATAAAAAGTATTCTTCCCCAGCGATAACGCAATATCCGTAAAACACGGATTGCAACTGTTGTTAAGTGCCTCCGCCAACGTTTGGTTACAATGTTTTCCGTTGGCGTGGTTGCTCCAGCATTTCACTTTCGTACCGTCTACCGTACGAGTCCGAGAACTCGAGAATACGTAATTCGGAGAAAAAGCATCGGAATTTCCTTGAAAATATTCCTCCAAATTCGCCGCGGCTGTAATAATCTTAAACGTCGAACCCGGCTCATAAACATCACACACGATCGTGTTGCGCGACAATTTATTTAATGTCTCGACATCGTTCCTCGGCAATTCGTTCAAATCGTAGGACGGATAATTCGCCAAAGCCAGAATTTCAAAGTTGTTCACGTCTAAAACGACGCAAGACGCCGCTTTCGGAGAATATTCGAGCGAGACACGCTCCAACGCGCTCTCGGCGATTTCTTGAATCCCATAATCGACGGTCAATTCGAGATTGTATCCGTTTTCAGCAGGAAGATACGCCGCGACGCTCCCTTCTATGTCTATTCCGATCAAATCCGTTTCATATAAAAGCTCTCCCTTCGTTCCCGATAAATAGCTGTCGTAATATTTCTCTATCCCCGTCGTCCCTACGTTGTCGGCTGACGTAAACCCGAGCACTTGGCTGAGCGCGTTGCCTTTCGGATATTGCCGCACGTTATCTCGAGCGTAATACACGCCGTCCAACGAAAGTTGCGATAACGCCTCGATTCGACTCTTCTCTACGCGCTTCGCAACGGTAATTTCCGACGCTTTTTTCTTAGTCAATTTCTCGTATATCGTCGTTTGATCTTTCTGTAATACTTCTGCCAACGCATAGGAAGTTTGCGCCTTGTCTTTCACTGCATTGGAACGCGCGTAAACCGTATAAGCTGTAGAATTATCCGCCAAAACGACTCCGTTTCGATCGGTGATCTTTCCGCGCTCTGCCACGATTGGCAATTCTCTCGTCCATTGATCTAACGCGCGATAATTCAGTTCCTCGCTCCAAATAATTTGCACATAAAAGAAACGCGCAAACAAAAAACAAAAAAGAAAGGTCGCCGCCAAAATAATGGCAAGCAACCTCTTTTGTAAAACCCATATGGAATATTGTCTATTGAATTGTTTGATAATCTGCTCCTTTCGGCATAACTATCCGTTTTGAATCATCCCTTGCGATTCCGCATAACGAAAAATCGTTTCGTCCGATTTCGCGTCCGCTATGCGACGTTCGATTTCTTGATTTTGTTCGATCAACTCTTGTTGTTTCTGTTCGAGCTCTCTCAAACGCAAATTCCTTTGTTGAATCGTATTACTGTTCACCCCGATCAATGTCATGGAACAAATAACCAATGCGGCAAATACGCCGATTGCAAATTTCGCAATCGAATTCAACGAGTATCCCTCGCGAACCGCAACGTTTTCCTTCATTGTCGGGGCTACGGTCGTAACGTCCGCGACGAAAGTAGGCGCGATCGTCTCTGCCGGTATTTCTTCCGCAAACGTATTTTGCAACTTTTCAAATTTGTCCGTCGTAAACAACGACTCCGCCTCGCGAACGTATTCCGTAGGACGGACGTATTCCGTCACTTGAGGCGTTTGTTCCATCGTCGCCGTCGCCCCGAATATCGGTGCGAAAACGGTAGACGCCGAACGCTCCGCGCGGATCGATTGCTCGTGAAGAGCCGAATCGGAAGGCGCGGAAAATTGATCCGCTTCGGCGCTTTGCAACTTTCGATAGCGTTCTTTAATTAACGCGTTATGCTCTTGCGCTTCGCTCGTTTTCTCTGCCTGCGTCGTTGCAGGTTTTTCTAATACCACTTCCATGATTTTGCTCCTCCGTGCTTTTTGTTTTTCCCCTGTTTCGGCTTTCTATATCATTTTCTTATCATTCGTTATTTTCTTGTTGTTAAAGTTTTTCCGCAATCCTTAATTTTGCGCATTTACTTCTTGAGTTACTTTCCAATTCCTCCGCGCTCGCCGTAATCGGTTTACGAGTAATAACTTTCATCTCCGGCGTCTTACCACATACGCATACGGGAAAGTTTCCCGGACACGTACAAGGCGATTCCAAATATTTGAACGCTTCCTTTACGATTCGATCTTCCAACGAGTGGAAAGTCAAAATCGCAATTCTTCCGCCTTTCCTAAGCCTACGCGACAACGACAGAACCAAATCGTACAGTCCGTCGAGTTCCCCGTTTACTTCGATGCGAATCGCCTGAAAACTCTTCCGCTCGCACGGGGCTCCGAATCGGAACTTCGCCGGAATGCTGTTACGTATGATTTCCGCAAAATCGCCGGAGGTTTTCAACGGCTTTTCCGCTCGAGCTTTTACGATATTTCGCGCGATTTGCTTTGCGAACGTTTCTTCTCCGTACGTTTTCAATATTCTCGCAAGATCCGCTTCCGAATAGGTATTGAGCACGATCTCCGCCGTTAAATACGCCGATTGATTCATACGCATATCCAACGGAGCGTCCGCAAACCGATAGGCGAATCCTCTCGAATCGTCGTCGATTTGATGGGAAGATATCCCGAAATCGAGCAACGCGCCGTCCACTTTATCGATTCCTGCTCGGTCAAATACCCTTGCGTACTCTTTATAGTTGGATTTATAAATTTCGAAACATCCCGAAAACTCGCTCAATCTCTGCGTCGCCGCAGCAATCGCCTCATCGTCCAAGTCGGTGGCGATCAGCCTGCCGCTCGGCGCGCTTCGTTTCAAAATCTCGTAGGAATGTCCGCCTCCGCCAATCGTACCGTCAAACCAAACGCCGCCGTCTTTTACGGCAAGACCTTCCATACATTCTTCCAGCATAACGGGTTTATGCGAAAATTCCAACATTTTGTTATATCCCCAACTTCTTCAATTCGGCGTCGTAATCCACGCCTTCGATGTATTCATAATATCTCTCAGCTGCCCAAATCTCCAAACGCTTGCCTCTGCCGATGGTGACGATGTCTTTTTTAATACCTGCCATCTTGCGCAACATCGTCGGCAACACTACCCTGCCTTGCACATCCTCTTCCGCGGAAAAAATACTCCCAAAAAACAATGCCGAACCTTCGTTCGCCTCCGAAATCGCTTCTTCAGACAATTCCGATATGGTTTCATCCAGCAACTCATCTGCCATAACACAAATACAACGGTTCATGCCGCGAAAAAAACTGTACGTTTTCTCGCCGTGTTCCCCCGTCAATTCTTTTCGAAATTTAGAGGGAATACGCAAACGGTTTTTGTCGTCTAATTGATGTTCGAATATACCTTTAAACATTCCGTTTCCCTCCCGTTCCGTTTTTATGTCACGCAGATTCTTCAAGTAACATGTTTATATTATACAACCACTTTTGACCAATGTCAAGAGTTTTTCGAAAAAAAATTTCCTGTTTTTTTAATTTTTTTGATTTTTTTGACCACAAATTGACCACCGAACGCGAAAAATGTCAATTTTCAAACATTTGTTTATAATTTTCTTCATTATACCTCCTGTTTTTGCCGAGAAAGATAATACAGAAACTCCTTTGATTCTCTGTATTTTCGCTATGCTTATTTTTATATTTTTTCGAACATTTGTTTGCCGTTTGATTTTTTTTCGAATCGCGCAAAATCCGAATTTTTAAGCGCAAAAAGCATCGCAATCGAGCAAGTTTTTCTTTCAGTGGTCGCTCGTCCCTATATTTCGAGCTTTTTTCTTCCTCGAACGACACCGTTCGACCTTTTTGTATCGCCGAACCGCTCAATCGAGCATAAAGTCGTTCCGCAATTCCCTTGTTTCCGTCATAGACGTTGCAACGATAATATTTTTGTATATATTCCTTAATATATACGTAATGTGTACAACCTAACACCACCGCAGACGGTGCGCCGTTCGGTAGAAACGCACGATAATCGTAATCGACGTTTTGTGCGTGAAGCTCGATCTCACCGGCTAACCGTTCGCACGGGAAAATTCGAATCTCCGCATCGGGATATGCCTTTTGACAACTCAAAAGCAATTTTTTTACGCGTTCGCTCTCCGAAGTCGCTTTCGTCATCAACGCGTACACCTCTCCCCTTGTCTTCTTCGCCGCAAAACGCAACGCCGGTTCCGTCCCGATGATCGGAAACGTATATTTCTCTCGAAGCATATCGATACAGACCGCCGTAACCGTATTACAGGCAATTACCACCGCGCGCGCCTGCAGCCTGCGAAAAACTCGAAAGGCTTTTAAGGTATATTTTCGAATCTTTCGAGGCGGAAGATTCCCGTAAGGAGCATGCCGATTGTCGCCGTAGTAATAAAAAAGCGCGGAAGGAAGTCGCTTTCGGCACTCCGCCATGACGGTCAACCCACCGATTCCGCTGTCAAAAAAAGCTATTCCGCCCTTCGGAAGTCCCATATATTCCCTCAAAATGCAATTTTTTTTTTTATTTTTTTCTTCTTTTTCGCATTTTTCCATTGAAAAACAGTTTACTTTCCAAAAAAATTATGTTAAAATAAATTACGCAATTAACTTTGAATAAGAAAAAATGGAAACAAGGAGAACATTATGCCTAATATTAAATCCGCAAAGAAAAGAGTTTTGGTTATCGACAAAAAAACGATGAGAAACAAAGCAGTTAAATCTGCGCTTAAGACGCAGATCAAAAAGTTCCTCGAAGCCGTCAATGCAGGCGACAAAGAAACAGCAACCAAGCTTTTCCCCGAAACCGTATCCGCTATCGACGCGGCTGTTACAAAAGGTGTTATCCATAAGAACAACGCTAACAACAGAAAGGCAAAGCTTTCGAAGAAACTCTGTGCTTTGAACTAAAACGTTTTATAATATCCGCATATTATAAATATGAGGGTCTGCCGTTCGGTAGACCCGTTTTTTCGTATAATATTTTCAACGTTTGCATTTGTGCCGTCCAAGCTCGTTTGCAAACCTGCGATTTTTTTATAAATATTTATAAAACTTTTTGCATTTTCCCCTATGTAAACATTTGACATATCCTGTCGTTTTTTTTATAATAATGTCTGCGGAGTTTAGTGAAAATAAACTCCGCGTTTATTATAAGCAAACCACCCGTTCAACGAAGATTTGTTTGAAAAACGGAGGATTAAATTTTATGGATCTCGGTAAAAAAATCAAACAAATGCGCAATCAAAAGGGTTTAACGCAAGAAGAGCTCGCCGACCGTTGCGAACTAACGAAAGGTTACATCTCACAACTGGAAAACAACCTCAACAGCCCCTCTATCGCGACCTTAACGGACATACTATCCGCCTTAGGGAGCAATCTTTCGGAATTCTTTAAGGAAGAAACTGCAGAAAAAGTTGTCTTTTCCAAAAACGAATTCATCGAAAAAAATTCCGACGGCGTACTTTTGAATTGGCTGATTCCCAATGCGCAAAAAAACATGATGGAACCCGTATTGGTCGAATTGCTTCCTTATAGCGCAACCGCTACGGACATTCCGCATGAAGGCGAAGAATTCGGCTACGTATTAGACGGAAAGGTCGCCATTTGTTTAGGTTCCAAACAATACCTATGCAAAAAAGGCGAAGCGTTTTACTACCCTGCCGAAAAGCAGCACTATATTATCAATCGAGGCAATAAAGTGGCAAAATTCCTATGGATTTCCACTCCGCCGAATTTCTAAACGTTCCATGTCTGAAATACCTATGTTAAACATAGAACGGCTAAAAACCTTTATTTATCTGACTTTTACACAGTATTATGTCACACATAATTATTCTGACTGACATAATAATTGAAGTTCCTAACCCTTTGGAGGACAATTATGAGTATATCCACCGAAAAACAAAACCACATCATTGAGCTCGTCGACGTGCATAAAGAATTCGACGGAGTATCCGTAGTAGACAATCTCAATTTCTATATTCGCAAAGGCGAATTCATTACCTTTTTAGGCCCCTCCGGTTGCGGGAAAACCACAACTCTCCGCATGATCGCCGGATTTGAAATGCCCACATCGGGCAAAATATTGCTCAACGGAAAAGACATCAGCGACCTGCCGCCCAACCGACGTCCCGTGAATACCGTTTTTCAAAAATACGCGCTTTTCCCCCATCTCAACGTATTCGAAAACGTCGCATTCGGCTTAAAGCTGAAAAAGCTCCCCAAAGACGTCATTGCCGAAAAAGTTAAAAACGCCTTGGAAATTGTTGACTTAGCCGGATTTGAAAAACGAAGCATAGCCACGCTCTCTGGCGGACAGCAACAAAGAATCGCCATCGCACGCGCAATCGTAAACGAACCGGAAATTCTTTTGCTCGACGAGCCTCTCGGCGCACTCGACTTAAAAATGCGTAAAGAAATGCAACTCGAATTGAAAGCCATGCATAAGAGATTGGGGATCACGTTTATCTACGTCACGCACGATCAAGAAGAAGCCCTGACGATGTCGGACACCATTATCGTCATGTCGGACGGGTCCATTCAACAAATCGGCACCCCCGAAATGATTTATAACGAACCGAAAAATACATTCGTTGCGGATTTCATCGGCGAAAGCAACATTTTCTCCGGCGTAATGCCGAGAGATAAGCAAGTGCGTTTTTGCGGAAAATCTTTCGAATGCACCGACGGCGGCTTTGAAAAAGACGAACCCGTGGACGTTGTCGTTCGTCCCGAGGACGTGATCATTACGACGCCCGAAGAAGGCTTTCTAAAAGGAAAAGTCACTTCCGTTATCTTTAAAGGCATTCACTATCAAATTCTCGTACAATGCGGCAGATACGAAATCGAAATTCAAAGCACTTCCGCTCCCGTTGTCGGGCAACAAGTCGGTCTCTGCGTAAATCCTGACGGCATTCATGTCATGAAAAAGAAATTCCGCGTCAATAAATTCAACGGCGTTATCACAAAGCACAACACTGTCGAATTCGGCGACGGAGAATTTGAATGCGACGTCACGCAATTGTATCCCGGTAGTCATTTGGACGAAGACGGCTATCTCATTACCGCCAAAGGCGAAAGAATCGATTTGACCGACGTCGAAGTCAACGTAGAAGTCGGTTTACACGATATAACCATGAGCGACAATCTCGAAGACGGTGGCGCACAGGGACATATTATTTCCCTAATTTATAAGAGTGAGTATTATCGTTACATCGTTCGAACCGAAAACGAGGAAGATTACGTGCTCGCTTGCGAAGATCTTTGGAACGAAAACGACCTCGTCAGCTTGATTATCCCCAAAGACAAAATTAAATTAACGTTAAAAATCGCGGAGGGAAACAAATGACAAGCAATACGAAGCCTCGGTTTTCCCGGAAATTATTGGCGATTCCTTACGGCTTATTTTTAGCAATATTCGTCATAATTCCCCTCCTTATAATCGTCTATTATGCGTTCACGGACGACAACGGTAACTTCACTTTAGAATATATTCGCATATTTTTTAATGAAAGCGGCGAAGGAATCAAAGGTTTTTTCCGCTCCTATAACTTCAAAACGATCCTTCGAAGTCTTTTCATTTCTTTAATGAGTACGCTAATTTGTCTTTTTATTGCTTATCCGGTCGCATATATCATTGCAAAATGCAAATTAAAAAACAAATCCGCGCTCTTATTGATGTTTATCGTTCCCATGTGGGTAAATTTCGTCCTGCGCATCAACGCGCTCAAAGAAATGTTTATCTGGCTCGGCACGTACAACAAATCAAGTACTTGGAATATCATAAACACCATTATCGGTATGGTATACGACTTCTTACCGTTTATGATTTTACCTATTTATACAACACTCATAAAAATCGACAAGAGTTATTTAGAAGCCGCCAAGGATTTAGGTGCGACCAACGCCGAATCTTTCATCAAAGTGACCGTTCCTCTTTCTAAAGCGGGGATCGTCAGCGGCATATCTATGGTTTTCCTACCGTCCATGACCAATTACGTCGTCTCCAATTACTTAACGTTCCGAAACGTTAAGATTATCGGAAAATTAATCGACGACTACTTTATGGGCGACTTATGGCACGACGGCTCGTTTATCGCGCTATTATTGCTTTTATTCATGTTCTTGATAACATGGCTTACGGGCGGCTTTCGCGAAGACGCACAATCCGAGTCGAGAGGTACTTCCTTATGGTAAAAAGAATCAAAAATATAGTCAAATGGCTGTTTATCGGTTTCGTTCTGTTTTTCATTTATTGCCCGATCGTCTTTCTCACCGTAAACAGTTTTAACGAAAGCGATATCATCGGGGAATGGAGTAATTTCAGTTTCACGCATTATCAATACTTCTTCGACTTCGACAATGAGCCGATTCGCGTCGTAGCGCAAACTTTGCTCCTCGCGATTATCGTGGCATCACTCTCCACGATTTTGGGAACGATTGGCGCAATCGGTATTTTCTATTCCAAAAAGAAAGTAAAAAAAGCACTTTCCGCCGTAAATCAAATTCCCGTCATCAACGCAGACGTCGTCACGGCGATTTCTTTCGCGCTGTTTATCTCCGTCCTCGGAATCGATAAATCGACCTACATACCGTTAATAGTCGGTCAAATGCTTCTTTGCACACCCTTCGTGCTTTTATCCGTAATGCCGAAATTACAACAAATGGACAACAACCTTTACGAAGCCGCGCTCGATCTCGGCGCGACCCCGAAACGAGCTTTATTCACCGTTATCATCCCTCAAATTCTTCCCGGAATTCTCGCAGGATTTTTGCTGTCCGTCACACTTTCGTTGGACGATTACGTCATCGCCGCTTACACGAAACCCGATTCGTTCATGACGATCAGCACACATATATACGGACTCGATAAAAACAACAACGTAGGACCGAAAATCAAAGCCGCCTACTGGGCGTTTACGGCAATCATCTTCTTTATCATCGTTGCCGCGGTAATCATCGCAAACATTCGATCCTACCGAAAAACAAGGAGTAAGAAATCATGAAAAAGAATCTTTCCGGAGCACTCGTTCTCTGTTTACTTTTCTCCTCTATCCCCTTGACCGCCTGCGACAATACCTCCGCCGGCAATAAACGACAAAGCAACGTATTGCGCGTCGCCAGTTGGGACGAATACATCGACGAGGGCGGTGAAGACAGCTACGTTCCCACGGGACGTGCCTTATACGAAGAATTCGAGACATGGTACAAGGAACAAACGGGCAATTCCATTTCCGTGGAATACATTCCCATCCCCGACAATGAAACCATGTACAGCAAAATAAAAATGGGCGACAGCTATGACCTGCTTTGCCCCTCCGAATACATGATTATGAAGCTCGCCGCAGAGGGTTACCTGCAAAAGTTCCCCGATTCATTTTTCGATACCGACGTAGAAAACAACTATTACGCCAAAAACGTTTCCCCGTACATTCAAGAAGTTTTCCAAGACGGAAAACTTAACGACGGGAGCAGTTGGAGCGAATATGCGGCAGGCTATATGTGGGGCACGACGGGATTTGTGTTCAATCCCGAAAAAATCCCCTCCGAAACCATGAAAAGTTGGAACGCTCTATCCAATCCCCTCTGCGAACGAAAAATCACGGCAAAAGACAACGTGCGAGATTCCTATTTCATGGGACTGGGCATGTATTACGAAGAAGAACTATTGACCTTAAAAAAGCAATATGAAAACGGGGCTGTTTCCCGCGAAACCTATAAGAGCCAATTAAACGCACTGATGAACGATACGTCGGAAGACACTATGAACGGTGTAAAAAAGAAATTGGAGAACATGCGCGGTAATCTCTACGGACTGGAAACCGACGAGGGCAAGCTCGACATGATTATGGGCAGACTGGACGCGTCCTTCCAATGGAGCGGCGACGCCGTGTATATAATAGACGAAGCAGAGTCCTATACCGAAGACGACGATTCCCCGTTGCTGTTGGAATACAGCATCCCCGACGCGGCTTCCAATCTATGGTTCGACGGCTGGGTACTGATGCAAGACGCAAACGTCGAAGCGGCAACAGCTTTCATCAACTTCCTGTCAATGCCCATTAATGCCATTCGCAATATGCATTATATCGGCTACACAAGCTGTATCGGAGGCGACGAAGTCTTTGACTACATTCAAGAATGCTACGGTTGCGACGATGAAAACGAATCCCTTACAACCTATGACTTAAGCTACTTTTTCGGAGCAGGACACAGTTTCAGCACTACCGTCGAACAAACGCATCGGCAATTATTTGCTCAGTATCCGGACAGTTCCACAATCGATCGATTGGTCGTCATGAAATATTTCGATAAGGAAACCAATACTCGCGCGAACCGCATGTGGAATAACATTAAATAATTATTCCCTATCATTCATTCCTAAAACGGCACCGACATAAGGTCAGCGCCGTTTTTCATGTTTAAGTCAAGACTATGTCTGGCATAGGTATTATGCGTAACATAATACCTGCGTCGTATTTAAGTTTATGGTATTACGCGATACATAATACCTATGTGTCGCATAGTTGTGTGCTTATACATTCAATATAAAAACGACGAGAAAACTCGTCGTTTTTATGGCTTTCACGATAGCTTATTCGTTATCGTCTTCTTTTTTCTTTTTCAACAGAACACCTGCCACCGCGCCGAGCGCGATCATGCCGCCCGTTAAGCTGCCTACTCCGCTGAAGCAACCCGTTATCTTATCAAAGAATCCTTCCGAATCCTCCTCGCTCGAAGCGGCTGTAGAGTTCGACGAATTCGTCACACTCGAAGCTTCGCTCGAAGGTTTGCTTGAAGAGCTTTCCGACGAAACGATCAAGGATTCGCTCGAAGATTCACTTGACTCACTCGAAGAGTCCGAGGACTCCGAAGAACTATCGGGGATT
>CAYZOF010000001.1:0-100848 GCA_964479935.1 uncultured Clostridia bacterium | reverse complement strand
GCACCTTTCAGTTGGTTAAAAGATTACGTAGACATAGACATTTCCGCGCAGGAGCTTGCGGATAAGCTCTTTTCGTGCGGATTCGAGGTTGAGGAGCTCGTTTACCTCGGCGAACGTGTGACGAACGTCGTGGTAGGGCAGGTTAAGGAGCTGACGCCGCACCCCGACAGCGATCACATGCAGATTTGCGTTGTGGATTGCGGTGAGAAGTACGGCAGAGAATTGCAGATCGTGACGGGCGCGCCCAACGTATACGTGGGGATGAAAACGCCTTGCGCATTGGACGGATCGACGGTTGTGGACGAGAGCGATCCGATTAAAAATCCTTCCGGCATTAAAAAAATCAAAAAAGGGAAACTTCGCGGCGTAGAGTCTTTCGGTATGCTCTGTTCGGGGGAGGAACTCGGCATCAACGAGGATTACTATCCCGGCGCGGAAGTGGACGGTTTGCTCGATTTGGCGGCGGACGCTCCGATCGGCGAGGATATCCGCAAAATCATCGGATTGGACGATTGGATTTTCGATATTTCCGTTACTGCGAATCGCCCGGATTGTCAATGTATTTTGGGGATAGCGCGAGAAGTGGCGGCGGTCTTGAAGAAGCCGTTGAAAACCCCCGATTGTTCTTATACGGCGCATTTGACGAATGCCGCGCCCGTGACGGTGGAAGTGTCCGCGCCGGAACTTTGTCCTCGTTACGTCGGACATTATGTGGAGAACGTGCAGGGCGGCGTTTCGCCTGCTTGGATGCGGAAACGGCTCGTTTTATCGGGAATCCGTTCTATTGTTCCGATCGTCGATATCACGAATTTCGTGTTGTTGGAAATCGGACAGCCTATGCACGCGTTCGACGCGGCGGAGCTTGCGGATAGAAAAATCATCGTCCGGCGCGCGGAAAAGGGCGAGGCGATTACGACGCTCGACGAAAAAGAGTTTGCGCTTTCGCCCGATAATTTGGTGATTTGCGACGGGAAGAAGCCGGTCGCGCTCGCCGGGATTATGGGCGGTTTGAACAGCGGCATCAAAGAAACGACGAAGGACGTATTTTTCGAATCGGCAAAGTTTGCGCGCGATAACGTCAGAAAAACGTCGCGTGCGCTCGGGCAAACGTCCGATTCCTCGTCGAGATTCGAAAAGGGCGTCGACGCGTACACCAATGAGCTTGGTATGGCGCGCGCGTTGCATCTTATCGAGGAACTTGGTTGCGGTACGGTAACGGATATGCGTTGCGACGTATGCGCGGCGGATCTGACGCCGCGAACGATGACGGCGAGCATTGCGAAAATCAATGCGTTGCTCGGGATCGTCGTTCCCAACGAGGAAATCCTTGCGATTCTGTCGCGATTGAATTTCTGCCCGAAACTGGACGGGGACGTATTGACGGTGGCGATTCCCGGCTATCGCGACGACGTGGATAACTATCCCGATTTGGCGGAAGAAATCATTCGTATGTATGGTTACGAGCATATCGAACCGACGTTTTTGAAGAGCGCGCGTGTGACGGGCGGCGGCTTGACGGACGCGCAGAAAAAAGAATTGCACGTTAAAAACGTTTTGCGAGTGCAAGGGTATTCGGAAGCGTATAATTATTCTTTCTATTCTCCGAAAGATTTCGAGCTCATGAAATTGCCGCAGGACGCTACGGAACGGAATGCGGTGAAGATTTTGAATCCGATCAGTGAGGAATTGTCTTTAATGCGTACGTTCCTTGCGCCGTCGATGCTCGGAAACGCCGTACGGAATATTCGACGCGGTAACGACGAGGGTAGACAATTCGAGGTAGCGAACGTGTACGTGCCGCGCGATACGCAGGTGAGCGAACAACCGGAGGAAAGAAAACATCTCGTTTTGGGAATCTGGGGCGGCAAGAACGATTTCTTCGATCTGAAAGGAGCAATCGAACGTCTTGCGGAAGTGTTCCACGTTTCTTTCACGTACGAACGTGCGGAAAAAAGTTATTTGCATCCCGGCGTTTCGGCAAATGTGTCGATAGGGAAAAACGTTGTGGGTTTTTTCGGTGAACTCGACCCTGCTATCGCTCTTTCGCTCGGATTGGATAAAAAAGTATACCTCGGAGAGTTGGATTTGGCTGCTTTGAAAGATGCGATGGACGATGCAGTTCGTTATACGAATTTGCCGAAATTCCCTGCCGTACAACGCGACCTCGCGTTGATAGCGGACGAGAAGCTTACTTGCGCGGAAATCGAAGAGGTGTTGATGCATTCCTGCAAATACGTGACGGCGGCGAAGCTTTTCGACGTGTATCGCGGCGGTCAAGTGCCCGAAGGCAAGAAGAGCATGGCGTTTACCCTTACGTTTACGCCCGACGCGCAGGCGGAGAAGGCGTTTACGCCGGAAGTTCTGGACGGATTCGTGAAGAAAATTTTGAATAATCTCAAATTTAAGTTGGGCGTAGAGCTCAGATAATCGGAGAGGCATTTTGAAAAGAGAAAGCAAACTGAAAACTTTCGGGTTTATCAATGTGGACAAACCGTCGGGGATTGTATCCTCGGCGGTTGTCAATAAAATCAAATGGCTGTCGGGGATACCATGCGGACATATGGGAACGCTCGATCCGTTGGCGAGCGGCATTCTGCCCGTCGGCGTCGGGAACGCCACGCGCTTGTTCGATTATTTTTTGGAAAAACAAAAAGTGTACGTTGCGGAGTTCACGTTCGGCGTGGATTCGGATACGTTGGATTCGACGGGTACGCTCGTACGAGGGGGGCATGTACCGAACGAACGGGAAATTGCAGAGGTATTGCCGCGTTTTTTAGGGGATATTATGCAATTGCCGCCTAAGTATAGCGCGAAGAACGTCAACGGCAGACGGGGATACGAGCTGGCTCGGGCAGGGATCGATTTTGAATTGCAACCCAAGAAGGTGCATATTTACGATATGCAGTGTCTGGGGCAAGCCGACGGGAAAGAGGACACCTATCGTATCGAAATCCGTTGCGGCGGCGGCACGTATATCCGTTCCGTTGCACGCGACGTTGCGGACGCACTCGGTACGAAGGCGGTGATGAGTGCTTTGCGCAGAACTCGGAGCGGCGTTTTCGATTTGGAAAATTCGATTCCGTTTTCCGTTTTGGAAAACGATCCGTCCGTCGAGGAGCTGGAAAAATACCTAATTTCCACCGAAAGCGTTTTGCCGTTCGAACGGCTTATACTCACAGAAAAACAGGAAGAGAAGCTTTATCATGGTCAATACGTCGGTGTAGAACAGACAGACGGGTTATACAAAATTTATCAAAACGGCGATTTTTACGGGATTGCCGAGGTGAAAAACGGACAGGCGAAGGCAAAAACGAAATTATGTTAAAAACGGTTTGGCTGACGAAAAATACAGATCTTTCCGCAGGTTGCGTAATGCTTGCCGGCGGCTTCGACGGGTTGCATTCTGGACATCGTCGTCTTTTGTCGCGCGCCCGAGTGCACGGCTTGCCGATCGGCGTGATGACCATTGTCGGCGGAAAAGACTTGCCTTTGTTTACCTTTTCGGAGCGGGAGCAGATTTTTCGTCGTGCCGGAGCGGATTTCGCATTCGAGTTGTCCTTTGCCGCGATTAAGGATTTGTCGCCGAGCACTTTTGCGGAACTGTTGCGGAGCGAATTCTGCGTCAAGACGTTTGTTTGCGGCGAAGATTTCCGTTTCGGGAAGTCGGCGTCGGGTACGCCCAAGGATTTAGAATGCGGCAACCGTGTACGCGTTGAAGTAGAAAAACTCGTAACCATGTACGGAATGAAAGTCGGTTCGAATACCATAAAAACGCTCTTGCGAGGGGGCGAAGTCGAAAAAGCGAACGAATTGTTAGGCGAGCCGTTCTTTTTGACGGGAGCAGTCGTTGAGGATAGAAAAATCGGTAGAACGATCGGCTTCCCTACGGCGAATATCGAATATCCGTTCGGGAAATTTCCTTTGAAACAGGGGGTATACGAAACGCGCGTGGAGGTAGACGGCGTGGGGTATAAAGGCATTACGAATTACGGGGCGCGACCGACGTTCGACGACGGGAGCGTCGTGACGGAAACTTATTTGGACGGTTTTGACGGCAACTTATACGGTAAGAAACTGACCGTACGATTTATACGTTTTTTGCGTGAAATTACGAAGTTCGAGGACGTCGACTCGCTGAAAACGCAACTGCAAAAAGATATAAGGAGAGTACGTGAGCATGATTAAATTCGGACCGAGCGGCAATTGCGAGAGCTTTTATGCGGAGGGATATTCACACACGGAGGAAGCGGCGGTGTTCGTGAAAGAACGCGGTTTGGACTGTTTTGAATATTCGTTCGGCAGGGGAGTGCGAATGAGCGAAGAAAAGGCACGTTCCATCGGCGAAGCGTTTCTTAAAGAGGACGTGGAAATTTCCGCGCACGCGCCGTATTTCGTGAATTTCGCCAATCCCGACGACGAAATGGCGGCGAAATCTTACGGATACGTGTTGGACAGTGCCAAAGCGTTGAAATTAATGGGCGGCAGGCGCGTGGTGTTCCATCCGGCGGCGCAGGGAAAAGCGACGAGGGAGGAAGCGGTTTCGCTCACGGAAGATCGGTTGAAAATTTTGCGCGATTACATCTACGAAAACGCTATGCAGGATATGTTGTTTTGTCCCGAAACGATGGGTAAGTTGGCGCAGATCGGTACGATCGAAGAAGTCGTGCGATTTTGCAAAGTCGATCCCGTGTACGTGCCCTGCGTGGATTTCGGACACGTCAATGCGAGGGAACGCGGCTCGTTGCGGTCGGCGCAAGACTATTGGGAGCGGTTAGAGTATATGATTGCGGAACTCGGGTATGAGCGTATGCTCCGTTTTCACGTGCATTTTTCCAAGATCATGTACGGCGCAAAGGGTGAAATCAAGCATTTGACGTTTGCGGACGGGGAGTACGGTCCGGAATTCGAACCGCTCGCTTCGGTTTTGAAAGAACTGAAATTACAGCCGTATATCGTCAGTGAATCGGCTGGAACGCAAGCGGAGGACGCCGCGGAGATGAAAAGACTGTACGAACAGGCGTGAAATATGTAAAAAAGCAAGCAATATGCTTGACGAAAGAAAAAATTTTTGCTAAAATAAAAGAAAGGAGTATGCGTATGTTACAAACGAACGGCAAAAAAATTTATGAGCAAATCAAATTAAAAGCGGACGCTTTGTTCGTCACTTGCGAATATTTGATGCGATATGTAATTGGGTTTGCTCCCGAAAACGGCGCGGTTCTTGTGGACAAGGCCGGCGTGACGCTCTTTACCGATTCGAGATATATCGAGGCAGCGGAGAAATTGTTTGCAGGGACGGAAGTGACCCCCGTGCTTTGGGGACAACGCAAAGTTTCGGATATTCTCAAAGATTACAAGATCGTTGCGATTTCGTTTAACGAAACCAAGCATTCCGACTATTTGGCGTTGGAGAAAATCGGCGTGAAGCTTGTCGAAGCGGACAGCACGTTGTTCCCGTTGATGGAAACCAAAAACGATTGGGAGCTGGAAAACGTCGCGAAAGCTTGCGAGATTGCGGAGCGCGGTTTTTTGGCTACGTTGCCCGAAATCAAAGAGGGCATGACGGAGTCCGAAGTGGCGGCATTGCTCGAATACAACATGCGGAAGTTCGGTTCGCAGGGTACTTCGTTCGATACGATCGTGGCGTTCGGCGCGCATGCGGCGGTTCCTCACCACGAAACGGGAAATACGAAATTGCGCTTCGGCGACGAGATTCTCATTGATTTTGGTTGTAAAGTCAACGGATATTGTTCGGATATCACGCGTACGTTTCTGTTCGGTGACGATGGAAAGCATGAGGAGTTCAAAAAAGCGTACGCGGTCGTTTTGGAAGCGCACGAGCTGGTTAAAAAGAAGCTTGTTAACGGCATGACGGGCGTGGAGGCAGACGCGATCGCGAGAGAGCATCTCGCGCAGAATGGGTACGGAGAATTGTTCACGCACTCGCTCGGGCACGGCGTCGGTTTGAATATTCACGAAAAACCTTCGCTCAGTCCGAAAGGCACGGCGGTTTTGTCGGACGGTATGGTATTCTCGGACGAGCCAGGTGTATACAAAGTGGGCGAGTATGGTATTCGCATTGAGGATACGGTGACGTTGAAAGACGGAAAAGTAAAGAGTTTTATGTCCTTGACGGATAGAAATCTCTTGATTTTATAAAAGAAAATTATAAGCATATAAGGAGAAAAATTTTATGGCACAGATTTTGGCAGGCGATATTCGCAAAGGCGTAACTTTCGAATACAAGAGCGGCGTTTATACCGTTACCGAATTCCAACACGTAAAACCCGGTAAAGGCGCGGCGTTCGTAAGAACGACCTTGAAGAACGTCGTAACGGGACAGGTTTTGTCGAATGAAACCTTTAACCCTACCACGAAGTTGGAAACCGCGCAGGTGGAAACGAAGAAGATGACGTATTCTTACTACGATGGTGAATTCTACGTGTTCATGGACGAAGAATATAATCAGGAAATGCTTACGTTCGATCAAGTGGAAGACGCTTTGAAATACATCAAGGAAAACGACATGGTAACGGTGAAGTTCCTTTACGGCAAAGCGTTCTCGGTGGAACCTGAAAACTTCGTTGAACTTAAAGTTATCGAGGCCGAACCCGGTGTTAAGGGCAACACGGCAACCAACGTTATGAAAAATGCGAAAGTAGAAACGGGCGCGACGATTCAGGTGCCCATGTTCGTCGAAGAGGGCGAAACGATCCGTATCGATACGAGAACGGGCGAATATATGAGCCGCGTTTAACGATTCGATAGACATAAGTTTTTCTTTAATCGAATACGACCGAAATGCAGGATAGTTTTATCCTGCATTTCGTCGTAGAATTTTACGGAGCAGGTGAAAAATGAAAGCAGTAGTGCAAAGAGTAAAAAAAACGACGTTGACCGTGGGTGGGAAAACGATTTCCGAAATTCCGTTCGGTTTGACGGTATTTTTGGGCGTAAAATGCGGCGATACGGAAAAGGAAGCGGCGTATCTTGCGAAAAAAATCGCCGGATTACGCATATTCGAGGACGAAAACGGCAAAATGAATTTGTCGGTGAAGGACGTCGGGGGTGAAGTGTTACTCGTTTCGCAGTTTACCTTATACGGCGACGCGTCGCACGGGAATCGCCCGAGTTTTATTTTGGCGGAACGCCCCGAACGGGCGGAACCGTTGTACGAATTTGCCGTCAAGGAGCTTTCTTCCTACGGTGTTACGGTAAAGAAGGGCGTGTTCGGCGCGGATATGAAAATCGAACAGTTTAACGACGGACCGGTGACGATTTTATTGGAAATATAGCGGACGGAGCCGCCGCGAGCTCGGTAGTCGGTATTCGCGAGAATGCGTTTTACGCGCTGCTTCGACGTTCAAAAAAGATTTGGGGAACGTTTCGAGATCATAAAGGAAATGCCGTATAAAACGTACGTCGAGGTCGACTTTCGATTTTGCGGATAAGTATGTCGAATTTCGTGCGTCGTCGCTCTGAAAAATGTGAGGATTAATTCAAAAATTTCTGCATTTTTCGTCGAAGAATATCGTACGAAAATGCCTAAAAAATCGATTTTTTTCGTCCTTCGTTTACTCTACGCTTGGTAGAATCCCGAAAATCATTCGGTAGAGTTCATCGAAGAGAAATCGTCGGAATACCTTGAAAACCTTGAAGATTCGGACTCTACGCTCAGTAGAGTCCGAAATCTACTCGCTATAGAGCCTAAAAACGGTGAGGTAGAGAACAAACGGTATTTTTTTGATTGTAATTTTTGCTAAAATGTTATACAATGTTATCGTCATATCGTTGCGAAAGAAAAACAGAGAACGAACCGCGACGAGCGAGGAGAAAAAAATCATGGAAAAAACGTTGACATACAGACGAGGTTGGAACGAATCCGACACGGAGCATACGACGCCCTTAAAAGATGAAAAAGGAGCTTCGAAAGCGAAAGAAAACGCATCGGGCACGGTATACCGAAAAAAGAAGGGGGTAATTCCCGTTTTTTTTGCGACCGATGACAATTACTTGCCGTTTTTGGCGATTACTTTGGAATCGCTTTGGGAAAATTCTTCGCATGAATACGATTACGAAATGTACGTGTTGCATTCGGGCGTGCGGAAAGAATACGAAGAAAAACTCATGCGATACAATAAGGACGGATTCCGTCTTTCGTTCGTGGACGTGACCGAACCCTTAAAAGGCATTTCCGCGCATTTGCATATGCGTGATTATTACACTTGTACCACATATTTCCGAATTTTTATCGCGAAGATGTTTCCGCAGTACGACAAAGCGTTGTATCTCGATTGCGATACCGTGATTCTCGGGGATATCAGCGCGTTGTACGGGTATGAGCTCGGTAATAATCTGCTTGCCGGAGCTCCGTGTGAGGGCGTGAACAGTTTTGAAGTTTATAAGCGGTACGTCCGTGAAGTGGACGGGTTGAATCCCGATTATTTCTTCAATGCAGGGGTCATTTTGATGAATCTGAAATTGTTCCGCGAGGAGAACTTTTACGAGCAGTTTGCGGATTTGTTGCAGAAATACAAATTTACCGTCATTCAGGACGAAGATTATCTCAACGTGCTTTGCCAAGACCGCGTTTTGCGTCTGCCGAGGGCGTGGAATAAGACGCCCGTATCGCAGGACGTGCTCGCACGCGAGGACTTGCGCATCGTGCATTACTTAATGACGTGGAAGCCTTGGCATTACGTCGATATCCCTTACCAAGAATATTTTTGGGAATATGCGAAGAAAACGGAATTTTACGATTTTCTGCGCGAAATGCTCGAGACGTACGGCGAGCGCGGTATGGAAAACGATAAGCGCGGCGAAGCGAGCTTAAAGGCACTCGCCGAGAGCGAGATTCAAAGAGCGGACGGCTATTTCAAAACGTACGGGAAACGTTACGGAAATTTGTAAGGGCATACCGCAAAAATATTAAAAAGGAGCATACCATGGACGAAACGAAGCTTTCTCCCGATCGGCAAGAAGTCTTGCGGAAGATTCGGGAATATGAAAAATCGGGGCGTTTTGACGAGGACGTGGAGAACGATCCGCCCGCGCCGGAACTGTTGCCCGACGGGGTGGATTATCTTTGCAAGAAATTTTCATCGAAAGTGTCGAGGCGAATCGCCAATTTTGTCGCGGATCATTATTTTTTACGGCTAATCAAAAAAGACGTGTTGGTCATTGACGGCATGACGGGTGAAGAGCATTTGTCCGCGCTTCGAAACGGCGCGGTGGTGACATGCAATCATTTTCACGCGTTCGATAATTACGTGGTGTTTCATTGCATTCGAAAGGCTTTGCCGAAAAAATATCTTTACAAAATCATTCGGGAGGGGAATTATACCAACTTCCCCGGTTTGTACGGTTTTTTCTTTAGGCATTGCAATACGTTGCCGCTGTCGAGCAATCGCCGCACGATGATGAATTTCATGTCTTCCGTGAATACGCTGTTAAAGCGCGGAGAATCGATTTTGATTTATCCGGAACAGGGCATGTGGTGGAATTATAAAAAACCTCGCCCGTTCAAGTCGGGCGGATTCAAAATGGCTTATCGTGCAGGCGTACCCGTGTTGCCGACGTTCATCACGATGACCGACGACACGCGCTTGGACGATACCGGCTATCCGATTCAACGTTTCACGTTGCACGTTTTGCCGCCGATCTATCCCGATAAAACGATCGGGGAGAAGCTCGGCGCGGAGAAAATGAAGGACGAAGCCTTTGCTTTGTGTAAGGCGAAATACGAAGAAGTGTACGGCATTCCGTTGACGTATGCGGAGGAAGACGAATGAAACTGTATTTACTATTGATTACCGTATGTGGTTTGTTGCTCGCACCGATTATCACGTTGGCGTGCGAAACGACGTACTTGACGGCGTTGGCGCTGACGACATTCGCCATTGTCTGCGTCATCGCGGCGGACGGTTTTGCGGCGACGATTGCGCGGTTGCTCCCGAAAAAATGCGCCGATCACCGCTATAAACTGTTTACCGTTTCTGCGAAAGAAAAGAAATTTTACGAGAAATTAAAGATTAGAAAATGGAAAGACAAAGTTCCTGAAATCGGACACTTTACCGGCTTCCGCAAAAATAAAATCGCCGATCCCAAGAGCGTGGAATATCTCGACCGCTTTTTATTGGAGTCCTGCTACGGGGAGCTGGGACATGTTTTCGGAATATTTTTCGGGTTTGTGATTTTGTTGTTTTTTCCGATCCATCGCGCGTGGTTGGCGATTTCCCTTCCCGTGGCGATCATCAATATTTTCTTTAATATACCATCCATTTTGATATTGCGTTACAACTCGTATAAATTGGAAGTTTTGCGCGCAAGTATCGTAAGGAAACAACAACGACAGGTCGCTTGACTGCGAACCGCTCCGAGGGGACTCGGCGCGGTTTATTTTTGGCTTTGCGAAAAAACGCAATGTCTTTTTTTCACTTCACGGCGTAAATCCACAAGATTTTCTTGCTTTTTTTGAGAAAATATGTTATACTGTCTGTAAATGTAGGTGTGGGAGGTTCTCGGTCGAGTGAAATACGTGGATTTCAGAAAATTTACGGACGAAAACGGCGCGCAGTCGATTTATTTGTTCGAAGGCGAAGAAGTGTATTTTCGCGAAAAAGGAGAATCGCTTTTAAAAAGCCGTTTTTTGCAGGACGCTACGCTCGATTACATTTCCTTTGACGGCGGTGCGCTGAAAGGAGAGAAGCTGAAAGGACTTGTCGACGCGGTGAATTGTTTCCCTTTTTTGAGCGAACGTCGCGTTGTGAAAGTAACGGAGTTTTATCCCACCGAAAAAGATTACGAATACTATTTGAAAGAGTTGTTTGAAAATCCGCCGCGAGACAGCATTTTGCTGATCGTCAACGGTGGAAAAGGCAAGACTGGTACGGCGGCTCTGGCAAAGAAACCGAATGTTACGTATGTAGATTGCTCGCGTTCGGACGAAGAGACGATTAAGAAATGGATTTTTCTCACGTGCAAGCGCGAGGGCGTATATGCCGACGGGATCACGTGCGGAAAATTGGCGGCATATTGCACTTTCGATATGGCTCGCATTTCTCGCGAAACCGAAAAATTGCTCACCTATTGTCAAGCAACGTCGACGGAACGCCTGACGGACGAACTCGTGGACGGGTTGGTGTATCCCGATTCCGAATATAAA
Source organism: uncultured Clostridia bacterium (assembly GCA_964479935.1). Lineage (GTDB taxonomy): Bacteria > Bacillota > Clostridia > Christensenellales > Borkfalkiaceae > Scatosoma. The sequence continues at coordinate 89,684 of CAYZOF010000001.1, read as the reverse complement.
ATCTACGAGCTTGCCAACGCTCTGGCACGGAAAAATTATTCGACGTATATGAAAGTTTTGACGGATTTGAGTACGCGCGGCTTCAACGAAACGTCGTTGCTGTCTTCACTTGCTTCGTATTTTCGCGGACTGTACGAGGTGTCGCTGTGCAGGGGGAGCGATCGGGAGATTGCGGCGACGCTCGGCATGAAGGAATACTCGGTGAAAAAAAATCGCGAGCAAGCCTCGAAGTTTACGCAGAAAGAGCTACTGGCGGTATACAACGAAGTGTTCGGGGCGATTAGCGGTATCAAATGCGGCGAGATTGCGCCGGCTTCGGCGTTAAAAGCGATTACGGCGAAGCTATTTTTTGAAAATTCGTAAAAAATGCAGGAAATTACTTTCTTTTTCGGAAGAAATCCTATATAATAGGATTAGGAATATTCAATCGGAGGAACTTTATGGGTATTAATTTGTTGTCAACCGGCAAGAAATTCGTTCAATTTGCGGAAAATACGATTTCGTTTTTTGAGCATTTTCAGTTTCTGTATGCGTTGGAAATCGTTGTGTTTTTCGCGTTGGTTTATTACGTGTCGAAAATTTTGCGCGAAAACGATGCGACGAAGATTATGCTGATGTATTGGGTGTTGATTTTGCTCGGCGGCATTTTGCGCATCGTGGACGAGGAGCTGATGACGAAAGGATTTTTCTTCTGTTACGTTTTGCTGATTTCCGCGTTCATGTTGATTATGTTCAGCGTGGAAGTGAAAAAGACGCTCTGGGACGTTCACTCTTCCAAGGAGAGCGGCTTCGAAAAAGCGCAAGGCGGCGTGGAAGTTCGTTCCCAAGCGGAAACAGAACGCTGTATCGCAGCCATTATCAAGGCATTGCAGAACATGTCGAAAAATAATGTGGGCGCGCTTATCGTCCTGTCTAAAGGTAGTTTGCCCAAACAGGTAGTGCAGAGCGGCGTTTCCATCGACGCGGAAATTTCTACGCAGCTCATCGAGGGGATATTCTTTCCCAAAGCTCCTTTACACGACGGAGCGATGGTCATTCACGGGCATAAGATTCAGGCAGCAGGGTGTTTCTTACCGTTGACGCAAAAAGCGAGCTATCCGAAGGAATTCGGAACCCGTCATCGCGCCGGAATCGGCATTACCGAGGTCGCGAACGTGATATCGCTCATCGTGTCCGAGGAAACGGGAATCATCTCGATCGTAAAGCAGGGCAACGTGACGCGGTATGCGGATTACGACATGCTGATGGACGCATTGAAAGATTATTATTGGCAGGATATGCCTTTATCGGATAAAAAACGCATGGGAGGTATCATTAAATGAAATTCGCGGATTTTCTGAAAAATGTTTTTGTGAGCAAGTTTTGGATCAAGTTCGTTTCTTTGATCCTTGCGGTGCTTGTCGTAATTTTAATCAACGTGTAAGGAGTATTTATGGCGATTAAAGTTTGTAAATTCGGCGGAACTTCCATGGCGGCAGGCAACATTCTGTTGGATATCGCGAAGATTGTTCGCGCCGACGCGGAAAGACGTTACGTCGTTGTGTCTGCGCCCGGGAAGCGTTTCAGCGGCGATATGAAGGTGACGGATTTGTTGTATCAATGCTCGGACGAATTCAATTCCGGCGATATAGAGGCGTTCGAAAAGACGTTTGCGAAGATTCGCGCGCGTTTTTTGAATATCGAGACGGAAATCGGTAAAGACGTGCGACTCGCCGCGGAACTGGACGCGGTGGAGAAGGATATCTTGAACGGCGCAGGACGCGATTATTGCGCTTCGCGCGGTGAGTATCTTGCCGCAAAATTGATGGCGGCGGTTTTGGACGTGTCGTTTGTGGACGCGACGGAATTCGTGCGTTTCCGTGCGGACGGAACGCTCGCGGAAGAGACGTTCGAACTGGCGGCGGAAGTGTTGAAAAAATACGAACGCGCGGTGATTCCCGGATTCTACGGATTAGGCGCGGACGGAAAATTAAGGACGTTTTCTCGCGGCGGCGGCGATATTTCGGGTGCTATCGTTGCGCGCGCGGTGTCGGCGTCGTTATACGAAAATTGGACGGACGTCAGCGGCTTTTACGCGTGCGATCCGCGTATCGTGAATTCTCCGAAATGGATTTCGGAGCTTACATACGAAGAACTTCGGGAACTGTCCTACATGGGCGCGAACGTTCTGCACAGCGAGTCGATTTTCCCCGTTAGAAGTGTGGGAATTCCCATTCGCATTCGCAATACCTTTCGTCCCGAGGATGCCGGTACGGCTATCGTAAAGAACGCGACGAAGAATTTGCGCGAAAACGTCGTGACGGGGATTGCCGGGAAGAAGAATTTTACGTCCGTTACTTTGGAAAAGTCCATGATGAACAGCGAAGTCGGTTTTGTACAAAAAGTCCTTGCGATCATCGGGAAATACGGTATTTCTTTCGAGCATTTGCCTTCGGGGATCGATACGATGTCGTTGGTGATCGACAACGAATTTTTGAAGGACGGAATGTTGCGGACGCTCATGGAGGAAATCGAGGAGACGATTCATCCCGATAGGATTTACGCGCATGAAAATATCGCGTTGGTGGCGACGGTAGGGCACGGTATGGCGAAAAACGTCGGTACGTCCGCGCGTTTATTTAAGGCTCTGTCCGATGCAGGAATCAACGTGAATATGATCGATCAAGGCTCGAGCGAGCTGAACATCATTGTCGGTGTGGAGAACGATGATTGCGCGGAATGCATTCGCGCCATTTACAACGAATTTTTTAACGAGAAAGAAACGAAATAAAGTGAGGTTGATATGAAAGCTTATACGGTGGCTTTGCAAGAAAAATACGGCTTTTTACAGGGCGGCAAGCTCGATTGCATTTTGGGCGATTGCCCGTTGGATACGCAGGACGGGAGCTGGAGACGTCCTGCCGTAATCGTTGTGCCGGGCGGCGCGTATTGTTTTACGAGCAAACGGGAAGGAGAACCGATCGCAACGAGTTTTTTGGCAAAAGGTTTTCAGACGTTTGTTCTGTGGTATTTGGTACATCCGGACGGCGCGCGTTATCCGGAAGCTCTTTTGGAGCTTTCCGCGGCGGTAGACTACGTCAAAAAACATGCGGAGGAGATGTCCGTCAATCCCGACGAGATCTTCGTCGTGGGCTTTTCGGCAGGCGGACATTTGACGGCGAATTTGGCGGTTGAATATCAATCGGTTCCGCAAAAAGCAGGTTATCCGCTCGATTGCAAACCGACGGCGGTTGGATTGTCGTATCCCGTTATTTCTAAAAAGCATGGGCATGAAAATTCTTTTGAAAATTTGTTGGACGGGTATACGGAAGAGGCACAAGAGGAGCTTTTGAAGACCTTAAATTTGAACGAAGCGGTTTCCGAGCAAACACCGCCGGCATTTATTTGGTCGACGCGTACGGATGCGGCAGTGCCTTGCGATAATGCGATTCGTTATGCGCAGGCACTTTCCGATCACGGCGTGGATTTCGAATTGCACGTTTATCCGCGCGGACCTCACGGACTTGCGACGGCGACGAAGGAAATTTGTGACGAGTCGCTCTATTGTGGCTTGGACACGGCGCAGTGGATTGATGCGTGCGCGAAGTTTTTCCGATTCTATACGGTAGAAAAATTCTAAAGGAGTTGTGATTCGCCCGAAAGCGTTACGCTTTCGGGCGAATTTGCATGGAGAAACAAGCAAAAGAGGAACGAAAGAAAAAACAAACGGACACACCGAATGGTATGTCCGTTTGTTTGGCTGGGGCGAAGTGATTCGAACACCCGAATGACGGAGTCAGAGTCCGTTGCCTTACCGCTTGGCGACGCCCCAATATTGAAAAAACGATGTTTCGTTTGACTACCGAGTTATTGTATCAAACTTTTGATTTTTTTGCAAGCATTTTGTATGCGTTTTCGAAACTTTTTTCAAAATTTGTCAAAAAAAATCGCGATTCGCCGTTTTTTGCCTTGCGAAACGTGTTATTCTATAAAAAAACAAAGAGGTGATTATATGCTTTTAAGCGATTTGATCGGTAAAAATATTTGCGTTGGGAATGCCGTCCGCGGCGTTTGTCGCGGCGTCGGAATCTCTCCGAAAAATTTTTTCGTAAAATATTTGTTATGCGCAAAGTCTTTGCAATCGTCGGTAATCGATTTTTCTGTCGGCATTTCGTCGGTGCGCGAGGTGGGCAAGGAAATCTTGCTTTCAAGGTTGCGTTCCGTTTTTCCGAAAAGTTATGATAAAATTTTTTTGGGTCAACCTATTTATTTGAACGAGGGGGTATACCTTGGTACACTGAGCGACGCGGAGTTGCAATCCTTTTCGTTGACAAGGCTGTTTACCGACCGCGGAGAGAGCTACTCCGCGGTGTCTGTCGTCGCGTGTTCCGACGCGATCATTTTGCGTAAAGAGCAGGTATATCCGCTCGGTCAATGCATACCTGCCCCCATCGTTTCGAAAATTTCCGATAAAAGCGATCGGATCGTGACGCGTTCGGTTTTAAAGAACGCGAGAAAGAACGGAACGTTGATTCGATTGACGTTATCCCTGCCGCCGTTTGGCGTCGAGTTCGCGGATTTTTCAACGCAACGGCGTTCCTGACGTCATACGGAATATTTCGCCGACAATTTCAGCAAGTAGGCGAACATTTCGTTGAGCAGACGGATATCCTCTGCCGTCCATTTGCTCTTTTTCAAATAGGCATAAAAAAGGTTGGAAAGTTCCTCGGTTTCCATGCGCTCCGCTTTAGAAAGGGGCGCATTTTTCAATTTTTCGAGCAATTGCCGCGCGTGTTCCAATCGAAACGTCTTTTTTTCCCCTTCCGATGCGTTTGTTGTTTTGGCGGTCGGGGATAACGTCGTGTTCAATCTTGCTCGTATAAAGTCGTTGTCTTTATCGGGGAGCGTGAATTTGAGTTTGCGGAGAATCTCCTCGCGTTTTGCACGACGTTTTTGCACGCGAATGCGAACGGAAAAGGAAATGCCGACCGCAAGATAACCGAATCCGAAAGCGATGAGAAGTCCGCACGCACCCAAAGCGGTGACGGCGTCGCTCTTGTTCGCTGCGAGGACGACGGAAAAGGCACTCCCTGCGATAATGGCGGACAAGGACGAAAAAATCGATTTTTCTTTGCAAAAGAAAGCAAGTAGCGCGGCGAGCAGAAATGCACCTAAAGCGATGCCGTCGACGGCAAAAATAACGGGCGCGGCGTTAAAAGTGCGAGAAATCCAATGAAAAAACCACATAAAAACTCCTTAAAACGAACTATGATGCAGGTATTCCCGTTTTGTGAAAAATTTTTATGCGGAAGTTTGCCGAAACGGCAGAATTTTTGTCGAATCAGTTTTTTTGCGATTGCATTTTCCGATAGGTGGCAGGGGAAAGGTTTTCCTTTTTCTTGAAAAGCAGTCCGAAATAGTTCGCCGAGGAAAAGCCGCATAGCTCGGCGATTGTCGCGACGCTTTTTTTGGAATCGGTCAACAGCTCCTTGGCTTTCGTCAGTCGCACATTGAGCAGAAAATCTATCGGCGAGCAATTGGTGTATTTTTTGAAGTTGTACAGCAGGGCGGCTTTGGAGAGGAAAAACGTCGCCGAAAGGCTGTCCAACGTCAACTTTTCGGCATAATGCGAGCGCATGTATTCCATCGCCTTTAACACGACGGGCGGTAGATCGTTCGTTGCTTCGACGTCGGGACGCAGGCGCGAATGGTTCAGTTTTGCAAATTCGAGCACGAAATAGGAAAAGAGTGCGCGCAGGATCTCGTCGGCAAATTTTTGTCGTTTGTCCACGGCGGAGCCTTCTTCCGCAAGCCGTAAAAACGTTTGCGTTTCTCTTTCGTTCGGCGTGAAAAACCGCAGGGCGTTTTTGCGGAATACGTCTTTTTGAAAAGCGTCGAGGTACGTTTCGGTGACGTTGACGTTGAACCGCATGAATGCGCCGCCCTCCGTTTTGTGGACGGTGTGCGGCGGTATGATGACCACGGTCGGCGCGGAGACGCGATAGAGCGCGTTGGACAGGAAAAACGCGCGCGTTCCTTCGCATAAAAAGTATAGTTCGTAATGGGAATGCGAATGTAACTCCTGCATGGACCAATCGCTCGTTCTGACGGATTTTTCGAATTCGATAAAAGGCATGACTTCTCCTGATTTTGAATATATATGTAATTTAATGGAATATTAGCACTTTTTGCATTGAAAGTCAAGTAAAAATGCGCTATAATATTATCATAAAAACTTAAGGAGCAAAAATATGATCAAAATTTTGCAATACGGCGAAGGAAACTTTTTGCGTACGTTCGCGGATGCGTATTTCGATACGCTGAACGAAGAAGGCGGAGAATATGAAATTCATATTGTGAAGCCGATTCCGTTCGGCTCGGTGGAGAAGTTCCGTAAACAAAATAACGTTTATCACATCGTTTTGCGCGGCGTGGAGAACGGACAGGCGGTGGAAAAAGTCCGCGAAATTCACGCGGTGCGTTCCGTTATCGATCCGTTTACGGACGCGGAAAGCTATTACTCGCTCGCGAAAGACGAGGCGTTGAAAATCGTTATTTCCAACACGACGGAGGCAGGTATTTGTTTTAATGCGTCGGATCGAAAGGAGGATTTCGAAACGATTACGTATCCGGCGAAACTTACGAAGTTTTTATGGGAACGCTTTTCCGCCGGTTTGGACGGCGTATACTTGTTGCCCGTGGAGCTCATTGACAACAACGCGGACGAGCTGAAGAAATGCGTCGATCGATATATCGAGCTTTGGAATTTACCGGACGCATTCAAAAAGTGGAACGACGAACGGAATTTCTATTGTAACACGTTGGTGGATCGGATTGTTTCCGGATATCCGCGCGAGGAAACCCTCAAGAAGCATTTGGAAACGCTCGTCGGCGGCGCGGACGAATTGATTTCGGTCGGGGAACCGTTCGGTTTATGGGCGGTGGAAAAGAAAGGACACATTGCCGATTTTGTGCAGGAAGGGAAGCATAATATCGACGTTGTCTTGACGGATCACATCGGATATTATAAAAAACGCAAAGTACGCGTGTTAAACGGCAGTCATACCAATTTGGTTCCTGTCGCGTTGTTTGCCGGAGCGACGACCGTTTACGATTGTATGCAAGATGAAAAACTCGCAAAATTTGTAGAAATGACGTTAGAACGAGAGATCATTCCCTTCGTTTCGGACGATATCGCGGCGACGACCGACTTTGCCGACAGCGTGACGGAGCGTTTCCGCAATCCGTATCTGAATCATCAGTTGACGAGTATCGCGTTGAATTCCGTTTCGAAATGGCGCGCGAGGGTGTTGCCGAGTTTTAAGGACTACTACGCGCGGTATGGGAAACTCCCCGAAAACTTGACGATCGGTTTTTCTTATCTCATGGCACTGTACGAACGCGCAACAGCCGACGCGGACGGATATTTCGTGCAACTTCCAACGAGAAAAATCACGCTCGTTGACGACAGGTCGTATTTAGAGTATTTCGCGAACGGCGGAAGCGTGAAAAATTTTATGGCGAAGTCGGAAATATGGGGAGAAGACTTGACGGAATATGAAAATTTTGCTATAATAGTAAACGAGAATCTGGAAAAGATTCGAAAGGGCGTGTGCATACTATGAAAACGATGATCATCGATTCGAAAGATAACGTCGGGGTATGTTTGGACGGAACGGAGAAAATCCCGGCAGGGCATAAGTATGCGTTGCGCGATATCGAAAAGGACGCTTGTATCATCAAGTACGGCGCGGTCATCGGAAGAGCGACGAAGGATATTCGCAAAGGCGAATGGGTACATATGCATAACGTGCGTTCGCATTTGGACGAGCGTACGGAGTACGAATACCGTTTCGAGGCGGCGAAATTCGAAAAGGAGCAAAAAACGTTTTCGGGGTATAAGCGCGCGCACGGCAGAGCGGGCATTCGCAATGAAATTTACGTCATTCCCTCGGTGGGGTGCGTCAATAACGTTTGCATGCGTTTGGCGGCGGAAGCCAATAAGCATCTTTCGGGAAGCGTGGACGGCGTGTATGCGTTGACGCATCAATTCGGTTGCTCGCAACTCGGGCAAGATAACGAGAATATTCGAAATCTGTTATGCGGAATCGCGCTGAATCCCAATGCGACGTTCGTTTTGTTTGTCGGATTGGGTTGTGAGAATAACGGGTTGGACGGCATACGAGAAACGTTGCAAAGTTATGGTAGAGATAACGTTGCCTTTTTCAATTGCCAGGACGTTGAGGACGAATTTGCTTACGGCATGGAGATTTTACTCGATTTTATCGATCGGGCGAAGGATCTTCGACGTCAGGAAGTGGATTTTTCGGAGTTGTATATCGGTTTGAAATGCGGCGGAAGCGACGGATATTCGGGACTGACCGCCAATCCGCTCGTCGGGAAGGTCTGCGACCGTGCAGTGCGTTACGGCGGCGGCGCGGTTTTGACGGAAGTGCTGGAAATGTTCGGTGCGGAACAATTGTTGATGAATAAATGCAAAGATAGGCAGGTATTCGAAAAATACAAGAAGATGATCGAGGATTTCAAGGCGTATTATACCGAGCAAGGTTTCCCCGTGTACGAGAATCCGAGTCCCGGCAACAAAAAAGGCGGAATTACGACCTTGGAAGAGAAGTCGCTCGGCTGTATCGAAAAGGCAGGTTCGACGGAGATCAAAGACGTGCTTGCCTACGGAGAGCAGATCCCGGACGAGCAAAACGACGGGGGCGTGTGCGCGTTGAACGCGCCCGGCAACGATTTGATCGCGGCGACCGCGCTTGCGGCGAGCGGTTGTCAGATCGTATTGTTTACGACGGGCAGGGGAACGCCGTTTTCGACTTTCGTGCCGACCATGAAGATCGCGTCGAACGCGAGGTTGGCGAATTTCAAAAGCAATTGGATCGATTTCAACGCTTACGACGCGGAAGAGGACGAATTGTTTTCGTTGCTCGTGCGTGCCGTTTGCGGCGAATATCGTTGTAAAAATGAGGATATACGCGAAATTGCGTTTTATAAAACGGGCGTTACTCTGTAAGATCAAAAAATAAGGAGCAATACACGATGAATGTAGTGGTAGGACAATCGGGCGGACCGACCGTGGCGATCAACGCGAGTCTTGTAGGCGTTTACGAAGCGGCGTTGAAACTGGGAGCGAAAAAAATTTACGGCATGCAAAACGGAATTTCCGGACTTCTGGAGGAACGATTCGTTTCGTTGCACAAACTACTCGACGAGCGAAAGGCGGAACTGTTAAAACGTACGCCGGCTTGCTATTTGGGAAGTTGCCGCCACAAATTGCGTCGTGCGGAAGAAAACGCCGAAGAATACGAACGGATTTTTGCGATATTGAAAAAATACGAAATCGATTGTTTTTTCTACATCGGCGGAAACGACAGCATGGACACCGTTTGCAAGTTGGCGGCGTATGGCGACAAGATCGGTAGCTCCGTCCGTTTTGTCGGCGTTCCGAAAACCATCGATAACGATCTGATGGAGACGGATCATACGCCAGGGTACGGCAGCGCGGCAAAATTTGTCGCGACATGCGTGAAAGAAATCGTTCGCGACGTGGCGATATACGACGTGAAGTCGGTGACGCTCGTCGAAATCATGGGGCGAAACGCCGGTTGGCTCACGGCGGCGAGCGCACTCGCGAAAGGTGCGGATTGCGAGGGGGTGGATTTGATTTATTTGCCCGAATTGCCTTTCGATACGGAGTCGTTTTTGGAAAAGATCGTTGAATTGCAAAAGACGAAAAAAAGTTTGGTCGTCGCGCTTTCGGAAGGCATAAAGACGGCAGACGGCAGATACGTATGCGAATCGTCCGCAGGAGAACAGACCGAGGACGTGTTCGGACATAAACAGTTGACGGGTTCGGCGCGTTTTTTGGCGGAGCTCTGCGCGAAGCGTTTGGAAATCAAAACGCGCGCTATCGAATTGTCCACGTTGCAACGTTGCGCGGCGCATCTTTCGAGTTTGACGGATATTACCGAAGCGTACGAAGTCGGCGTGGCGGCGGTACGCGCGGCAGCGGAAGGAAAGACGGGGGTGGCGGTTACGTTCGTGAGGGTTTCCTCTGCACCCTATCGGGTGACGACGGGAGTCGTAAAGATCGAATCCGTCGCCAATCGCGAAAAGCTCGTCCCTGTCGAGTGGATCGACGTCGTGAACGCAGGTATGCTGCCGACGTTTACGGAGTATGCGTTGCCGTTGATTCAAGGGGAGCTTCCGCCTGTGTTCGAGGGCGGTTTGCCGACGCATTTAGTATGGAATAGATAAAAGAGGTTTGCTATGAGTTATATAAAGGAGAATTTTTTACTGAAAAACGAAACGGCGAAGCGTTTGTACGCAAAATACGCGAAAGATATGCCGATTTTCGATTATCATTGTCATTTGCCGGAACGGCAGATTTTGGAAAATCAACCGTTTCAAGACATATTCGAGATTTGGTTGGCAGGCGACCATTACAAATGGCGTTTAATGCGTAATTACGGCGTGGACGAACGGTTCATTACGGGCGACGCGAGCCACAAAGAGAAGTTTATGGCATATTGCAAAACGCTCGGTACGGCATTCGGTAATCCGTTGTATCACTGGTCGCAGGTGGAATTGCAGGAATTTTTCCGTTGCGAAACGGAAATTAACGAGAAAAATGCCGAACGGATTTGGGAGAGTTGCAACGAGTATATTCGCGAAAACCGAATCACGCCGCAGAGCTTGATAGAACAATCTAACGTGACGCATTTGTTTACGACCAACGAGATATTCGACGACGTTTCCGTGTTCCGCGAGATCGCAAAGAAAGACTATAAATTCAAAGTGATTCCTGCGTTTCGTGCGGATAAGATTATGAATATCGAGGCGGAGCAATATAACGAGTTTATCGAAAAACTGGGTACCGTGTACGCGTTGAACGAGTTGGAGGAAAAAATCGAGGCTCGTCTGCAGGCGTTCATAGAGGTCGGGACGAGGGCGGCGGATATCGCCCTGCAGCGCGTGTTTCCGATCGCTGAAAGAGCGGACGCGGAACGGGTGTTTGCGAAACGGAGAAAGGGAGAATTCGTCTCCGAACGCGAGGCAGAAATTTTCAAGGGGTATTTGACGTATTTCCTTTTCAAACTGTATGCGAAATACCGCGTCGTGACGGAATTGCACGTCGGCGCGATGCGCAACAATAACTCGGTTATGCTTGCGAAATTGGGATTGGATACAGGCTATGACAGCATTGCGGAGGATAATTCCATCGCCGTGATGTCGCGCTTGTTTGATCGCTTGAACAGCGAAAACGCGTTGCCGAAAACAATCGTGTTCAATCTCAATCCGAAGATGAACGCGGAGATCATGACGCTTCTCGGAAGCTTCCAAAGCAACGAAGCGCGAGGGAAAATGCAATACGGACCGGCTTGGTGGTTCTTGGATAACAAAGTCGGCATGGAAAAGCATTTGCAGGATTTGACGGCGACGGGGCATATCGGCGCGTTCGTGGGAATGTTGACGGACAGCCGTTCGCTGTTGTCTTATCCCCGACATCACTATTTCAGAAGAATTCTTTGCAACTATTTCGGTACGATGACGGAGAACGGCGAGATGACGGCGGACGAAGAGTTGGTCGGCGAAGTCGTTCGGGATATTTGTTATCGCAACGCCATGGAATATTTCGGAGTGTAATTGTAAGCGAAACGTATGAAAAACGATGAGATAAAACGGCTTTTTATGGATATCTTGACGGCGATTTTTGCAGGGTTGCTCGTCGGCGTGGCATATTACTTTTTTCAAAACAGCAACGGCTTTGCGCCGGGCGGCGTCGGCGGTTTGGCGACGATCACGTACCATTTGTTACAACAGAACGGCATCATGGTTTCGTGGGCGCTTTTGATGATCCTTTTCAACGCTCCGATATTCGTCTTGGTGAGTATTTTCGTCAATCGACGTCTGGGACTTTTGTTGCTTTTGTATATTCTCGTGCAGTCGTTGAGTGCGGAATTATTCGAGTTTTTGCAATGGAAGCCGTATTGTCTTGCGAATAATGCGGAGGACTTCGAAATCGTATTCGCGTGCATTGCGACGGGCGTGATTTCCGGATTGGGTTTTTCGGTCATGTTGCGACGTTTCGGTGCGAGCGGCGGCACGTACGCCATTTCCGCATTGATTAAAAAATGTAAGCCTGCGACGAATATCGCCTACGTTTCCTTTTTGATGGATAGTAGCGTGGTGGCAATCGCGTTCTTTGTCTACGGCATGAAAATAACGCCTGTCATTTGTACGCTCGTAAATTTGTTCATCGCAGACATGGTAGTGGATAATTTGCTCGCCGGACTGAAAAACGGCTACAAATTCGAGATTATTACGGAGTGCCCCGAGGAGCTTTCGTCGGAGCTTATAGAACGGCTCGGACACGGCGTTACGGAAATTCAAGTGCACGGTATGTACACGCATACGGATAAATACATGTTAGTATGTATTATTCGGAAAAAGCAGGTAGGCGAAATGATGAAAATCATCAAGAAATATCCGGGGACGTTTGCGAGCTTCGCGAAAGTCAACGAGGTGTTCGGTAGATTTAAGCAATAACAGCGGTGAGTTGTAAATTATAAAAAACGGAGAAAAAATTATGGAAAAATGTATTCCCGTTGTCGTCATTAAGGAGCTTTCCGAAACGGATAAGATTTTGACGGCACTCAAAAACAACGGTATTCACACGGCAGAGATCACGTTCCGTACCGCATGCGCGGCGGAAGCGATTGCCTACGCCTGCAAAAATCATCCCGATATGTTCGTCGGTGCAGGCACGGTAATCAACGCGGCACAGTGCGAACAAGCTTTGGCGGCAGGCGCGCGGTTTATCGTCAGTCCCGGTCTGTCTGCGGACGTGGCGAAAATTTGTAAAGAAAGAGGCGTTCCCTATTATCCCGGTTGCGTAACGCCTACCGAAATTATGGCGGCGTTGGAGCTCGGCATTACGACGGTGAAGTTCTTCCCTGCAAACGTGTACGGCGGCTTGAAGGCGATGAAGGCGTTGAGCGCACCCTTTCCGCAGATTAAGTTTATCCCTACGGGCGGCGTGGACAGAAGCAACATCGACGAGTTTTTGGCGTGGGATAAAATCGCGGCGATCGGCGGCAGTTTTTTTGTGAAAGAAGCATTAGAAAAATCGGAGGATAAATAATCATGGCAAAAGTTATTACGTTCGGGGAGTTGATGTTGAGGCTTGCTCCCGAAAACTATCTTCGTTTCGTGCAGAGCGAGAAGTACGAGGCGACGTTCGGCGGCGCGGAAGCGAACGTGGCGGTGTCGCTCGCAAACTACGGTGCGGACGTTGCGTTCGTGACGAAGCTCCCCACGCACGAAATCGGTCAGGCGGCGGTAAATTCTCTTCGTAAATACGGCGTGGATACGAGCAAGATCGTCCGCGGCGGCGACAGAGTGGGTATCTATTATTGCGAAAAGGGCGCGAGCCAGCGTCCCTCTAAGGTCATCTACGACCGTGCGTATTCCGCGATCGCTACGGCGAAGAAAGCGGATTTCGATTGGGATCGCATTTTCGACGGTGCGGAATGGTTCCATTTCACGGGCATAACGCCGGCATTGAGCGACGAAACGGCGGAGATCGCATTGGAGGCTTGTAAAGCGGCAAAGGCGAAAAATATAACAGTTTCCTGCGATTTGAACTTCCGTAAAAAACTTTGGACGAAAGAAAAAGCCGGCAAAGTCATGGCGGAACTTTGCAAGTATATCGATTACTGTATCGCCAACGAGGAGGACGCGAAAGACGTGTTCGGCATCGAGGCGGACAACACGGATATCTACGGCGGTAAGTTGGATAGAAACGGATATATTTCGGTAGCGAAAAAACTCACGGACAGATTCGGTTTTAAGGGCGTCGCGATTACGCTCCGCGAAAGCAAGAGTGCGAACGACAACGACTGGTCGGGAATGCTGTACACGGGCGGCGAAGCGTATTTTTCCAAAAAATACAGCATTCATATCGTGGATCGCGTCGGCGGCGGCGATAGTTTCGGCGGCGGCTTGATCTATTCGCTGTTGAACGGCTACGACGCGCAACGTACGATCGAGTTCGCCGTGGCGGCAAGCTGCTTAAAGCACAGCATCGAGGGAGATTACAACCTCGTTTCGGTTGCGGAAGTGGCGAACCTTGCAGGCGGTGACGCAAGCGGCAGAGTGCAGAGATAAAATGCGAGGCGAGCGGAGAAGATTTTCTTTGCTCGCCGTTTTTTTTGCGGAGAATGCTTGCTTTTTTCCGTAAAACCATGTATAATGGATACAGTAGTAAGGAAAGGGCGGCGACGCCCGATAAGGAGTAACAATGAACGATAAATCAACGGCGAAATTGCGAGAAGCGTTACAAGGGAACTTGACCGATTATCAAGGAATTCCTTTTTGGAGCTGGAACAATACGTTAGATAAAAAACACCTCGTGGAGCAGATCGAGGAAATGCACGCGGTCGGCCTCGGCGGCTTTATAATGCACGCGCGTACGGGTTTGAAAGACGAGTATTTGGGCGAAAAATGGTTCGAATGCATCGAAGCGTGTTTGGATAAAGCGAAAGAATTGGGCATGAACGCTTGGGTATACGATGAAAATGGTTGGCCCAGCGGCTTCGTGGGCGGAAAACTCTTGGAAATCGAGGAGTATCGCGCGCAATTCTTGGAATATGCGGTGAAAGACGGGTTTGACGCAGAGGCGTTTGCCGTCTACAAGCGTTCGGGCGACGGTTTCGTGCGGATTACGGACGGAGAGGACGGATTGTCGGAATATCATTGTATTTATCTCCGTACCAGTCCTGCCAATACCGATATTTTGAATCCCGACGTCGTGGCTGCGTTTATACGCGAAACGCACGAGCTGTATTACGAGCGTTTTGCCGATCGTTTCGGCAAGGAGTTGGTCGGCTTTTTCACGGACGAGCCGCAGTATTACCGTTGGGCGACGCCTTATACGCGTGCGGCGGCGAAAGAATACGAAAAACGGTTTGGCGCGGATATTCGCGAAGGATTGGTGTATTTGTTCGTTCAGACGGAGGCAGGGTATGAATTCCGTACGAGATATTATACCATTCTCAATGCGCTGTACACGGACAACTACTATAAAAAATTATACGATTGGTGCAACGCGCACGGGTGCAAACTGACCGGACACTCGGTAGAGGAAAACTCGCTTTCCATGCAAATGTGGGGCGGCGCAGGATGTATGCCGTCTTATGAATTCGAGCATATCCCCGGAATCGACGATTTGGGCAGAGGTTGCAGTCCGGAATTGGGGGCGAAGCAGGTATCCGGCGTGGCGAGCCAGCTCGGCGCGAAACAGGTTTTGACGGAAACGTACGGCTGTTCGGGGTACGACGTTACGCCGCAGGAATTGAAGAGCATTGCCGAAGCGCAGTATTTCAACGGCGTTTCGTTGATGTGTCACCACTTATTGCCGATTTCCGTTGCCGGACAAGGCAAATACGACCATCCGCCCGTATTCTCCAAACAGAATAACTGGTATGAGGAATTTAAGACATTCAATGACCACTTTACGCGTTTGGGGTATATCGTTTCCAACACCAAAGAGAATTACGACGTAGCGGTGATTCATCCGATGCGTAACGTATACTTGAACTACGTACGCGACGAAGACGCCGCGAGTGTTACGGACGTGAACGAGAACTTCGACGCGCTGTTGCTTCAGCTCCGTAAAAACGGTATTCAATATCAGCTGATCGACGAGCGGATTTTGGCGCGTCACGGCAAGGTGAACGGGAACGTTTTGCAGGTGGGAAATTGCTCGTATACGAAAATCATCGTTCCGAAAATGAAGAGTATCGCAAGCACGACGCTCGCGTTCTTAAAAGAATATACCGGGAAATTATTGGTTGAGGAGCAACCTGTCTATGTTGATGGAAGAAAGGCGGAGGTGAACCTTGTTTCCAACCTTACGTTCGAGGAAATCGTACGCGAGGCGAAGGTGTATTTCCGTAGCGAGGACGGCAATGCGCATATGACATCGCGAAGCGGCGAAATCGGCGATTATATTTTCGTGAAAAATTTTACCATGGACAAGTCCGTGACGTTCACGTTTAAGGGAATCGCGCAGGCGTACAAGGCTCTGGATCTGGAAACGTTCGAATTGAAAAATATCTCGGACGTATATACGCTCCCGAAAAACGAAAGTTTGATTTTGATCAAGGACGAAACCGCCGTACCCGAACAGAAGACGGAAAGCAAGACCGATATCACCTCGGCGTTCCGCGTGACGGGTGTCACGGAAAATTATTTGGTGCTGGATTACGGCGCGTACAGTTTGGACGGAAAGCAATTCAGCGAAGAAATGCCCATGCCGCAACTCTTTGAAAAGATGCTTCGCGCAGATTATAAAGGGGATTTGTATATTTGTCAACGCTTTACGGCGAAAGAAAAAATGCCCGTTAAATTCATTATGGAAAAGGGTAATTTGTTCGACGTGCGGCTCAACGGCAAGCCGCTCGTCATGAAACAGAACGATTTCGACGTGAATTTTACGGAAACGGACTTAACGGACGTTTTGGAAGTCGGCGAAAACATGATCGTTTACGGCGTGCATTACTTCCAGCACGAAGGAGTGCATTTCGCACTGTTCGATCCGATGGCAACGGAAAGCGTTCGAAATTGTTTATATTACGACACGCATATCGAAAATACCTACTTGAAAGGCGATTTCATCGTAAACGCAGACCATTCCGTTGAAAAGCGAAAGACTTTGCCGAAGCTCTCGTCGGATAACTATAAAAACGGCTATCCGTTCTTTATGGGCGCGATAACGCTCGAGGGAACATACGATTACGACGGCGTGGGAGAACGCGTTTTGTCCTTGGCGCAAGGCAGATTCATCGTCGCGCAGTTGTTTATCAACGGCGTGAAAACGGATATTACGATGAACGTGGAAAAGGAGATTACGTCGTATTTGCAAAAAGGTAAAAACGATATCCGCATCGTGTTGAAATCGAGCCTCCGCAACTTGTTCGGACCTCATCACTTCAAACCGATTCCGGAGCCGTTCGGCGTTTCTCCGACTACCTTTACGTTCCGCGGTTCGTGGGGGGACGGCGAAGCTCCGGAATATACGCCTGTGTATAACAGCGTGCCGTTCGGTGTGGACAAGATCGAGATGCTCATTCGCTAATCAAAAGCCGCTTCAAGCGGCTTTTTTGATAAAGCAAGGGGGGGCGGTATGCGTTGAAACGTAAACGCGTATAAAAAACGCCCCAAACGGCAAAGACAAAAACGGAGGAAAAATATGGTAGATTGTATTATAGTCGGGAGTGGTATCGCAGGAATTTCCGCCGCGCTTACCTTGCAAGCCAATCGCAAAAGTTTTCAGATTTTCGGAGCGGCTTCGCTCAGCGAAAAAATTTCGAAAGCGGAGAAAATACACAATTATCCGGGATTGGCGGACATGAGCGGCGAAACGTTTCGCTCCGCGTTGCAGAGCCAATTGCAGGCGGCGGAGATCAAAGTTACGGAAGAGCGCGTTTCCGGCGTCTATGCGTTGAAAGATAAGTTTTCCGTCATGACGCAGTCGGGAAACTTGTACGAGAGCCGTACGGTTATCATTTCCTGCGGCGTGGAGTCCTTGAAACCGATCGATGGCGAGACGGAATTTGTCGGCAGGGGTGTGAGCTATTGCGCGACTTGCGACGGATTTTTGTATAAGGACAAGACGATTGCCGTCGTTTGTACGACCAAGCGTTTGGAGCACGAAATCGAATATTTGGCGGATTTTGCGAAAAAAATTTATCTCGTCGCTATGTATAAAGATGTGGAAATCCGCAAAAATAATGTGGAAATCTTGCGAAAAATGCCGCAAAAAATCTGCGGCGGTTTGCGCGTGAACGCGCTTTCGTTTGCGACGGCTCCGTCCGAAACCATGCCTGCGGAACTTCCCGTCGACGGCGTGTTCATGCTTAGGGAATGCGTTTCGCCGGCGACGCTGGTCGGCGGCTTAAAAATGGCGGATAACCACGTAGAAATCACGAGGAATACGGAAACCAATCTTCCCGGCTGTTTCGCGGCAGGCGATTGTACGGGCAGACCGTATCAGTACGCGAAGGCGGCAGGCGAAGGGAACGTTGCCGCGCATGTCGTTTCGCGCTATTTAAGCGAACGTCCGTAAGCAAGGGAGGCAACCATGCGAGAGCGTGTTATTCTTCATTCCGATTTGAATAATTTTTTCGCCTCTGTGGAGATTGCGCTCGATCCGAGCTTGCGCGGAAAACCGCTCATCGTTTGCGGCGATCCGAAAGAACGGCACGGTATCGTGCTCGCTAAAAGCGAGGAAGCCAAAACATACGGCATAAAAACGGCGGAGACGGTGTATTCGGCTTTGCGAAAATGTCCGGAACTGACGATGGTGCAATCGCACTATCACGAATATAAGCGGTATTCGCAAAAAGTAGTGGAAATTTACGGCAGATTTACCGACGTCATCGAGGAATGCAGTATTGACGAGTGCGCACTCGATATGACGGAAAGCACGTTTTTGTTCGGCAACGGGGAGCAGATCGCGCAGACGATTCGAAAAACGGTCAAGGAGGAGTTGGAACTCACCGTTTCCGTCGGCGTCAGTTTCAATAAAGTATTCGCAAAGCTTGCTTCGGAATTAAAAAAGCCGGACGCGGTGTCGGTAATCAGTCGAGAAAACTACCAACGCGTTGTTTTTCCTTTGCCCGTGTCGGAGTTGTTGTTCGTCGGCAAAGCGACGGAAGAGACGCTCCGAAAAATCGGCATTCGGACGATCGGCGATCTGGCGAATGC
This sequence comes from uncultured Clostridia bacterium, assembly GCA_964479935.1. GTDB lineage: Bacteria > Bacillota > Clostridia > Christensenellales > Borkfalkiaceae > Scatosoma. Next base: position 70,913 of record CAYZOF010000001.1, on the reverse strand, counting down.
GGAAGAGGAACTGGTGATTCGTCGTCTGGGCAAACGCGGCAGGCTGCTCCGCATTTACGCACGCGGCGAAGACGAAGAGCCTGTTCGCGCGGCAGAGAAAGAGGACCTGAAATCGATCGGAAATTCCACGACGCTCGCGCAAGATATTTCGGATCGAGAAGAGATTAAACGCTGGTTTTACGCCTTGTCGGAGAGCGTGGTTTCGCGTTTACGCGCGGCGGACGTCGGTAAAGCCGACACCGTGCATATCGTGGTGCGCAACGAGAAATTTCAAGATTTTTCATGGCAGACGAAAGTGTCACCGACCGCACTTTACAGCGATATCGCGCAGACGGCATATCGGCTGTTTTGCGAACATTGTCCGCTCGGTACGTGCGTGCGTATGCTCGGAGTGACGGTTTCGGGGTTCGATCGGCATGTGGAGCAGCTCACGTTGGACGAAATGCTCGACGGGGATCGGTCGAATTATGACAAGAAAGATCGCGCGGAGTCTGCCGTGGCGAAACTTCGGGAAAAGTACGGTTACGCTATCGTGCAACGAGGACTGATTTTAGAAGACGAAAAGCTCAACGGTTTGGATATCCGAGGGAAAAAAGAGGAGGAATAAAAAAAGTTTTTAACACCGAAAAAAACTTTTGGGCGATATTTCGGTGCATAAAAAAAGAATGCCGCGGCGAGGAATTATCCTCGCCGCGGTAAAAATTTCGATTTATAGGTTTAAGTATGTGTTAGCCAAGGAGTCCGTATATATCGGGCAGAGAGGTGCCCTGCAACGCTTCTATCCATTCGTTAATGTCTTTATCCTTAATATCGGGAAGTATGTCATAATCTTTCGGGGCGGAAGGCATTTTATCCTTTTCGCGAATTACGATTTTCAAATCCGTTGTTGCTTCAAGGGGATTGCCCTCTTGTGAAATTTGGTCTAACGTGATCGTTGACGTTTTTCCTTTTTGGATAAAGTCGCCTTTTAATGTAACCGTTGCGAATTGAAGCTTATACGTGTCTTTTTTACGATTAATTTCGATGGATAAATCGTCTCCGCCGTAGCTCAAAACGGCTTTGAAATGCGATTTGTTGTCTTTTTTTACTTCATAGACAATTTCTTCGCCGTCATACGTCAATTGAATATGGTTGGAATTTTTGATGCCCTTTGAACCGCAATCCAATTCAAAGATCTCGTCTCCGCCTTGTCGCAATGTGCATTTTAATAATTTGGAGCTGAGTTTCGGGGTGACAACCTCGAGCTGGGTACCTACATAATGCTCCTCAACCGTTTCACAGATATCGTCTAAATTTTGTCCTAATATGTCTAACCAATCTTCATACGCGTCCACGATAGAGGGCGTTTCCGAATATATGAGCGGCAACGAAAAATACGCTTCGTATTTTTCAAGGAATTTTGTCATTTTGTTGTCAGATTCCAAAAAGTCATACAAATCATCGATGATAGCCGAAAGGGCGTCTCCGTCGATGTCCATGGTAACAACGCGCGCAGAGGTTCTCTTTCCGTTGAGCTTGACCTTTTTTGTTTGGGAGTTAAAGCTTGCGTTCTTGCGGACGATATTCCATGCTTTTTTTGCGTAACTTTTTACTAACTTTTGCGCATCTTTTTGCATTTTGTCCGTTTTACAACATTCTAATGCGTCTATAATGGCATCGTAAAGGGTGTTGTCCTCGATCGCATACTCCGAATTCTCTCCGTAGGCAAAGATAGAATGTTCAAAATCCCAAATCATATCTTTGGTAGATATTCCGCATTCGAAATCGAACAGTTCCGTTTCGTTGATGTAAAGCAAATCGTTGGTGAGATATACGTCACCGGCAATGTGGAAATCTCCTGTGTTAATGTTCAAATCCTCTATGGCGAATGCGTCTTTGGAGAAATACATCGTGCCCGAGTATTCTTGTCCTGCGATAAGATTTTCTTCGGCTTGTTTTATTTCCGACAAATAAAACGAAAGCGAACCTTTTTGTAACATATTGTAGATCGGTTCGATTTCATCGCGTTTCGTGAAGTCCTCGAAGAATCCGCCGATTGCATTCGACATCACATTTTTTGGGGAATTGGTAATAATCCCTGCGGTTGTCGACCCTGCAACTACTACGCCTGCCGCTGAAGATGCTAAAATAACACACAGCTTTTTTGAAATTTTCATAAAAACCCTCCGTTTATGTATATTTGTACATATTATTATATATGCAAATGAAGCTTTTGTCAATGGATTTATCAATATCTTTTTCAAAAAAGGCAGTGTTTTTTATTTTTTAGCCGTTTGTCGCGACTTTTTCTCGCTCGTATTTTTTTGTGGCGGCATTTTTTGAGGGGAAGTGCACTATAATTGTGGATAATTCAAAAAAATTTTAACATTTCCTAAAAAAATTTCAAAAAACGGGGTGAAAACGCTTGACAAATGGGGGGGGGGGGGGGGAAAAAAAAAAAAAAAGATGTTAAAAAAAAAATAGTGGAAAAAAAGAAAAAAAAAAAAAAATAAAAAAAAAAAAAAATAAAAAAATAAAAAAAAAAAAAAAAAAAGGGGGGGGGGGAAGGGGGGGAGGGGGGGGGGGGGGGGGGGTATAATAATAAGTGTATGTATTTACAAACTAAAATTTGGCACAAAAGAATAACATGATAAAAATTTTTTAGGAGAATTAAAAATATGAGTAAAAAATTGGTAACATTGGCGGCGACGGCGTTGACGCTTACGATTGGCGGCGTATATGCAACTTGGCAATACGCGACGGGTGCTGTGGAGAACGTTACGACTACGAACACGGTAACGATCGAGGCATTGGGAGACGCAACGCCGAAGGGCGAAATCAAGGTAGAATCGAATACTTTGACTCTTTCGCTTGATCAAACCGATACGGCGAATTATACCGCGAAACTTGTTTATTCGGGAGAAATCGTTGTTTCTTATACGCCCGATACGACGCACGGCTCGGAGGCCGATACCATCAATTTACTGTGTACAATCAGCTATTCGGAAGGTACGCATGACTTTGCATACGATACAGGTGTGACGGCACTCTTTACAGTAAATACGGCTACGTTGGAGCAAAATAATGTCGGCGGTTCGACGCAGTGGACGATTACGGCGGCGGATTTTGTGAATTGCATTACGTTGTCGAACGTTGAATTGTCGACGCTCACAAAGTATAACGAATTCAAGGACGAAGTAATCGATAAAGGGCAACCTACGTTTACTTTGACGTTCAGCGAAAAGACAAGCGCGTAAGGCGATGCATGGCGGCGGAATGCCGCATGAATAAGAGCGAGATAGGAAAAGCGATTTATCCCCCTAAGGTTTTCGCGGGATCCGTACCGGCGAAAGCGTTGGCTGTGGGGCATAGATCGCTTTTATAAATGATTATGACCACATATGAAATCTACGTATTCCTGATGTGTTTTATCGTATTCGCGCTGTTGACGGTCGTATTTACGGCGTTGGTATGGTTTGCGGCGAGCCTGTTGCTGAAACTTATTCGTAGCGGTTCGGAAGACGAAAAGATTTTGTCGGAATATCGAAACCGAAAAACAAAACGAAAAAGTTGCAGTGTAGCGGAAAAAGTGTTTTCCGCTGTTTTGTGTATCGTTGCGATTACGATGTTCGGCGGATCGATGTGTTTGAAAATATTCGAAAAAGACACGGCATGGGCGTTTCCCGTCGTGCGCGTCGTGTACAGTAGCTCGATGGCGGAAAAGAGTGAGAAAAATCGATATTTGTTCGAAAATGATTTGGATGACCAGTTTGCTCGATTCGACTTGATCGTGACGCATAGTCTTCCCGACGAATTCGATTTGGAATTGTACGATATTGTCGTCTATCGCTCGGTAAAGGGCGAGTTGATCGTGCATCGCATCGTCGGAATAGAAGAACCGAATACGGAGCATCCGGACGGGCGTTTATTCGTTTTGCAAGGCGACGCCGTGGAGGGACGGGACAAGTATATGGTTTCCTACGCGCAGATGCGCGGTATTTATCGTGGCGAGCGTGTTCCGTTCATCGGGAGTTTTATCGTATTCATGCAATCGCCGGCAGGGTATTTGTGCTTCCTTTTGCTGATATTCGGTGTGGTTGCAATTCCGCTCATGGAGCGAAAAATCGAACGAGAAAAGCTAAAGAGAGTGTGGATAGCGGAGTGCGCGACAACGGCGCAAAACGACGAGACGCAACGGGAGCGTAAGCCGTCGAAACGACGGAAAAAGTCGTATAAACCATGGCGAAAACATAGACGTCGAAAAACGACGAAACGGCGGAAGAAATTCCGCAAAGGTCGCAAAGCGATACGGCGTCATAAGAAACTTTTGGAACGATTCAAACTGTCGAAAAATCGGAGGTGAGCGATGAAAGCGAGTGGAAAAATTTTGATCATTTTATCGCTCTTCTTGTCGGTGTGCATGACAGGCGGCGCGTATGCCGCTTGGCAATATGCCACGGAGGACGCTCCGACCAAAGACGACAACGCAAGGGTGGATTTAGGCGCGTTTTTCTATAAAGTCGACGAGGTCCTGCCGAATGATGCTATTAATAATGACAATTATTATTACCTGTTGAGTTGTATTTTTGAAAACGGATATACCGGTCTTAACGATGCTTGGGGTAGATACACGATACAAAATATATGTGATAAAAAGGAATACGGCAGTATGGAGGATGATTCTTATACGAATGCCATACTGGACGCTTCTTATAACTATACGCTTTCCTTTTTATTTCATTATATTTCCGATACGGAATTTCATTTGTACATGTTTGATCCCAACGAGGTAGAAAGCGATTGGACAGCCGGAAATACGTTGGTTATGCCCGTATATAAAACCATTTTGCAAAAGGAATACGGTACTTGGGTTGCCAAGGGCAGTGCAGAGGGAAATGCCGTCGCTAAAAATTATGTAAAAAGCGGAACGAAAACGGATAAGCTGTCTATCGAGCCTACGAGTTGGAGCATCGGACGCGCCTCGAATAGCCAATAAAACAAAGAACGGGCATATTATTTATTGAGTGAGCAACGGAAAAATATTCGATTTTTCCGTTGCTTATTTGATTTCGTACCGTTTTGTTTCGTATTTATTCGTCGAAACGGAGCGGGAATGGTTTAATCGGCGATAAAACGGGAAAGAATATAGGAAAGATAAAAATTTTTTAATTATTTTTACGCAAAAAAAAGGGAAAAAAGAACTTTTGTCGAATTAATAATATATAGCCGTAGTTTTCGATGGGAGGTGAGTTTACGTGATCGATACAAGAGGACACAATCAAGAATTTCAAGACTTCTTGCGCGCGCTCAAAGAAAGAAACGAAATCGTCGAAGTGATCGGCAGTTACGTGCCTTTGGACAGGCGAGGGGGCAACTATTGGGCATGTTGTCCTTTTCATCATGAGAAAACTCCCTCGTTCGCCGTGAATCAAGTAGATCAGTTTTATCATTGCTTCGGTTGCGGCGCGTCGGGGGACGTGTTACGTTTTGTCCGAGAAATCGAGTCTACGGATTTTATGAGCGCGGTGCGGATCTTGGCGGCTCGCGCGAAAATGACCGTTCCCGAAAACGGCTACAACGATGAAAAAGCGCAACAGATGAAAAAAAAACGCGATACGCTCGCGGCGATATTGCTCGATTCGGCAAGGTTCTATTTGTCGAATTTATACGGCGGCGATCCGCGCGCGGACGAGCATTTGCAATACATCGATCGTCGCGGAATGTTGCCGACGACCGTGAAAAAATTCGGCCTCGGCGCGTCTTTGGATTTCTTCGAATTGCCCGATTATTTGCAGTCTAAAGGGTACAAGCGCGAGGACTTGATCGACAGCGGCGTTTGCGCCGAAAACCGCAACGGGAATCTGGTGGATTCCCAGGCAGGACGTTTGGTGTTCCCCATTATTAACGCGTTCGACGAAGTGGTGGCGTTCGGCGGAAGATTGTTGGAAAAATCCGACTTCGCGAAGTATAAAAATACGAGAGAAACGTTGTTGTTCAACAAGAGCAGGACGCTCTACAATATCAATTTGTTGAAAAAACTGAAACGCGAACAGGCGATCAACGAGGTGATCATCGTGGAGGGGTACATGGATACCGTATCTTTGTATCAGGCAGGATTTCGGAACGTCGTCGCGTCCATGGGTACGTCGTTAACGAAAGAGCAGGCGCGGCTCATCAAGCGTTATACGGATAACGTGTTGATCAGTTACGATGGAGATTTTGCAGGACAGAAAGCCGATTTGCGCGGATTGGAGATCTTGGACGGCGAGTCGTTGCGCGTGCGCGTCGTGCCGATGCCGGAGGGGCTCGACCCCGACGATGTCGCAAAACAGGGACGTGAAGCCTATCAAAAATGTTTGGATGCGGCGATGCCGTTGATCGATTATAAGTTGCACGCTTTGGAGCGTAAGTTCGACTTGACGCGAACGGAAGAGAAACGCAGGTTTTTATCCGAAGCGTTGCGGATTGTGCGTTCCGCGGATAGCGAGAGCGTCAAGGAAGAGCTGTTGAAGAAGCTCCGCGATAAAACGGGAGTCAGTTATCAAGCGTTGGAACGCGATCTGCGTAATTTGCCGAATGAGGATCGACCGCAGACGATCGCTTTGCCGCAGGACAAGCTCGCGGAGACGGCGGCAGGTGCGGACAAGCAGAAGAAAGCGTTGCGGTTTATTTTGGCGGCGAAACTTTTTTCCGCTCCGTATGCGAAGTCGTTGAACGTTGCGGAATTGCCCGTTTTCGACGAGACGCATAAAGTGGTGGCGAATTATATCGAGGAGCGCGAACGGGCAAACGAGCGTATTCGCCCGAGCGAGCTGTTCGAGGTTTTAGACGAGAATTGCGAGGAACTCAATGAAATTCTCGATTTGAACTACGGGGAAAAGCTGAGCGGCGCGGTTGCGGAAAAATTCTTTTGCGACAGCGTGCAGACCTTGAAAATGCAGGCAATCGAGACGGAAATCGCCGACCTGAACGAAGCGTACGCCAGGGCGGAGGAAGAAGAGGCGCGAAAAGATATCGCGAAACGGCTCGGCGAATGCATTCGCAAGAAAAACGCGTTAAAGAGCGGAAAATAAGGAAAAAACAGAAAACTGTTTGTATAAACGGAGGATAAAAATGACTATATCCGAGCAAAAGCTCAAAGAACTCTTGGCGAGTATTATCGAAAAATACTCCAAGAAAGGCAACATCAACAATCACGAGTTGTTGGATATCATCGAAAAATTCGATATGACGCCCGATCAAATGGATTTTGTCTACAAGACGATGAGCGAGGCAGGAATTCAGGTTGTGGACGAAGAGCAACGTGACAGAGAATTGTTCGAGCAGGCACTTTCCGACATCGGGTTGGACGACCCCGTCAAGATGTATCTGAAGGACATCGGGCGCGTGCCGTTGTTGTCGGCGGACGAGGAGATCGATTTGGCGAAACGCATGCAAGAAAACGACGAGGCGGCGAAGAAACGCCTTTCGGAGGCGAATTTGCGTTTGGTCGTTTCCATTGCGAAACGCTACGTCGGGCGCGGCATGCTGTTTTTGGATTTGATACAGGAAGGAAATCTCGGGTTGATGAAAGCCGTGGAGAAGTTCGATTATCAAAAGGGCTTCAAATTTTCTACGTACGCGACGTGGTGGATTCGTCAATCGATCACGCGTGCAATTGCCGATCAGGCGCGTACGATTCGTATTCCCGTGCATATGGTGGAGACTATCAATCGCTTGACGCGTGTGCAACGTCTTTTGTTGCAGGAACTCGGCAGAGAGCCTTTGCCTTCGGAAATCGCGGAGAAAATGGGCGTGACGGAGGAGCGCGTGCGCGAGATTCAAAAAATCGCGCAAGACCCTGTATCTTTGGAAACGCCTATCGGCGAGGAAGAGGACAGCCATCTCGGCGACTTTATCGAGGACGAAAAGACGACGACGCCCAGCGATTCCGTGGCGTTTACGATGTTGAAGGAACAGTTGCTCGGTGTGTTGGATACCCTGACGCCGCGAGAAGAAAAGGTATTGCGTTTGCGTTACGGCATCGACGACGGTCGCCCCCGTACGCTCGAAGAAGTCGGCAGAGAATTCAACGTAACGAGGGAGCGTATTCGTCAGATCGAGGCAAAGGCACTCCGAAAACTTCGCCATCCTTCGCGGAGCAAGAAACTCAAAGACTTTTTGGAATAATGGGTTACGGCAAGCGCATAGATATGCTGTGTTCGTTACTGGGAAAGGCGGATGTTTTTGCGGATGTCGGGTGCGACCACGGCTATTGTTCGGAGTATATGTTGAAAAACGGCTTATGCCGTAAGGCGATTTTGTCCGATGTCAGTCAGGGGAGTTTGCGAAAAGCGGAAACGCTCCTTGCGGACTATCTGGCGGACGGAAGAGCCGTTTCGGTGCTCGGCGACGGATTTTTCGGCGTGGGGCAAGACGTGGACGAGGTGCTTATTGCCGGTATGGGCGGCAGCGAGATCGTGGAAATCCTATCGGACGACAAGTACGGTTTTATTCCCAAAAAATTTGTTTTTCAACCGATGCACGATACGGAAAAACTTCGTCGGTATTTGTTGAAAAACGGAGCTTGCATCGAGCGTGATTTTACCTTCTGCGATAAAAAATATTATGACGTAATTTGCGGAAAAAATCAAAAAGCAGGGGGACAGGTACGAGGTTACTCGGACGCAGAGTATGAATTCGGTAGAGAAAATTTAGCGAAAATGCCGAAAGCATTTGTGGAGAAAATCGAAAAAACGATACGGAATACGGACAAATATTTGTCTCGTCCTGCGTTGCAGGCGGAGAGTCGCCGCGCGTTGGAAGAGAGAAAACAACGTTTACAAGGAGTATTGAACGGTGAAATTAAGTGAAATTTACGAAATCGCGGACGCACTTGCGCCGAAAAGACTCAGCGATCGGTATTGTGCCGAGTTCGGCGCGTATGATAACAGCGGCGTTTTGTTAGATTGCGGCGAGGAAATAACGGGTATCGTGTTTTCGCTGGATTTGTCTTTCGCGGCGATCGAAAAAGCGTTGCAAACGGGAGCAAACTTGATTTTCACGCACCACCCTGCGATTTACGGAAAAATCGATCACGCGCGGTTTGATGCCGACGATTTCACGGAGCAAAAACTCGTAAAATGTTTGCGAAACGGCATATCCGTTTTGTCGATGCATCTTAATTTGGATTGTGCGCCGGGCGGTATCGACGAGAGCTTGGCGCAAGGAATCGCTCGTTCCGCAGGCGGTGACGTCGGGACGTATACGAGAATGCAGGATTTTGAATCGTGCGGCTACGGCAGAGTATACGACGTTCCCGAAATTTCTCTGGGAGAGCTTGTGAAAAACGTGGAAGAACGTTTTTCCTCCAAGCGTATCACGTTTTACGGCGACGCGGAAAAGCGCGTACGCAGAGCGGCGAGCTTTTGCGGCGCAGGCGCGGACGGAGCCGCAGTGCTGTTTGCGAAGGAAAACGGCGCGGACGTTCTAATTTCGGCGGATTTTAAGCATCACGTGCTTACGATGGCGGCGGAATCGGGTTTGGCGGTGATTGCGATGACGCACTATGCGTCGGAAAATTACGGCTTTGAAAAATATTATGAAAAAATCTGTCGACGGGTGACGGTACCGTGTGTATTCCACACGGACGAGTACCTGCTTTGACGGGAGGAGAACGATATGGAACAGGTAAAAGCAATTTTGAGCTATCAGGAGATCGACAAGGACTTGTACAAGTTAGAACGCGAACTTGCCGGTTGCGACGAGAGAAAGGAATACGTTAAGGTGAAGAAGTTTTTGGAAACCGCGCCGGAGAAACTGGATTCCTTGGACGCAAAAGCCGTCGCACTCAAGAACGAAGCGTCGGAGCTCGCAAAAAAGTACTTGAAAACGGAAGAAACGTTGAACGATTTTGAGAATCTCGACGAATTGGTGAACGGCGGCGCGGATATCGCTTTTTACAGAAAAAAAGCGCAGTCGCTTGCGGAGCAGCTCAAAAAATTGAAAGCGGAGCTGGCTACGTTGACGGCGAACATCAAAGAGACGGACGCGGAGTATCAAAAGCTGAAAAAACAGGTCATTTCCGTGCAGAAGCAATACACGGACGTTTTCGAAAAATACAAGGCGGTAAAAGCAGCAAAAGAACCCGAAAAGAAGGAGATCGAAGCGAAGCTTGCCAAGGCGGCGAAAGACGTACCCAAGGAAATGATGGAGATTTATCAAACGAAGCGAAAGGAGCGGATTTTCCCCATCGCAGGGGAATTGTCGGGAAATCGATGCCCGTTTTGCGGCATGGAACCGCCGCTCGCGGCGCGCAACCGCTTGACGGGCGGAGGTTCGATTGAGTGCGATAACTGTCACCGCATCATATTCGGAGCATAACGCACACTTTTTGCAACGATCGCATACGATGGATCGTGCAGAAAATTAAGGCGAATATTCATTTGAGAAATATACGTCGTAACGCGGAACTGTTTTCGGCGTTGACGAAGAAAAAGCTCTGTGCGGTGGTGAAGGCGAACGCCTACGGTCACGGCGCGGAAGAGGTCGTAAACGCGCTCGAAGGGATAGCGGATTGCTTTGCCGTCGCATTGTTGCCCGAGGCGATGTCGATTCGGTTGGCTGCGTGCGGAAAGGACGTTTTGGTGTTTACGCCGCCGCGGACAGACGAGGAGGCAATTGCGTTTTTCGACAACGATTTCGTTGCAACGATAGGCGATCTTGCTTCGGCGGAGCTGTTGGCAAACGTCTGCGCCAAGCGGCGAAAAGCGGCGCGCGTGCATTTGAAGATTCATACGGGCATGAATCGTTACGGTTTGAGGAAGGAGGACGTCGCGAAAGTTTGCGCTTTGCTCTCTTCTGCCGGCGTACGCGTCGAGGGAATCTATACGCATTTATATACGTTCGAGTGGGACGTCGCTTATCGTCAAAAGGCAATTTTCGACGAAGCGATCGCGTCGGCGAGAGCCTATTTCCCGACGTTGACCGCGCATTTCGGCGGTACTTATGCGGCGTTGCTCGGCGAAGAGTTTCTTTACGACATGACGCGCGTGGGGATCGGACTGTACGGCTACTTGCCCGACGGCGCGCGCAACATGCACAATGTCTTTTCGTTAAGGAAAGGTATGACGGTTTTTGCGCAGGTAGTGGAGACGCGCGCTTACGAATTTGGCGGAGCCGGATACGGTACGCCGTTACAGCTGGAGTCGGGCGACGCGTTGAGCGTGTGTCGTTACGGCTATGCGGACGGGTTTTTGCGTTCGCGAGAGAACGGCGTCGTAGGCGCAGAGGAGCAACTGAATTGCTTATGCATGGACGTATGTATCCGCAAAGGCGCAAGAAAAACGGGCGCATGGATTCCTGTCTTGACGGATGCGGCGGATACGGCGCAAAAAACAGGTACGATTTCCTATGAAGTCTTGTGCGCGGCAACGCGTCGGGCGGAGTTTGTTTACGATTGGTATTGACTCGAATCGGGCAGAGAATAAATCGTTCTTGCCCGCCGATTTCTCGGACAACCTTATGATAATGACGTTCAATATCGATAATCTTCATTAACGATATTAAATCTTAATAATTTACACCGGAGAATAAGAAGATGGCAAAGAAAAAGGGAAAGATAAAAAGAGGCGGCAAATATGTCTGGACGCTCGTAAAAATGGCAATTCCTGCGATGTTCATGTACTTTTGTGCGAGCATGGTGCTGATGATGGTTTCTATGAAGGGTGAGAGCATCACGTGGGATAATACGAAGCTCATGTGGGCGATCGGGCTTGCGCTTGCGGCGGCGGCTTACAACGCGCTGATCATGTGGGCAAACGGCGGCAGTCATTACGAAATGCTCGTTTCGGGCAATATTAAGCGAACGAGTATGGACGATCTTGGCAACGCCTACAAAATGTCCTCGCATGACGTCGCGAAAGAGTATCGTGAATGGAAAGGCTTTGTGGTCGGCGCAATCATGATGCTATTCAATCTCATCGGGAGCATTGTATTCACGGCAAATCAAAATGCAATCGACAACGGTTTGAACGGTGGCGCGTTGAGCGTCGCGGTCGTTATCTTGCTTTTCGTTGCAGGTTGGGCGATTTTGCCGTTCTATTGTTATAACAGCCAACAGATCGCTTTGGCGAAAGAAGCCGGAACGGTGGCGAATATCGTTAGTTATGCATGGTCTTTCTTATTTGTACTCATTCCTATTATCGTATCGGGGGTATTTTACATTTGCGGTGCGTATGCGCGCAGAAATAAGGCGGTTCGTCAGCAGATGCTTGCCGATAAAGCGGCGGCAGAGGCACAAAGAGAGAAAAAAATCAATTACGGCGGATTGCCTGGTACGAAGCCTAAAAAACGTAAATAATCGGAGACGGGTATGAGAATTATAGGCGGCAAATACAGGAGCAGAGTTTTGACGGGGTTTCCGGGGGAGGACGTGCGTCCGACTTCGGACAGAGCCAAAGAATCGCTTTTTAATATATTATCTTTGAAAATGTACGGCGCGCGCGTACTCGATTTGTTCGCCGGGAGCGGCGCGCTCGGCATAGAAAGTCTGTCGCGCGGAGCGCAGGAGGTCGTGTTTAACGATTGCGCCAAAGAAAGCTTGGCGATTTTGAAAAAAAATCTTGCCATGTTGAATATTGCCGTGAACGGCGAAGAGGCAAAAGTGGTCGGTTATGATTTTTCCGTTTGCTTGGAGAGCGTACGCGGGCAGTTCGATTTGATTTTTATCGATCCGCCTTATCGGTTCGATTATGGTCGTTTAGCGTTGGAAAAAATCGCGCAGAAAGGCTTGTTGACGGAAAAAGGCATTGCTGTATACGAGCGCGATCGACCTTTCGAGGGCGACGTCGACGGCTTGGAAAAATATGACGAGCGGAAGTACGGGAAAACGTATTTAACCTTTTTTAGAAAGGAGGCGCGCGTATGAATTCCGACGTAAAAAAATGTGTGTTTGCAGGGTCGTTCGATCCGCCGACGCTCGGACATAAGGCGACGATAGAGGATTGCTTGAAGATTTTCGACGAAGTCGTGGTGGCGATCATGGTCAATCCGTTGAAGAATCCGATGTTTGACACGGAGCAGAGAAAAGAGATGTTGCGGCTGACGTTCGGGGCGAACGAACGCGTGCGAATCGTTACGTTTTCGGGTACGGTGGCGGAGCTGTTGCAACGGGAAAAGACGGAATTTTATGTTCGCGGGATCCGAAACGGCACCGATTTAGATTATGAAAACTCGAATTTTTACGCCAGTCGGAAGCTCGATAGGGAACTTGTGGCGGTGTATTTGCCTTGTCGTCAGGAATTGTTACACGTCAGTTCGTCTATGGTACGCAACAGTTTGCGGTTCGGCACGCCGATTGACGAATACGTAACGAAAGAAGTAAAAGAATACATTTTTGCGTTGCGTCGCGAAAACGAAACGGCTCGTCGCAACGAAAAGTAAAAAACAAAAGAGGAGAGAAAGAAAAATGTTGGAAAAACAGTATTTTATTCCGGAACCCGAGGAATTCATCGCGGAATCCCCCATGACCAAGGAAATGCAGGAAATCAAGAAACAGCGCGATGCGGAAATTCGCGACGTCATCGCAGGGCGTAGCGAGAAATTGCTCGTCGTCGTCGGACCTTGCTCCGCGCACGAACCTGCTCCGACGCTCGAGTATATCTCGAGGCTCGGAAAACTGAACGAGAAAGTAAAGGACAAGCTGGTGATCGTTCCCAGAATTTATACGAATAAACCGCGTACGAAAGGCGTCGGTTATAAGGGCATGTTTTTGCAACCCGATCCGGAAGGCGCGGCTGATATCGCGAGAGGGATTCGCAGTATTCGAGCGTTGCATTTGGCGGCGATTAACGAATCCGGATTGACGGCGGCGGACGAAATGCTTTATCCCGAAAACACGCCGTATGTGGAAGACTTGCTTTCTTACCACGCGGTCGGCGCGCGCAGTGTAGAGGATCAGCTTCATCGTCAGGTGGCGAGCGGAATCGACGCTCCTGTCGGATTAAAAAATCCCATGAGCGGAAACATTATCGCGCTCGTGAATTCCATTTTTGCGGCGCAGAGTCCGCAGGTGTTCAAATATCGTAACTATCAGGTCAGTTCGGGCGGTAACCCGTATGCGCATGCGATTTTGCGCGGCGGCGTGGACGGTAGCGGCGCGGACGTGCCGAATTTCCATTACGAAACGGTCATGCAGCTCGAGGAGATGTATCGCGGCAGTAAATTGGAGAATCCTGCCATTATCATCGATTGCAATCATTCCAATTCCGCCAAACAATTCAAACAGCAGATTCGTATCGCGGAGGAAGTGATGCAAAATCGTCGTTTCGACGTAAACTTCAAGAAAATCATTAAAGGGTTCATGATCGAGAGCTTCCTCGTCGAAGGAAATCAAAAACACGACGAAGTGTTCGGGAAATCCATCACCGATCCTTGTCTCGGGTGGGAAGATACCGAATGGTTGCTCTGCAACATTGCGGAACAGGTATAAAGGCTTATGAAAATTGCATTTTTAGGACCGGAAGGCAGCTATTCGCATCTTGCTGCAAAGGCATTCTTGAAAACGGAGTCCACGGGCGAGTTCGTCGTCGGGGACTGGGACGAGTGCGTTCCGTTTCGAAATTTTCCGGAAGTGCTGGAGGCGGTAAAAAACGGCAGGGCGGACGCGGCGGCTATTCCCATTGAAAACAGTATCCAAGGCGGCGTATCGCAAAATCTCGATTTGTTGCAGGATTTTGACGGATTGTATGCCGTGAAGGAGCGCGTTCTGCGCGTGGATCACAGGCTTGTATATAAAGAAGGTATTAAGCTGTCGGACGTCGGCAGAGTGTATTCGCACAGACAGGCACTCGATCAATGCGCGTCGTATTTAACGAAAAATTTACCTTTTGCCTCCTTGCGCGAGGCGGAGTCCACCGGTTTCGGCATGGCGAGGGCATTTGAGGATGAGTCCGGTAAGAGTGCGGCGATCGTCGGTGCGCATACGGAAAATCTTCGCGCCGGGTTTGTGATGAGCGAAGAATGCATTTCGGACGAGAAGAATAATTATACGCATTTTTTACTCGTAAAAAAAGGCGAACAAAATTTACCTGCGCATAGCGAGTATATCTTTTTTTCGGCGGCGTGTTTGCATCGTCCGGGGAGCTTGGCGGAGCTGTTGCGCTTAATCGCGCGGCATTCGATCAATATGACGAAAATCGAGAGTCGTCCCGTCAAAAATCGTCCGGGCGAATACCGCTTCTTTATCGAGGCGGAATGCGATATCGCGTCGAGCGATACGCGCGAAATGCTCGATTGTATCCGCGAAAATACGTTGGAGTGCAAGGTGCTCGGGGCGTATTGCAGGGATTGACCGCGCAGAGAGCGCTTGACGGGCGAGAGCTTGAAAAAAACTTTGGAATGACGGGTATGGATTTATTTGATTTTAACAGAAACGAAGAAACGGCGAAGCCATTGGCGGAGCGCATGCGCGCCAACTCGTTAGACGAATTCATCGGGCAGAAACACATCGTGTCGGAGGGTTCTTTGCTACGCCGCGCGATTGCGACCGATCGGCTCGGCAGTTGCATTTTTTGGGGCCCTCCGGGGTGCGGTAAAACGACGCTCGCGAATATCATCGCGCTTCGTACGGACGGGGAGTTCGTCAAACTTAACGCCGTCAACGCCGGGGTGGCGGACGTGAAAAAAGCGGTGGAAACGGCAAGAGAAAATTTGAAATTGTACGGAAAACGTACCTATCTGTTGTTGGACGAGTGTCATCGTTTCAATAAAACGCAGAGCGATTCGCTGTTGCCCGCGATCGAGCAAGGCACGATCGTGTTTATCGGCTCGACGACGGAAAATCCGTACGCTGCGATGACGCCCGCAATCGTGTCGCGGTGTCGCGTGTTCGAATTTAAGCATTTGACGGAGGAGGACATTATCGGCGCGCTCCGAAAGGCGATTTCCAATCGTCATAAGGGGTTGGGGAAGCTGAAGCTTTCCGTGGACGACGATTCGTTATTGCATATCGCGCGTACGGCTGGCGGAGATTTGCGTTCTGCATACAACGCGTTGGAGCTTGCCGCCATGACGACGGAGCCGGACGGAGAGGGGTGTGTTAGAATCACGCTCGCCGACGCGGAACAATCGATTCAGCGGAAGGCTTTGTCCTATAATACGGACTCCTATTACGATTTTTTGTCGGCTTTTTGTAAATCTTTGCGTGGCAGTGACGCAAACGCGGCTTTGTATTATGCCATGCGCATCATCGAGGGGGGCGGAGATCCCATGCTCGTAGCGCGACGACTCGTCGTGCATTCTGCGGAGGACGTGGGTATGGCAGATCCGTGCGCGTTGCAAATGGCGACTTCGGCAATGTACGCGCTCGAAAAAATCGGGTATCCCGAGGCGATGTTGCCGCTTTCCGAGGCGATCGTTTACGTTTGCGAAGCGGAAAAGAGCAATTCCGTCGTTACGGCAATGTTTGCGGCGCAGGCGGACGCTCGCGAAATGCGCGACGATAACGTTCCGCCGTATTTGAAAGATAACAGCTACGGTAGTGCGGCGGATAAAGCGAATAAGGCGTTGTATAAGTATCCGCATGACTACGGCGGTTACGTGGAACAACAGTATTTGCCCGATTCGCTCAAAGATAAAATTTATTACGTTCCGAGTGAGTGCGGTTACGAAAGCGAAGTGAAAAAAATTCGGGAACGGAAAGGTAAAAAGAATTGAACGGGCATACCGTGTATGAGTTGAACAAGAAATGTACATACCATGTACGAATCGAATAACATGCACATGTGCATGCGATAAAAAATATATGACGGAGGATAAACTATGCAAAAAAAGAAATTGGTTTGTATCATGTTGGCAGGTTTGACGGCGTTTACCGCATTGTTGAACATGGCATCTTGTAAAGAGCCTGCGTCGGGCGCGACCAATGTCACGTTTGACGAGCTTGTTCCCGAAAAGTACGGGGAATGGGACGGTAACTACGTCTACTGCGGCAACGTGAAGAGCAAGACGACGGGGGAGAGCGAGGAAACGCTCGTGCAGAGCGTGACGCTCGGAGACGAAACCTATTCCGTTACGGCTTGCAATGATTATGCCATATACGGGAATACGATCTATATGGTACTTTCGATGCAATCTCGCAATGACGCGTGCATAGTGGCGTACGACGTTTTGACGCAGAGCTCGAAGACGTTGTTATATACGCAAAGAAAGGCAACGGACGTGCGGGGATTGCTCGAGGTGTATGAGCCGTATTCCGTCGATTTCGTATTATCGGGAAATTACATTGTTTTGAGCGGATGGCGAAGCTACGAATGGGAAGAAGACAATTCGGGCAAAAACATTCCGGACGGATATGAAAGCAAAAACGTGCGCGTCGTGATTGACGGCAACGGCGATATCGTGAAAACGGACGACGGAAAATACGACGATTTCACGTGTGTATCGAAAAGGTATTATGAAAATTACGTCAATACGACGGACGGGACTTTGCTGTATGCCGCCGCTTGGGAGTGGGAGCGTGATCCCGTACTCGTTTGCAATTTGCAGGCGGAGGACGGCTACACGAAAGACGCGGAATTTATCGACGAGGGCGGCTCGGTAGGGTATCTTATCGAAACCAGACGTAAAAAAACGGGCGATGAAAGCGAGGATAGACTTGTGAAGCTCGAATGGTTCGATATGGGAATGAAAGAGACCGAGACGCTGTTCGAGGGCGATTCTTATGCGGAGTGGATTTTGACGCCGCAGAAACAATATTTATATGTATACGATTTAGATACCTACGAATATACGACGAAAGAGGGCGAAACGGATACGTATACGGCGCATAAGAATGCGGTGTTGTATCGGATCGATTACGTTCCAGCGGAAATATCTGCGGCTCGTTATCCCGATTTCGAAAAAGCATATCGTTTCGAGGATAAAAAGAACTACGATATCGGAACGATCGATATCACGGACGGAACGATGTACGCGCGCGTGAATTGGTATTCGTCGGCGAGCGGTTGCGACGGTGGCGGTTATCATAACGAATACATGCAGACGGTTTTGTCGGAGAGCGGATCGTGGAAAACGATGAAACAGGATAAATACAACGAGGCTTTACATGCAGCACGAAATGCCGACTACGCCCAAGACGGCGTGTCGTTTAACGGCTATACGTATTATCTTCGGTATCAGAGATTGACGAACGCGCCGATCGTCGGTACGGCACGATCTGCGTATTTGTTCCAGCGCGACGACGAATCGAAAAAGACGGACACGATGCAACTTTGGTCGGCAAGGATTGTCGACGAGAATGAAAAATATTGCGCGAAGATGTGGGACGAGAACTGGAATTGGAGCGTTAAGGACAGTTTCGTCATATTCGATAAATGAGCCTACCGTGTATTGAACGAATAATAAAAACGCCGTACCGTGTACGCGTTGAGTGAGGAAAAAATATGAAGTGCTTATATTGCAATTGTACGGACAGCAAGGTGGTGGATTCCCGTGCCTCCGACGACGATAAATCCATTCGTCGTCGTCGGGAATGTTGCGACTGCGGCAGACGATTTACGACGTACGAAACGATAGAGGTCACGCCTGTTTTAGTCGTGAAAAATAACGGAACGAGGCAGGCGTTCAACGAGGAAAAAATCCGTAACGGCATTATCAAATCCTGTGAAAAACGCCCCGTTCCCATGTCGGTAATCGACGAGATTGTGTCGGATATTGCCCGGCAGGTGTATAATAGTATGGAATGCGAGATCTCCAGCAAAGAGATCGGGGAGATGGTCATGGAACGCTTGAAAAAGACGGACGAAGTTGCCTACGTGCGCTATGCGTCCGTGTATCGTTCGTTCAAGGATATCTCTTCTTTTATGGCGGAGCTGAAACAATTGATGAAAGCGGATAAAAAGACGGAGAAAAATCATGACAACGCGTGAAAATACCAAACGAGTGACGATAGGCGGCGTAGCGGTCGGCGGCGGTAGCTCGGTGAAAATTCAATCGATGACGACGACGAAAACTTCCGATACGGAACGGACGATCGCGCAGATAAACGCTCTGCAGGAGGCAGGTTGCGAGATCGTTCGCGCGGCAGTTGCGGACGAGGCGGACGCCGCCGCGATAAAAGCGGTAAAGTCGAGTATTCGTTTACCGCTCGTGGCGGATATCCATTTTTCCCCGAAACTTGCCGTGGCGGCGATAGAAAACGGCGCGGACAAAGTCCGTATCAATCCCGGCAATATCGGAGAAGAAAAGGAAATTCAATACGTGGCGGATTGCATAAAAGCGCATAAGATTCCCGTACGCGTCGGTTCGAATACCGGCAGTATCGAAAAACATTTTCTCGATAAATACGGCAGGAGCGCGGAGGCGTTAGTGGAAAGCGCACTCGCGAACGTGCGTGTCTTGGAAAAATTCGGCGTAGAGGATATCGTGATTTCGGTTAAGGCGTCGGACGTACCGCTTACGGTGCGCGCTTATACGTTGCTTGCGCAAAAGACGGCGTATCCCTTGCATTTAGGTGTGACGGAAGCCGGAACGACGGCGTTTGGAATCGTCAAGAGCGCGGTGGGGATCGGCAGTTTGCTGTTGAACGGTATCGGCGACACGATTCGCGTTTCGCTCACGGACGACCCCGTGCGAGAGATCGACGCCGCTCGGAATATTTTGCGCGCCTGCGCCTTGGACGATTCGTTTGTGGAGGTGGTGGCTTGCCCGACCTGTGGACGATGTCGCTGGGAGAGCATGTCGCTTGCCGAAAAGGTGACGGAGTTTGTTCGCCCGTATAAAAAAAAGGCGAAAATCGCAGTGATGGGTTGTGTCGTGAACGGACCGGGCGAGGCGAAAGACGCGGACTTGGGAATAGCCGGCGGCGATGGTTCGTGTCTGCTGTTTAAGAAAGGCAAATCTTTCAAAAAGGTGTCGTCGGAACATGCCGAAGAAGAATTTTTTAAGGAAATAAGGTTATTGCTCGATGGAGAATAAAACAGAACGTTATTTGGAGGAATTGCGCGGACACGACGGGTTGAAAAACGCGATTTTATGCGGAATTACCGTTTGCAAGCGCGATCGCACAGCGGAATTTTTTTTAGTGACCGACCGTACGTATACGGGCAGTGAGGAGGTCGCCGCGCAAAAGATCTCGCAAAAGTATTTGCCGAACGGCTTTTCCGCGCGGACAAAAATCGTGAAACGCGTTCCGGACGCGACGATTTTGAAAGAGCGCATTTATGAGTATGTAAAGAAGGTGTTCCCTGCGGCTGCCGCGTTTTTAGAAGCGGAGCATATCGAGGTGGAAATGCTGCAAAGCGGCGCACACTTTTGCGTGAATATCGCGTCGGGGGAGCAGGGACTTTTCGAGTCCGGAAAAATTTTGGACGAAGTGAGCAATTATCTAAAGAGTATTTTTTGCGGCACGTTCTACGGCAATGTTCGAATCGTGGAGAAAAAACGCGACGAGAGCGTGTTGGAGGAGTTCCCGGAGTCGGAGGAAGAAGAATGGACGCCGGCGGAAATTCGTCGCTTCCCCATTTGCAATTACAATAAAATCGACGGCACGGACGAGGTGTTGAAAGACGCCGTGTATATGGCGGATCGTCAAAACGCGGAGGGCAATTACGCGCTCTGCGGTACGGTGACTTATATAGAAGAAATCAAGTATACGCGTCACAACGAAAAGACGGGCGAGGACGTCGAGAAAACGCGCTTTTCCGTATCTCTGACGGACGGAACGTCTGCGCTCCGCACTACGTATTTCCCGAAAAAGGCTACGGTGGAGAAAGTGCGCGAGATCAAAGTCGGCGATAAAATCGTGTTGAGCGGTTGCAACGAAGAGTACAACGGCATGATGACGTTCAAGACTTCGAAAATCAATTACGGCGAGCCGCCCGAGGGGTTCGAACCCGTCGCGCGTGCAGGCAAACCCGTTCCCAAAGCGTATCATACGGTTTTTCCCGAACCGTACGTGGATTACGAACAGGCAGGCTTTTTCGATAACTTGCAAATGCCTGCGGATTTAAAAAACAACACGTTCGTCGTGTTTGATTTGGAGACGACGGGACTGAACAACAACCCTGCGATGGGCAGAGTGGACAAAATCATCGAGATCGGGGCGGTGAAGCTTGTCAACGGCGAGATGACGGAGAAATTTTCTTCGTTCATCGAATGTAAAGAGCGTTTGCCGAAAGAAATTATCGACTTGACGGGGATCGAGGACTCTGATTTGATCGGCGCACCGCCCGTGGAAAAGATGCTCGCCGATTTTTATAAATTTACCGACGGAGCGATTCTCGTCGGGCATAACGTGACTTTCGATTATCGTTTCGTGGAGTATTACGGGGAGCAGAACGGGTATATGTTCGATAAAAAGCAGATGGATACGTTGCATTTGGCGCAAGAAGTGCTTCGAGGTCAGTTGAGTAACTATAAATTGAACACCGTGGCGGACCATTACGGCTTTACGTTCAATCATCATCGCGCATTCGATGACGCTTGCGTGACGGCGAAAATTTTCATTGAATTGATCAAGGCTCGCGGACACATATAATTCGCACGCAAAGACGCAAAAAGAAAAATTTTCTGAAAAACGGCTAAAAACGCTTGCGTTTCGCATAGAATGGTGGTATAATAGAAACACTTAATAATGCTTTTATTATTGAGAGTGGTTTTGCGACCGCTCTCAATCGTTTTATTTCGTAAAGCCGAAAAAAGGAGAAGTATGAAAACGAAGGCTATAGCGGACTTGCAAACGGTGTTACGGCCGATTGCGGACGAATTAAACATCGAAATCATAGAAATAGAATTTAAACAAGGAAAAGATCCTGCGTTGACCGTGTATATCGATACGGAAAGCGGCGTGGATTTGGACACGTGCGAGAAGTTCCACCGCGCCATCGATCCCGTCTTGGACGAATTCGATCCGACGTTCGGCGAAGCGTATACGCTGAACGTATCCAGTCCTGGGTTGGACAGACCTTTGAAAACGGATCGGGATTATCAAAAGGCGACGGGAACGAAAGTGGAAGTCAAGTTGTTTGCTCCTCTCAAAGGTAAGAAATTTTTCGAGGCGACCTTGAAAGGTCACGACGAGAATTGTGTATTTTTGGAGGATAAGGACGGGGAATGGAAATTGGAGAAGTCGAAAATCGCAAAAATTTGTCGGGCGATCGATTTCGACGGTTTAGAATAAAACAGTCTGCGAAAGGCAGGGAATAATACGGATAAATCACGAAAATCAGACAGGAGAATCATTATCATGGAAAATAAGGAGTTTTTTGCGGCGCTTACCGATTTGGTAAGGGAAAAAGGCATTAGTCAGGAGGCGTTTCTCGAGACGTTTGAAAACGCACTCGCTTCGGCTTATAAAAAACAGTACGACGGCGGCGCGGAAGTGACGGTCACGATCAATCCGGAAAAATGCACCATCGAATATAAAGCGGCGCGTTACGTCGTGGAAGAAGTCACGGATAAGGATAAGGAAATTTCGTTGGAAGACGCGCAGGAGCTTGACCCCGACCATAAAGTAGGCGACGTCATCGAAACGACGTTTCTCCCGAAAAATTTCAGCCGTATCGCCGCGCAAACGGCAAAACAGGTGATTTTGCAAAAACTCAACGAAACGGAGCGCGACAATACTTTCTCCGAATTCTCGGACAAAGAAGGCGAGTTGATGGAAGGTATTATCCGTAAGATCGACGAACGCAACGTGTACGTCGAGCTCGGCGATAAAAAAATCGAGGGCGTTATGCCGCCGCAGGACAGAGTTTCTACCGAGAAATATGCGGTCGGCAATACTTTGAAAGTGTTCGTAAAGCGCGTGAAGAACAGCGGTAAGAATTCTCAAATCGTGGTTTCTCGTGCCGCGCCCGGACTTGTGAAAAAATTATTCGAAGAACAAGTTCCCGAAATCGGTCAAGGCATTGTCGAAGTCAAAGAGATTTCCCGTGAAGCCGGACACCGTACGAAAATGGCGATCTATTCCAACGATCCTCGTGTGGACGCGGTCGGCGCGTGCGTCGGAAATCGCGGCTCGCGCGTGAACGCTGTTGTGGAAGAACTCGGCGGAGAAAAGATCGATATCATTCTTTGGAACGATGATCCGCTCGCGTTCATTTATAAGGCACTCTCGCCTGCGACGGTCATTTCCGTAACGGCGAAAGGCGACCACAGCGCAGTGGCAATCGTACCCGACGACAAACTGTCGTTGGCAATCGGCAGAGACGGTCAAAACGCTCGTTTGGCGGCTCGTTTGACGGGTTGGAAAATCGACGTGAAGAGCGCGTCTTCACCCGAGGCTGCGGAGATCCTCGCTTCGATAGCCGAAGAAAACGAGGAATCGGGAACGGACGAAACGATTGAAACGGTCGAAACGACGCCCGAAGAAGGCACGGAAGAATAATTTTTGGCGAATTTCTCGCGACGGCGAGAAAACGAGAAGATCATTTAGGAGTAAAGAATGCCTAAAACGAAAAACATTCCTATGCGCATGTGTATCGCCTGTCGAGAAATGAAACCCAAACGGGAGATGCAACGCGTAGTCAAAAACGCAGACGGAGAAATTTACGTCGACCCGACGGGGAAAGCTCCCGGGCGCGGCGCGTATATTTGCAACGGTGCGGAATGCTTAAAAAAACTCACGGGGAAGAAATTGTTAAACAAAACTTTTTCCTCGAACGTAGACGAGTGCGTGTATCGCGCTATCGAGGAGGACTCTTTTGACGAAAGGTAAAATCGAAACGTATATCGGGTTTTGCATTCGCGCGAGGAAGCTCCTTTTCAGCGTGGATAATATCGAAAAACAGCGTAAAGGCGTCTGCTTGATCATTGCGGACGAAACGCTGGGCGAGAACTCGCGCAAGGTCCTAAAAAAAGCAAAAGAAAAATTCGATTGTCCGATGTTGACGGCGTCCGACGGAACGTTGGCGGCGCATACCTATCGCGAAAAAGTAAAAGCGGTGGCAGTGACGGACAAACATCTCGCGTCGGCGATACTTTCCGCGCTCGACGGCGAGCCGCAATATAAATTCTATTCTGGAGGGAGCGACTGAACATGGCAAAAAAATATGAAAATGTGGAAAAAGTATTAGGGTTATTGGACGACAAGCAGCTGGGCGGCTTGCAGAAGCGTCTTTCTTCCACAGAGAAGAACCTTTCGGAAATTCTGAAGAAGCTTTCCGCTTTGGAAACGGAAAAAGCGGAACGCGACGCCGCGGCGGCACTCAAGGCGGCAGAAGAGGCGGCGCAGGCGACGGAATCGATCGTAGAGCAACCTCAGAAAGAAGAATCGGCTGTTGCGGCGCCGACGGAAGAAAAATCGAAAAAGAAAACAACGCGTAAAAAAGCGGTGGAACCCGTAGCCGAGGAAGGCGCGACGGTTGCAGAACAACCCGTCGTCACGGAAGCGCCCGTCGTCGAACCCGAACGTTCGGAAGAGGCAAAATCCGCGGACGCGCCGAAGAAAACGAAGAAAGCCACAAAAACCGCTCCGACGGAAAAAGTCGAAGAAGCGGTAACGGCACCGACGGAAGCGCAAGAGGAAAAACCGAAAACGCCGAAAAACGAAAAAGTCGAAAAGGTCGCCGTAGAGCCGAAAGCGGAAGAAAAATCCGAATCGGCGGAAGTTGTCGAAAAAACGGAAACTCCGAAGACGGAGGAAAAGAAAGGAGTTCGTACGTTCACACCGAAGACGAGTCATGCGCAACCTGCCGCGCCTCGCGCGCCTCGATACTTCCGTAACGGACAGGAACAGGGCGTATATATTGCCAAACCGGGGGTAGAAATGACGAATACGACTCCGAGTTCGTCTTTCCGGACTCGTCCGCAAGGCGACAGACCGCCTCGTCCGCAAGGAGCTCGTCCCATGGGGGCAAGACCTGCCGCGAGCGGTTCGGCAAGACCGGCTCGTCCGCAGGGCGGTATGCAGATGGCGGCTCCCGTAGCGACGAGAGATACCAAATCGTTCTCTGTGCCGGCAAAGAAAAAAACGTATGAAAAGACGTATAGCGAAAAGAAACCTCTTTCTAAGCGTACGCTCGTCCGTCAACAGGGCATGACGGTGGAGGACTTTGATGAAGATAAGTCCGGTTACAGAAAGGTTCGTTCGCCGAAGAAACAGAAACAGAAAGAAATTCCCGTAATCAAGATCGAGCATGCCGTCGTGACGACGCAGGATATTCCCTTGAAAGTGCTTTCCGAGAAGTTGGGCGTTTCCGCGGTGGAGATCAGCAAGCGCTTGTTTAAGGAAGGAATCATGAAAGGCATCAACGATTCCATCGATTACGACAACGCGGCTTTGTTGGCGGCGGATATGGGCATAGATCTTGAATACAAGCCCGAAAAGACAGCGGAAGAAGTGTTGATGGATACGACGCTCGTAGAAGACGAAAGCAAGTTGGTGCTCCGTGCGCCCGTTGTTACCGTTATGGGACACGTTGACCACGGTAAGACTTCCTTGCTCGATAAGATTCGTTCCACGTCCGTTACCAGCGGTGAAGCAGGCGGTATTACGCAGAGCATCGGTGCGTACACGGTTACGGCGAAAGGAACACAAATCACCTTTATCGATACGCCCGGCCATGCGGCGTTCACGTCCATGCGTGCGCGCGGTGCGAAGATTACCGACGTTGTAATTCTCGTTGTAGCGGCAGACGACGGTATCATGCCGCAGACGATCGAAGCCATCAATCATGCGAAGGCGGCTGACGTGCCCATCATCGTAGCGATGAATAAAATGGATAAGCACGAAATCAACCCCGACCGTATCAAGCAACAACTCGTAGAACACGAGCTTGTTCCCGAGGAATGGGGCGGCGACACGATGATTGTTCCCGTATCGGCGAAGACGGGCATGGGTATCGACGAATTGCTCGACGCAGTGAATCTCGTTGCGGAAATGCAGGAATTGAAAGCCGATCCCGATCGCGCCGCTCGCGGTACGATTATCGAAGCGAAACTCGATAAGGGCAAGGGACCTGTTGCGAGCATTATCGTGCAGACGGGTACGTTGCATACCGGCGACAATATCTTGTCGGGTACGACGATGGGTCGTGTAAGAGCGATGTTCGACGACAAGGGCAGAACGGTCAAGAGCGCAGGACCTTCCATGGCGGTTTCCATTCTCGGTTTGGAAGACGTTCCCAACGCAGGAGATAGCATCATGGTGGTCGATCAGGCACTCATGAAGCAAGTGCAGGTAGAACGTAAGAATCGTGAGCGTGAAAATATGATTAAGCAACAGAGCCGTATTACGCTCGACGACGTGTTCGCGCAGGTGGAAGAGGGTAAGATTAAGAATTTGAACCTGATTGTGAAAGGCGACGTGCAGGGGAGCGTGGAGGCGGTCAAGCAATCGTTGGAAAAGCTTACCAACGAGGAAGTGCGCGTTAAGGTTATCCATGCGGCTGCCGGTGCAATCAACGAAGGCGACGTTATGCTCGCCGATAGTGCGAATGCAATCATTATCGGGTTCAATGTTCGTCCCGATACGAAGGCGAAGAAGCTTGCGGAAACCTCCAAGGTAGACGTCAGAAGCTACCGTATTATTTACGAGTTGATCGACGATATGGAGGCGGCTCTGAAGGGTATGCTCGCGCCCAAGCTCAAGGAAATTCTTACGGGAAAATGCGAAGTGCGTCAGACGTTCAATATCACGGGCGTTGGGACGATTGCCGGATGTTACGTTACGGAAGGCAAGATCGTTCGCGGCGGCAAACTTCGTATTTATCGCGAGGACGTCATGATCTGCGAAGGCGGCGTCAAGCAGTTGAAGCGGTTCAAGGACGACGTGAAAGAAGTGAATTACGGCTACGAATGCGGTTGCGCGATTGACGGATTTAACGAAATTCGCATCGGCGATATTATCGAATGCTACGTGACGGAGGAGATCAAGGCGTAATGAAAGTTTCGAGAACTTCGAGATTGAACGGCGAATATCAAAAAGAGATCAGCGCGATTTTGCGCCGATTGAAAGACAGATCGCCCGACGTAAAAGGAATGATTTCCGTGACGGAGGCGGACGTCGCGCCCGATTTGAAAACGGCATACGTCTATGTAAGTATATACGGAACGAGCGAGGAGAAAACGAAACGCACGTTTGCGGCATTACAGGAAAATGCCGGATACATTCGTCACGAATTGTCGCAGGTCATGCGCATGCGCACTGTACCTGCCTTGACGTTCCGTTTGGACGACAGTATGGTTTACGGAGCGAAAATGGACGAATTGTTCAAAACAATCACCTATTCCACGTCTGCGCCCGTCGAGGAGTCGGACGCGGATAAAGACGAGAGGTAGCGTATGGATTGTACGTTATCGCAAATTGCGGACAGGATAAAGCGCGCAAAAAACGTTTTAATCTGTACACATATGCGACCGGACGGCGACGCACTCGGCGGCGCGCTTGCGCTCGGTCGTGCGTTGGATTTTTTGAAAACGCCATATCATGTATGCGTTGAATCGGTTATTCCTTCGAATTTACGCTTTTTGGACGGCATTTCGAAAATAGGAAAAACGCCGCCGGACGAGTTCGATTTGCTCGTGACGGTGGATTGTAGCGACGAGATGCGTTTAGGGGCGTTGTCCGACGTGATGAGTACCGCGAAACGGAAGCGCGTGGACGTTGTCAATATCGACCATCACGTTTCCAATACCCGATACGGCGATTATAATTACGTAAAGAGTAGTTCGGCGAATTGTATGCATATTGCGACGCTTGTTGAGGAGTTGGGTGCGCCGTTGGATAAAAAAACGGCGGAATACCTTTTAATCGGATTGCTGACGGATTCCGGAAATTTTTCCCACGACGATGTGACGGAAGAAACGCTCGTTTTGGCGGCGAAGCTCGTCGGCGTCGGCGCGGACATAAGGCGTTGTAACGAGTTATTGTTCAAACGACAGCCGAAGGCGCGTGCGGCATTGCATGCGGCGGTAATGAGCAAAATTCGTTATGCGTACGAAGGACGATATGCGTCGATCGTTATTTCCAAGGCGCAGATGCAGGAATGCGGCGCAGACGAGAGTATGACGGAAGGTTTTGTGGATTTTCCGCTCAGCGTGGATACGGTTGAAGTGGCGGCGTCTTTGTTGGAAGTAAAAAAAGGACAATATAAGATTTCCTTGCGTTCCAAAACGTATGTCGACGTCAATCGCGTAGCCGGTGTTTATGGAGGCGGCGGACATGTCCGCGCGGCAGGTTGCATGTTGTTCGGCGATGTGGAGGAGATTTTGGATAAACTTTCTTATACCGTATCGCAATACTTAGAAGGATAAACCACCGCGAGTTTTCATCGGAAAACTCGCGGTTTCTTTGCGCCACATCAAACATTCCATGTATGGGAAAGGGGCGACGTTCGAGAGGAACGTCGCCCCTTGCTTTCCGCGCTGTTTCGCGCCTTGCGTCGATTAGCTTGCTTGCTCGACGGATTGCGCCTTTAACAAAGTTTCTTTTTGGCTTTGTAAGGTGTATAAGTTGTAATATTTGCCTTTCTTTTTCAATAATTCGAAATGGTTGCCCTGTTCGATGATTCTGCCGTGCGAAAGCACGATGATGTTGTCCGCGTGCTGAATGGTGGAAAGTCGGTGCGCGACGATCAACATCGTGCCGATGTTCATCATCTTTTCCAAAGAGTTTTGGATCAGCTGTTCGGTTTCCGTATCGATATTGGCGGTCGCCTCGTCCAAAATCATGACTTCGGGTTTATGCACGATCGTTCTCGCAAAGGAGAGAAGCTGACGCTGTCCTGCGGAGAAGTTGTTGCCGCGTTCTAAAATCGTGTAATCCAAGCCTTGATCCAGACGAGAAATGAACGAGTCGGCATTGACGTATCGGCAGGCTTCCATAATCTGTTCGTCGTCGATGGATTCTTCGCGCAGACGAATATTGTCGCGGATTGTCCCGGAGAAGAGGAACACGTCTTGGAGCATCTGTCCGAAATGTTTACGCAAGGACGATATCTTGATGTTTTTGATGTCGATTCCGTCGATCAGGATCTGCCCTTTTTGTATGTCGTAGTTGCGGCAAATTAAGGAGAGAATGGTCGTCTTTCCCGAACCGGTCGAGCCGACGAACGCCACCGTCTGTTTCGCCTCAATTGTAAAGGAAACGTCTTTTAATATCCATTCGTCTTCGTTATACGCAAACCAAACGTTTTTGAACTCGATTTTGCCTTGCACTTCGGGTAAATCGATGGCGTTTTCGCTGTCGACGACGGTGGGTTCCATATCCAAAATCGTAAAAATCTTTTCCGCCGAAGCAAAGGCGTTCTGCAACCAGTTGAACTGTTCCGCAAGACTTTGAATGGGGTTGAAGAATTTGGAGATATACATATAGAACGATACGATGACTTCACTGGTGATGACTTGCCCCAAGATTTCAGTGTTGTCGAGTGCGCCTTTCGCGCCGAGAAAAAACAGACACAAAACGGAGGTTTGATACAGCATGAAGACCATCGGACGGAAAATACCGAACACGAAAATCTGTTGATATTTTGCTTTTCCGAGTTTTGCGTTCTTTTCGCGGAATTCCGAGAGTTTGCGTTCTTCGCGATTGAAGAATTGCGTAATTTTGATGCCCGAAAGGTTTTCCGAAAGGAAAGTGTTGATGTCCGTCGTGCCGTCCTTTACTTTTCTGTAGGCGCGTCTGGAAAATTTACGGAAAATAACGGTGAACAGCACGATAAAGGGCACGAAACACAAAATAGCGAGCGTGAGCATGTAATTCAGACAGAGCATCGCCACCAACACGCCGAGAATGACGAATACGTTTTTGATGAGGTTTACGATGATATTCGTGAACATCATGGAGACGCCGTTTGTATCGTTGGTTACACGTGTAACCAATTTTCCGACGGGAATATGGTTGAGCTGTTCGTGCGATAACTTCTCTATATGCTCGAACAGGTCCAAACGAATGTTGGAAACGATTTTTTGTCCTATTTTTTGGAGCACGATGGATTGTGCGTAGGAGCAGACCATCGTTACGATCAAAATGCTCGCGTACAGCGCGATTCGCCAAAGTAAATCGTTTAATTGGAACTCTGTCTTAATAAGTCCTTGAATATTCCCGATGAGCAGAGGTCCGATAATGTCGTAAGAAATCGAGAAAAGCATTAAGGCGAGCACGAAAGCGAAGCCTTTCCAATACGGTTTTGCGTAGGCAAGCAAACGCTTTACGATCTCTTTGTCGGAAATGTTGCGTTCGAATCCCATGGATTCTTTTTTGTCTTTAATGAGCGCGTATGCGACAATGAAAATGAGTGCGAACGTTCCGATAATGCCGCCTGCGATAATGAGCGGATAATACGTTTTCCAAATCATAATTATTCTTTTTCCGCCTCCAATTTTTGTAATTCCGCCATCGCCTTATAGGAAGGGCAGTTTTGCAACAATTTTTCGTGAGAATCGACTGCCACGATTTTTCCGTCGTCGAGATAGACGATTTTATCCATTTGTTCGATGGTGGAAATTCGGTGCGCAATCAGAATCGTGGTTTTGCCGCCGCGTTCTTTGCGGAGATTATCGAGCAGCGTGCGCTCCGTTTTGGTATCGACAGCCGAAAGCGAGTCGTCTAAGATCAGTACGGGGGCTTTTTTCATAAGAGCACGCGCGATCGAGATGCGCTGTTTCTGACCGCCTGAAACAGTGACGCCGCGTTCTCCTAAAACCGTTTCGTATTTGTCTGTGAATTCCTCGATGTTGTCGGCGACCGCCGCAAGCTCTGCCGCGCGCTCAACCGATTCGAAATCGTCGTTGTCGGACGCGAACGCGATGTTGTTTGCGACGGTGTCGCTGAACAAGAAGTTGTCTTGCGGTACGTAAGCGACGAAATCTCGCAACGAACGAATGGTGACGTCGTTCACGTCTTTGTCGTCGATGAACAGCGTGCCGTCCTCGACGTTGTAGTTGCGGAGGATGAGATCCACGAGCGTCGTCTTGCCTGCGCCCGTTCTGCCGATGACGCCGACGTTTTCGCCGGCTTCGATAGTGAAAGAAACGTTATGCAACGCTTCATATTCGCTCATATTGTGTCGGAACGACAGGTTGCGAAATTCGATTTTGCCTTGCACGTTTTGAAGATCGACCGCGCCGGGTTTGTCGACAACGTCGCGTTTTGTGCCCATAAATTCGGAAATACGTTTCAAAGAGGCTTTGCCTCGAGAAATCATATCGATGAGTTCGGAAATCGCCATGAAAGGCCAAGTGACGGAGTTAAAATAGCCGATGAATTCCATCAACTGCCCTGCGTTGAACGTGCCTTTGTAGACGAGGTAACCGCCGTAGCCTAAAATGACGCAGATGACCGATTCCACGAATAACGTTACGGCGATATGGAGTAGCGAAGATGCCTTTGTGTATTCCACGTTGGCGTCTTCGTTTTCCTTATTGAGCTTTTTGAACGCCCACAGTTCTTTGAATTCTTTCACGAACGCCTTAATGACGGCGATGCCGGAGAAGCTCTCCTGCGAGAAATCGGAAAGACTCGAGAACGCCTCTTGGCGTTTATCCCATTTTTTCGTCATATATTTGCCGACGATAAGAGACGCGGCGAGCATGAAGACCATCGGAATCAAGGCAAGCAATGTCAGCAGGGGATCCATGATCGCCATTTTGGCGATGGACAAGCCACCCAAAAACAGCGCGTCGGCGAGCATCATCGCTCCCCAGCCGAACGCCTCCTGCACCGTGTCGATATCGTTGGTGAACAGCGACATCAGGTTGCCGACTTTGTTGACTTGATAGAAATTCTGCGACAAGTCCTTGCAATGGTCGAACATTTCCAATCGCAGGTCGGTTTCAAATTTAACTCCTGCGCCGAGGAAACAAATTCTCCACGAGAATCTGCCCACGACCATAGCGAGAACGATCCATAGCATCGGTTGACAAATCTTGTCCAAAACGAACCGGAAATCGAACTGAAATTCGCTTCCGTCGACGGTTACGACGCCGTCGTTAATGCCGTTGATGAGGTAATTGTACAACTCGGGGATCTTTAACTGCGCGTAATCAACCGCTATCAAGGCGATCAGTCCCAGCAAGAACAGATGCAGATATTTCAGATAGTATCGGTTGATGATTTTTCCAAACAGCATAAATACATACTTCCTTACTATATTATAAAATGAATATGTTTTATATAATAACATTTATTACGAAAAAAGTCAATCATTTGAAGAAAAAATGTCGAAAAATACTTGCATATTTCGTTCGTTTGTAGTAAAATGAAAAACAAGAATCGTATAGGGAGCGAAACGTATTTTCGAGCTCGTCGCGGAATTTTACGTGTGACGTTTGAAATCGAGCGGTTTGCCTTATAAATAATTTAAATAAGTGTTTGGAGGTTATAACTTTGTTTACATTCAGACAAGATATGTACGCGGACGTTCGTATAGAGGACAGATTCTCTACCAACATCTCGTATATGAACGGAATACTCAAAGAGAGCAAAGAACGCAAGGAAAAGCGTGCGTTTATCCGAGTATTCGACGGAAAAATGTGGTATTTTTCGTCCACGACGAATATCGGCGAAGTGCAGAAGAAATTGGACGGGCTTTACGCGCAGGCGAAGAGCAATCCGAATATTTTGAAAAATCGCACGGTCAGTCGTTTTCAGGTGAATAAAGACGAAAAGATGGTGTTTACGGACGATTCCGTGCGGAATATTTCGATTGCGGAGAAAAAAGCGTTGTTGGTAAAGTATTTGCCGATTCTTTCGTCGTCGCCTTTGATGACGATGCCGAGGGCGACGTATTTGGACAGAAACAGCGTGTTCGAGTTCTATTCCAGCAAGGGCGCGGCGATCAAATACGATTATCAGACCTGCGGTTTCGTTTTGTCTTGCACGTTGAAAGACGGGGAAAAATTCTTTTCTGCGTATCATCAGGTCGGGGACACGAAATTCTCTCGTCTGAAAGGCAAAACGAGAATATTGAAAGCGTCCTTCAACGAGCAGATTGCGTTTATGGAGAACGCCGTTGAAATGACCCCGGGGGTATATCCCGTGATTCTTTCGCCCGAGGCGGCGGGGATTTTCGCACACGAATCGTTCGGGCATAAATCGGAGGCAGACTTCATGCTCGCCGACGAGGGAATCCGTCGGGAATGGCAGATTGGCAAGACGGTGGCTTCGCCTTTGCTCTCCATCGTGGATTGCGGAAAGTCGCTCGGCAGCGGTTACGTGCCTTACGACGACGAGGGTACGAAAGCTCGCAAAAACTACTTGATTAAGAAGGGCGTTTTGGCTGGCAGATTGCACAACGCCGCGACGTCGGCGTACTTGAAAGAAAAGACGACGGGGAACGCGCGTGCCGTGGATTGCACGTTCGAACCCATCGTCCGTATGACGAATACGTATATCGAAGCAGGCGAATCTTCCGTCGAGGAATTGTTCGCAGGCGTGAAATTCGGCTACTATATCAAGAGCGTAAATCACGGCTCGGGTATGAGTAAATTTACGATTGCTCCGTCCTTGGCGTATGAGATCGTAGACGGGAAAATTGCTCGTCCCGTCAAGATCAGCGTTATCACGGGCGACGTATTCAAGACGCTCGGGCTTATCGACGGGTTGTCCGACAAAGTGGAATACATGAGCTTTGTTTCGGGCGGTTGCGGTAAGAACGAACAGAACCCTCTGCCCGTAGGCTTTGGCGGCCCGTACGTGCGTGTTTCCGAAATGTTCGTGCAATAAGGAGGCGGATTATGGAAAAAGAATATATCGTAAATTCGACAAACGTCGTTACTTTGAACTTTACGGACGGGAAAGTGGATTCCTATCGCGAAAAGGACGAAACCGAGTCCACCGTCCGCGTCTATGAAGACGGGAAAATAGGGGTGGCAGGCGCACTCGGCGAGGCGGACTTCGGCGAACTCGAACAAAAAGCCGCGGCAAAGCTTTCCGACGGGATTACGTATGCTTGTAAATTGAATAAAAACACGAAAAAGAGCATTATTCGCGATAAGGCGGCGGTTGAACCGTCGGAGCTTATGCAGACGACCAAGCGTTTGACGCGAAAGGTTGCCGCGGCTTGTCCTCGCTTTTTAATCAACGGGAAAACCAAACTCACGCGCGTATCCGGAAGTTATAAAAATACGCAGGGAACGGAGCTGGAATACCAAAACGGTTATTTCAATATCTTCTTTCAGATGAAAGATAAGGATTCTTCCAATATTGCGGACGTGTATTACGGTTCGAGCCATTCTCGTTTCGGTAAAATCAGCGAAGATAAGGTAGTGAACGACGTTAAAACGTTGCACGACGCGTTTTTCGGGGAAAAGGTAACGCTCCCCGACGGGAAATATCCCGTCATCATACAGCCGAGTGACGCGGTGGGTAAGATTCTTAAAGATTTCATGGCGGAATATTACGTTTCGGGCGGTTCGCTGTTTAGCGGAAAGCTCGGCGAAAAGATTTTCAACGAGAACCTGAGCTTCTATGCGGATCGTAACCCCGTTACCAACCGGTCGACGTCTTTCTATGACAGCGAGGGGGAGATTGCACCGAATTATCGTGCGCCGCTTGTGGAAAACGGCGTGTTCAAAAACGTGTTGACGACCAAGAATACGGCGGCAATGTTTGGTTTGCCTGTTTCTAAGACGAGCGGCGCGGCATATGACGGCGTACCGGGACTTGATGTTTCCGGACTTTATACGAAGCATACTTCGCCCGATTTGCAGACGTTGCTCGGTTCGGAAAAGGCAATCTATATCGCCATTACTTCGGGCGGCGATATTACGACGGAGGGCGTGGTCGGTATGCCCGTACAGCTTGCGTTCCTTGTGGAAAACGGCAAAATTACCAAACGTCTTACCGATTTTTCGGCGAGCGGTAATATCAAGGAAATGCTCGGCGAAGATTTCATCGGCGTCAGCGCGAAGTATATCCAAGAAAGCGACAGTGACGAGCTGATGGTTACAAGAATGAATATTATAAACGGTTAAAAAAATGCGGTTCGCTTTTGTCGGCGAACCGTATTTGTATAATTATTGCCGCATTCGGGTAATCATATATAGTACGCGCGTGCAACGGAACGTTGCCGGAATATTGCAGGAACGTTGCCGAAAGATCGAAAAAATTAATAAAAAAACGCGATTTTTTTCTTTACAATCGATTTTTTCGATTAAAAAACAAAAAACAATTCGTTTTTTTATTCAAAAATCCTTGACAAGGTGAAAATTATGTGATATAATACTATCAACATTTGTGGAAGTATAATTTCCTGCGACGTCGGAAAAGGCGATGGGGGAAAGAGATCCCTCGCAAATATTAAAATCGAAATCTTTTAAAATGGAGGATATACCATGAACAAAAAAATTAAGTCAATGCTCGCATTGGTAATGAGCATGATGATGGCAACCAGTTTTGTTGCATGTGGCGGCGGCAAAGATAGCAGCAGTGGCACTACGCCTGCCGATTCTAACAACGAAACGAGCAGTTCTGCAGGCAATAGTTCTGCAGGCGGAAACGAAGAAGGGAAGGTGTCAGATCCCGATAAGGTTACTTATAATACGACGACTTCCACTATGCCTAGCAACTGGAACGAATTTACGTACGACGATAACAATGATACTCAAATTATGAGTTACATTACAGGTTCGTTCTTCACCTACGACTACGACTTCGGCACCGAAAACAAATATAATGCCGACGGTTCGATCAACAAAGACGCGATCGTAGAAGGTAGCTTCGTCACCAAATACGACGCTGTGTCGAAGATTGAAGACGTAACGGCTACGGTAGCTTCTAAGTGGGGTTATACCGAAAAGGAAAAGAGCGAAGGCGGTTATGCATGGAAAATGACCTTCCGTAACGACTTGAAGTGGGACGACGGCACGAAGATCGACGCAACTTCTTTCGAATATTCGATGAAAGAATTGTTGAACCCCGACTTCATGAATATGCGTGCAAACACCTACTATGATACGTTGCGTGTTAAGAATTCGAGAGCATATTTCTATAAGAACCAAGAAGTCATTTACAATGCGATCGGCGATAAGGGTTACGCGAGCAATGCGGAAGCTGTAGCGGCACAAGCAAATATCTATGTGAACGTTTGTCAATTCTGGAAAGATTTAAGCGGACAGGATATTAGCGGTCTTGTAGACGCTGAAGGCAATAAGATCCCTCAATGGTTGTCTATTAGCGATGAAACCGGTTATGACGATGCAGCGGCTTGGGGTACGGAAGACGAAGATCCTATCTCGGCAAAAGATATTTGGGATGCTTATCTTGCTCCTGAAACCGGTGCGTATGCAAGTTATGCTGAAGTGGGTGCTTCCTATGCTTCTGCTTGGCTTGGTATCCCCGAAGTTAACAATAACAGAGACGTTACATGGGAAGATGTAGGCGTATATGCAGAGGGAGACAACTCGCTCGTAATCTGCCTCGGTAAATCCTATCAGTTCTTGAAGGAAGACGGTTCGCTTTCCTATCTTGCGGCATATTATATGTCCGGTCTTCCCCTTGTAAAAGAAAGCTTGTATGAGGACTGCAAGCAGGAGCCTGTTGAAGGTTCTACGCTTTGGACCTCTAATTATAACAGCGATCTTGAAACTACTGCAAGCTGGGGACCTTACAAACTTGCTGAATTCCAGAGCGGTAAATCCTACAAGTTGGTAAGAAACGACAACTGGTACGGTTACAATATGGACGAATATAAGAATCAATATAACGTTGATATTATTTCCTGTGAATGCGTACCCGAATCGTCTACACAATGGATGAAGTTCCTTGCCGGTGAAACGGATGACGCTTCCCTTGACAGCGACTACATCAATGATTATCAGTATTCTAAGTATACGACTTATTCGCCCGGTACCGGTACGTACGGCATGCAGTTGTTCGGTGATAAGTTGGTTTTGAAAAACAGTGGCAAGAACAACGGTATTCTCGCTATTGACGAATTTAGACAGGCGTTCTCTTATTCGTTGAACAGAGCCGACGTTGTCGAAACGATTTGGCCCGGTACGTCTGTTGCTTGCTTGGGTTTGATGAACAGCATGTATTTCTATGACGTAGAAAACGGTAGTACTTTGGAAGATCAGGGTATTTATCGTAATACTACGGCGGCGAAAGAAGGTTTGCTTCGTGCATACGGTTATACGCAGGCGGCTGACGGTACTTGGTCCAACGGTGCGGAAATCGACGGCTACGACTTGGATGAAGCGTATGATACGTTGACCGGTTATAACCCCACGCTCGCAAAAGAATTGGTTAAGAAAGCATACAAGATTCTTACGGAAAATGCAGAAGAATACGGCTACGACGCAAACAAAGACATAACATTAGTTTATGGTTCTTCCGTAGATACCGCAAAACAACGTGAAAGAGCGGCTTATGTACAGACTGTGCTTGATGATCTCTGCAAAGGTACGGAGTTGGAAGGCAAGATCAAAGTTGAATTTGACGCTTCTGCAGGTAGCAATTGGGCAGACGCGTTCAGAAGCGGTGCGACGCAGATCGGTTTCGGTTATGGCTTCAGCGGTAACGCTTTGAATCCTTTCGATATCGTTGGTTCGTTTGTTAACCCCGATGATGATTTGAATTATCATACCTACTGGGATACCACCGCAGTGGATATGACGCTCACAATGCCCGCTGGCGATTACGAAGGCGCAGGCGAAACCATCACGATGGATTTGCAGAACTGGTACTTCTGTCTTAATGGTTTGGCAACGGAATACGACGCAGAGTTTAAGTATAACTGGGATGCCGGTATGGCTCCTTCCAGCGTAAGACTTGTAATTTTGGCGGCTTTGGAAGAACAAGTTATTAAGAAGAGCTATTCCGTAATGCTTATCGGTGAATACTCCGGTTCGTTGCTCAGCCCGAAATTCACGCATTTCTCTGACAGCTACAATACGTTTATGGGATTTGGCGGCATTAGATATTTGGAAGTTAACTATAACAATGCTGAATGGGCTGATTATGTGAAATCTCAGAATAACGACCTTACGAACGAATATAAGAAAGAAGAGTAAGTTTGTTTTCGAATTATAACAAAATAAAGCTCGGTGGGCGGAAGTCCTTTTCGCCCACCGCTGTTTTGTTGTGTATAACAAATTTCCTCTATTTCGGGGAATTGAACGGTCAAAAAGGGGGCATTACGGGTCGCGTATAATAGATATGCGGTCGTAATGCGCTTTTTATAAGAAGCATAAAAGAGATGTTAAAAACGGGGAAGAATGAGATCGTTCAAAATTTTTGTTGAAAACTATCCGATAAAGGAGTAACAATCTATGTATATGTTCAAATATGTAATGAAACGTATCGGCTTGATGTTGATGACGTTTTGCATTATTTGGGTGATGTGTTTCGTTTTAATTAAGCTGTTGCCTCCTATTATTTCCGTCGGTGCCGACGGCGATAAAATGATCGCATACAGACGTTTGGAAGCACGCGGCTGGATCATGAATATCCGCGAAGGTGAAAACGGTATTATCTTATATGACCGTGTGCCTATTCCTATTCAACTTGGCTATTATTTGAAAAGAATTTTTTTGGAAGGCGATTTCGGTATTGCTACCACATACGGTGAATATATCGGAAAGCCGGTTTGGGACGTTTTTGTTGAAAAATTGCCTCCTACAATTCTTATCAATATATATTCTACCCTCATCGGCGTACCCATCGGCTTGGGATTGGGTATTTTTGCCGCACTTAAAAAAAATAAGTGGCAGGATCAGGTGATCAACGTATTTATTATTTTGTTGATTTCTATGCCGTCTATCGTATTGGGGTTGTTGATTCAATATGTATTCTGTTTTAAGCTCGGTTGGTTCCCGATTACCATGAATTCCGGGTACGATTATTTTTCGTGGGATATGTTCCGTTCGATGTTGCCTGCGGTTTTTGCGTTGTGTTTGGGTTCTATTGCAGGGTATGCACGATATACGCGTGCAGAGCTTTCAGAAGTATTAACCAGCGAATTTATGTTGCTCGCAAGAACGAAGGGATTAACGAAAGGACAGGCAGTGCTTCATCACGCTTTGCGTAACTCGATGGTCGTTATTTTTCCGTCGATTTTGAGTGAGTTTGTTTCCGTACTTTCCGGTTCGCTTATCATCGAGAGTATGTTCTCGATCCCCGGCGTAGGAAGATTGTATTTGAATTCGATTACATTCCAAGATTATGATTTCTTTATGTTGTTGTCGGGGTTCTATACATTGGTCGGTTTGGCAGCAGGGATCGTCATCGATATCAGCTATGGCTTTATTGACCCGAGAATCAGAATGGGGGCTAAATAATTATGGAAAACACGAATTTTAAGAATATTTCTGCGGAAAAATTTCAGTTTGTTCAAAAAAATGATCTTTCGCACGACAGTAAATTTGCCACGAAACCCGTAAGTTATTTTAAGGGCGCATTTCGTCGTTTTTGTAAAAACAAAGGCGCGGTTGTGGGTGGTATCGTTATTTTTTGTTTAATCTTATTCGCAATTATAGGACCTTTTTGTACGCCTTATACCGTGGATTATGTAGATCAAAGAATGGCAACCATTTATCCGAAATGCAGTTTGTTCGAGAATACGAATTTTTGGGACGGCTGTAAAAAGAAAGAAGTTGGATATTTGAATTACTTTGCGGATTATGCGCTCGGTTTGGAAACGGGTACAGATGTCATCAAGGGAAAGACGGAAATTAATGAAGGGAGTGACGGCTCAACCCTGTATTCTTATCGTTATAACACATACTACGGCGTGGGGTTCGGCGATTACAAAACGATTTCTTTAGAAGAATATCAAGATATTCAGCGTTATCAAGACGAAACGGGCAGACAAGTCTTGTATCCTATGGTTAAAAAGAGCGAACGGGATAAGTATCCTGTGCAGTATCAGAAAAATGCCAATATTTATTATAAGACGAAAAAGCAGGGTAAGAATTTGTATCCCGTATTTGACGATGACGGTAATTTGGAATTAAATTATTGGACGTATAAGGCATCGGAAGGAGAACCGAAAACCGCCTCTCACTATGACTCGGAATGGCGGATAGAGGGCAAAGACGGGGTTATGATTAACGGCGAACAATGCTATTATGTATATGGTTATACCGTGTCCGGCGGCGTTCAAGTCCGTGCCTATTATTATGAGTATTACACTTACTATCACACGCAGGTGGCTAAAGACGGCATATCCGAACCGAGTTTCTTATTCGGTACAACTTCGGGCGGTAAAGATATTTTTACTTGTCTTTCCAATGGTGCAAGGTTTTCCTTCTTGTTTGCACTTGTCGTTGCGGCGGTCAACTTAATCATCGGGGCAATTTGGGGATCTATAGCTGGATATTTCGGAGGTAGGATCGACTTATTTATGGAGCGGTTCACCGACGTCTTGGGTGCGGTTCCGACAATGATTATTATTACGTTGCTAAAATTGCACATGGGTACGTCCAGTCAGGCATTGATCTTATTCATTGCATTCTTTGCGACAGGCTGGATAGGTATGGCAGGTACGACGCGTATGCAGTTCTATCGTTATAAGAATCAAGAATATATTTTGGCGGCAAGAACGCTCGGGGCGCGCGATAGCCGAATTATGTTTAAGCATATTTTCCCGAATGCAATCGGTACGCTCGTGACTAGCTGTGCATTGGTTATTCCTTCGATGATTTATTCGGAAACGAACTTATCCTATTTAGGTATTATTAACTTGGAAGCCGGTAAATTGACGTCGGTTGGTACGATGATTGCGGCAGGACAACGGGATTTGTTGCTTGCTTCGTATGTTGCAATGTTCCCCAGCTTCTTCTTGGTGTTATTGATGCTCAGTTTCAATTTATTCGGCAATGGTTTGCGCGACGCGTTCAACCCTTCGCTTAGAGGTACGGAGGATTAATCATGGAAAAGAAATTAGAAGTTAAAAATTTAAGGATTTCCTTCCGTACGGATGCAGGTAAGGTGCAGGCGGTTCGCGATATTTCTTTCGATTTGTACAATGGCGAAACGCTTGCTATCGTCGGGGAGTCCGGATCCGGTAAGTCCGTTACTTCGAAGGCGATCATGGGGATTTCCGCAGGGAACTCCATTGTGGACAGCGGCGAGATTATTTATGACGGTAAGGATTTGTTGACGATTTCCGAAGAGGATTTTCACGAGATTCGCGGCGACAAAATCGCGATGATCTTCCAAGATCCGATGTCAAGTCTGAATCCTATTATGCGTGTCGGTAAACAAATTACCGAAGCGATGCTCTTGAAAAATAAGGCAAATCGAAGAGAGGGACGTACCTCATTTAACAAACATCTTTCGCTTTTGTCGGAAATGATTCAGAATGCAATTGAGGCAGGCGCGGAAACCGGTGCGACCGTCGATGAGATTGCGACGTATATTAAGACATTCGATAACTTCAATATTCAGGCTATCAAGCTCGAAAACAGCTACAACGAAGCGAAAACTGCGGCGGAAGAACTCATTGCTATCGTGGACGAATTTTTGTTCCTTGTTGAAAAGAGGCAGAAAGTCGACGTGTCGGAAATGCTTGCTTCGGTCGGTCGTAAATTGAAAGCGATTGACGATAAGTACTTCGCTTCGAAGTATCCGGATAAATTGAACGCGTACATGGTACGCTTGTCCGATATAAAGGTCGAAGAAAGAGCGAAAGGGTCGTTGCTCGATTCCATAAAAGATCTATTCGGAAAGAAAGCGAAACAGGCGGAAGTTTCTGAAAACGTTATCGCGTTTTTGACCGATTTGAAAGGCACTTTGACAGAAATGCTCGCGCAGACGCCGTATAATTTCTTCCGTATCGGTTACTATGTCTACAAGAATCCCGACGCGGATTTGACGCAGATGCCTGCAGAAGAAGCGAATACGATGGCACTCGATTTCTTGCAGAAAGACTTTATGCTTTCTTTCTTGGAGTTGGAAAAAATTGCGATTCAGTATTCTTTCAATAAGACAATAGAGAACAAAAAGGTGGCAATTTCGGCTTTGGAAGATGCGGTAACGTTCTTTAAGAGCGGTAGTGTCACCAAGGCGGAAGCAGATACTGTATGCAAAAATGTTTGTAAAAAAGTTCGCGAATCGATCGATCCTTTGCAGATCGTCAAGGACAACGTTGCCTATACGTTTAGCGGCGCGTTGGAAAGGGAAGTGGATAAGTACTTCTTCTATATCGTGAATAATCCGAAAGAGGAAGCTCGATTCGAGAAACAGACTGCAAAGCGCGAAGCACTTCTTGCGAAAGGCAAGCACGTAGACTGGAAAGTCGTACCGAAGTCTGTTGTGGAACCCGAAAAGCAGCTCGAAGCGATCGTCGGGGTTTTGCAACGCGTGATCGACAAATTTACGAGCGATATCGAAAATGCGGCTACCGTGGATTACGATAAGCGTTGCGTGGAGCTTGTAGATTATTTGAAAGAAAAGGCTTCGCAAGTCGTTTATAAACTCACGAAAAATATCGCGAAGGAGAAGGCGATCAAGCTTATGGAAGAGGTTGGTATTCCCGAACCCCGTATCCGTTATAAGCAGTATCCGTTTGAATTCTCCGGCGGTATGCGTCAACGTATCGTTATTGCGATTGCGTTGTCGGCGAACCCCGACATCTTGATTTGCGACGAACCTACGACGGCGCTCGACGTGACGATTCAGGCGCAAATTTTGGAATTGATCAATCGCCTGAAAGCGGAACGTAACCTGTCCATTATTTTCATTACGCACGACTTGGGCGTGGTTGCAAACATGGCGGACAGAATTGCCGTTATGTATGCAGGAAAAATCGTGGAGTATGGTACGGCGAACGAAGTGTTCTACAATCCTCAGCATCCTTATACGTGGGCTTTGCTTTCTTCGATGCCCGATTTGGACACGAACGAGAAGTTGGACGCGATTCCCGGCACTCCGCCGAATATGATTTATCCGCCTTTCGGAGATGCATTTGCGGAAAGAAACAAGTATGCGATGGAAATCGATTACGAAATGCAACCGCCCATGTTCGAGGTTTCGCCGACGCACTTTGCGGCGACTTGGTTGCTTCATCCGAACGCTCCCAAAGTGGAGATTCCTAAAATTATTACCGAACGTATCAAACGTATGAAGGAGAAAGGCGAAAATGGAGAACAATAACGAAGTTTTGTTAAAAGTAGACCACCTTTGTCAATATTTCCGAATGGGGCGTAAAGACCTTAAAGCGGTTGATGACGTAAGTTTTGAAATCAAAAAAGGCGAAGTATTCGGACTCGTAGGCGAGTCCGGTTGCGGCAAGACCACGACGGGGCGTTCGATTATTAAATTGTACGACATCACGTCGGGAAACGTATACTTCAAAGGGCAAAGAGTAGGGGCAGGTACGCGTTCCTATAAGGACGCTATCGAAAAAGCTCGCAAAGAAGCGGCGCAACAGATCAAGGCAATCCGCGCGGAAATTGCCGCAGACGAGAGTCGTGCGGCGGAGCTGGAATCGAAAATTCAAGAAATTAACGAACAGCTCGGAAAAGTCGTCGACGAAAACAGAGCGTTGATTCGCGATGCGAAAATCGACGGAAAGAGTGTGGATAAACAGTATGCGGCATCGTTGGTTGCGGCTTTGGAAGAAGAGTATTCGAAAAAGTTCGAAGAAGCGGCCGGCGATGAAGAAAAACTCAAAGCGTTGCAAAAGGAATTTAATGCCAGACGTCGCGCGGCGAAGAAGAGTAAGCTGATTACGCAAATCCAGATGATTTTCCAGGACCCGATCGCTTCGTTGGACCCTCGTATGACGGTGCGCGAAATTATTGCGGAAGGTTTGATTATCAACGGCATCCGCGATAAGGAGTATATCAACGAGAAGGTTTACGAGATATTGGAAACCGTCGGATTGGTTAGAGAGCACGCGGATCGTTATCCGCATGAGTTCTCGGGCGGTCAACGTCAACGTATCGGTATTGCGAGAGCCATCATTATGCAACCCGAAATGATTATCGCGGACGAGCCGATTTCCGCGCTCGACGTGTCGATTCAGGCGCAGGTAATCAACCTGCTCAATGATTTGAGAGATCGTTTGGGACTAACGATTTTGTTCATTGCGCACGACTTGTCCGTTGTAAAATATTTCTCGGACAGAATCGGCGTTATGTATTTCGGTAAGATGGTGGAACTGGCGTCTTCGGACGAATTGTTCAAACATCCTCTGCATCCTTATACGAAGTCTTTGTTGTCGGCGATTCCTTTACCAGACCCCATGTATGAGAAAAAGCGTACCAGAGTCACGTACAACCCGATTGCGGAGCATGATTATTCGGTGAATAAACCTACTCTGCGCGAGGTTGCGCCCGATCACTTCGTCTATTGCAACGATGAAGAAGAGGCAAAGTATAAGGAATTGTTAAA
Organism: uncultured Clostridia bacterium; assembly: GCA_964479935.1. Classification (GTDB taxonomy): domain Bacteria; phylum Bacillota; class Clostridia; order Christensenellales; family Borkfalkiaceae; genus Scatosoma. Next base: position 26,671 of record CAYZOF010000001.1, on the reverse strand, counting down.
ATAATCAAGCAGGCGGTCGAGCATTGTGGAGAAAGATAAAAAAGCGATATTAATAAAATACGGTATTTGTTTTGGCGTAGCTGCGGGAATCATGTTTATGGTGTTCACCATAAAAGGTTTTTTCAGTACGGACGCGAGGGGAAATATCTTGATTTTGATAGATGCGACCTTTGTTGCCGGCGCGATGTTGACAATGTTTGCAGGTTTGCTGTTCATTAGCGGTGAGGGCGGTTTTTTGGGAATCGGATTCGTATTGAATCGAGTCGTGAAATCTTTTTTGCCTATGGGAAGAAAGGATACCGAAACGTATGCCCAGTATCGAGAACGGAAAGTCGGTAAAGTCAAAAAAAACGGAAACAAATGTATTTTGTTTACAGGTTTGTTTTTCCTTTTGCTTAGCGTAATTTTTATGATTATTTGGTACAATATGTAGATTCGATCCCTCGCTTCGGCGAGGGATTATCTTTAAGAAATTATCATTAATAAGATTTAATCTTGTATATAATATTGATATTAAATCCTAAATATATACAATCGAATATCAATTATTTTTAACGATAGCGACTGTATAGTTTAAGTTTGGTTTGAGATTTTTTGTGTGCAAAACGAAAAAGTTGCGTGTAAATTTCAGAAAGACGGCGAAACGCTTGACAAGTTCACGTGGGTAAATTATAATAACAGTAAGGGTATCGCGAAATAAAAACGGAGTACATACTCAAAAATAAAAGAGAACGGAGCGTATGATGAACGATTATTTCCATGCGAACGCAGTGTCTTGCAAATTTGGCAGAAATTATATGCTATGGAAAAAGGATTTGCCGATTCGTCCGAGCCGGATGGGCGCCTTGAACGTCGTCGAAAAGCAGGAAGGCGCATGGACGCCTTTGCGGCTTGCAGAAGAATCGGACGTCTCGAAGTCCATGCTGACTGCGCATATCAACGTTTTAGAGAAACAAGAGTACGTGTATTGGGATTACGTCTTCTCGGACAAACAGAGTTTTTACGTCGTTCCGACGGAAAAAGCTCGAGCATTGGTTACGGTAACGGACGGGATTCTGCAGGCGTTGCTCCCAAAGATAGGAACAAATTTAGGCAAAGAGAAATTTGCGTTGTTCGTCGAGTCGTTGGATGAAACGCAGAATATTTTGTGTAAGTGATACATACAAAAGAGAAAGGAAACGAAGATATGAAGGAATATCGCGCAGGAATCGACGTCGGTTCTACGACGGTTAAACTCGTCCTTTTAGACGAAAACAATACAATTGTGTATGGTGAGTATCGTCGCCATCGTTCACGCACGCAAGCGACGCTTTGCGAACTCTTGCAAGACGCGCGCGAAAAACTCGGGGAATGCACGCTCTATCCGCAAATTACGGGGTCGGGCGGTATCGGCTTAGGTAAAGCCATCGGCATGCCGTTTGCGCAAGAGGTTGTGGCGACCAGTGCGGCGATCCGATATGTTGCGCCGCAGACGGATGTGGCGATCGAGTTAGGCGGCGAGGACGCGAAGATCATCTATTTTGGAAACGGCGTGGAAGAACGTATGAACGGCGTTTGCGCCGGCGGAACCGGGTCGTTTATCGATCAAATGGCGTCGTTGTTGCAGACAGACGCGGAGGGATTGAACGAAGCCGCGAAGTCTTATCGGACAATTTATCCGATCGCGGCGCGGTGCGGCGTATTTGCCAAGACGGATATTCAACCGCTCATAAACGAGGGGGCGCAAAAAGCCGATCTTGCCGCATCGATTTTTCAGGCGGTCGTTAACCAGACCATTTCGGGGTTGGCTTGCGGCAAGCCAATTCGCGGTACGGTGGCGTTTTTAGGCGGTCCGCTCCATTATGCGACGGAACTGAAAAAAGCTTTTGCGCGGACGTTGCGGCTTACGGAGGACAAAATCGTCGATCCCGAAAATTCGCATTTGTTTGCGGCACTCGGTTCTGCGTTGACAGTGGACAAGGAAAACGGGTTTGCAATCGGTGAGTTGGCAGAACGACTCGCGCACGGCGTGCAGATGGAGTCGGAAATCAAGCGTTTGCCGGCGTTGTTCGAAAGCAAAGCCGCGTACGAGGAATTTCGTTTGCGGCATGAGAAAGCCACGCTCGAAAAAGGCAGGATTGCGGATTATGTCGGCAATTGCTTTTTGGGGATAGACGCCGGTTCTACGACGACAAAACTCGCGTTGATCGGAGAAAAGGGCGAATTGCTTTTTTCGCATTATTCGAATAACCGCGGAAATCCGATACAGACGGCAATCGCCGCGATACAGGAATTGACGTCGTTGCTTCCCGAGACGGCGAAAATCGTGCGTTCTTGCTCGACGGGGTACGGCGAAGCGTTGCTGAAGGCGGCGTTCGGACTGGACGAGGGAGAAGTGGAGACGGTCGCGCACAGCAAGGCGGCGGCGTTTTTCGACGAAAAGGTGGATTGCGTGCTCGATATCGGCGGTCAGGACATGAAATGCATCAAGCTCAAAGACGGGTTTGTGGATACGGTGACGCTGAATGAGGCTTGTTCGTCGGGGTGCGGTTCGTTTATCGAGAATTTTGCGAGCTCTTTGGGACTGACGGCGGCAGAATTCGCCATGGAGGCACTTTTTGCGGAAAATCCCGTGGATTTGGGAACGCGCTGCACGGTGTTTATGAATTCTAACGTCAAACAAGCGCAAAAAGAGGGCGCGACGGTAGCGGATATCTCGGCAGGACTTGCCTACTCCGTCATCAAAAACGCGCTCTATAAAGTCATAAAACTGACCAATCCCGACCAGCTTGGGAAGCATATCGTCGTGCAGGGCGGAACGTTCTATAACCATGCGGTGTTGCGCGCGTTGGAGAAAATCGCCGGCGTGGAAGTGACCTGTCCGGATATCTCCGGGATCATGGGCGCGTTCGGCGCGGCGTTGATCGCCAAGGAGCGTTATTCGGGACAAAGCTCGTCCATGCTGTCGTTCTCGGAAATTTTATCGCTCGAATATCAGACGAATACCGCTCGTTGCAAAGGGTGCGCGAACAATTGCATGTTGACGATAAATACCTTCTCGGGCGGACGCAGACATATCACGGGAAATCGTTGTGAGAAGGGGGCAGGTACGAGTTCATCGACGAAAAAAGGAGCAAATCTTGTCGAATACAAGCGGCGGAGAATGTTTGAACAAAGCGATGTTTATGCCGAAAAGGCGGTCCCTCGCGGTGAAATCGGGATTCCCCGTGTTTTGAATATGTACGAGAATTTTCCGTTTTGGTCGACGTTTTTTACCGAACTCGGATTCAAAGTGGTATTATCTCCGCAGTCCGATCGAAAGTTGTACGAGCGCGGCATGGATTCCATTCCGTCGGAATCGGAGTGCTATCCTGCAAAATTGGCGCACGGACACGTTCAGTGGCTGATCGATAACGGAATCAAGACGATTTTCCATCCCTGCGTATTTTATGAGCGAAAGGAGACGAGCAAAGCGCAAAACCATTTCAATTGTCCTATTGTCGTTGCCTATCCCGAAAATTTGAAAAACAACGTGGATGACTTAAAGACGAAAAACGTGAAGTACGTTCGTCCGTTCCTTGCGTTTACGGACGAGAAAACGGTGGGCAGGAAGCTCGCTAAAGTTTGCGAGGAGGAGTGGCGCATCGACCGTGCGGAAGTATTCCGTGCCGTGCATAGCGCGTGGAACGCGCAAAATCGGGCAAAAGCGGACGTGCGCGAAGAGGGCAGGAGAATGCTCTGCAATATGGAAAAGCGCGGTGGCAGGGGGATCGTGCTTGCCGGCAGACCGTACCATATCGATCCGGAAATAAATCACGGCATTCCGGAGCTGATCGCTTCGTACGGTTTCGACGTGTTCACCGAGGATAGCTTGCCGATCGATTTCGAGCCGCAAAGACCGCTTCGGGTTGTGGATCAGTGGACGTATCATTCCCGTCTGTATACGGCGGCGGAGTTCGTGTCCGCGCGCGACGATTTGGAGCTGATTCAGCTCAATTCGTTCGGTTGCGGATTGGACGCGGTGACGACCGATCAAGTGAACGAGATTTTGGAGCGGAACAATAAACTGTATACCGTGCTGAAAATCGACGAAGTGAACAATCTCGGGGCGGTGCGTATTCGAATCCGCAGTCTGTTGGCGGCAATGAATATGCGTCGAGAAAAGGGCGTAAAAGCCGACCCGAAGTCGATCGTTTACGAGCGTGCGGAGTTTACCGCAAAGATGAAGCAAGACGGATATACCATTCTTGCTCCGCAAATGTGTCCTATTCACTTTGACGTGCTGGAGCCTGTATTCAAGAAATACGGATATAACGTGGTGATTTTGGATAACGATAACCGAAGCGCGGTGGATAAAGGGTTGCAATACGTCAATAACGACGCCTGCTACCCCTCGATTGTGACGATCGGGCAGATTATGGAGGCGGTACTTTCCGGAAGGTACGATACCGACAAACTCGCCATTATCATGACGCAGACGGGCGGTTGTTGCCGTGCGAGCAACTATGTGGCGTTTATTCGTCGCGCGTTGGAAAAAGCCGGTTTACCGCATATTCCGGTCATTTCCCTGAACGCGAACGGCATGGAAAAGAACGAGGGCTTTACGATCGGTTTGCCGATTTTGCTCGACGCGATGCGCGCCGTCGTTTACGGCGATTTGCTGATGCGCTGTCTGTATCGGGTGCGTCCGTACGAGGTAGAACCGGGTTCGGCGAACGCGCTTTGCGAGAAGTGGAAATCGATTTGCGTAGATTCGCTCGTCAATAAGAAGAGTCCGTGGACGTATCGGAAAGTTTGTCGCGCGTTGGTGCAGGATTTTGACGAGTTCCCGATCGACGAGCGTATGCATAAACCGCGTGTGGGCGTGGTTGGGGAAATACTCGTTAAATACATGCCCCTTGCCAATAATTATTTGGTGGACTTGTTGGAGCGCGAAGGCGCGGAGGCGGTCGTTCCCGACTTGATGGACTTTTTGAACTACAGTCTTTATAACGGCATTTATAAATATGAGAATTATTCGACCAAGAAACGTTCGCAATTGCTGTCAAAGGCAGGGATTTGGTTGCTCGCCAAGTGGCGCAAACCTGCCACGGACGCCTTGAAGACGAGTAAGCGTTTCGACGAGCCTGTCGCTATCGAGAAAATCGCGGAGATGACGAAGCCGTTCCTTTCGATCGGCAATCAATACGGCGAAGGGTGGTTTTTGACGGGCGAAATGGTGGAACTTTTGACGAGCGGCACTCCGAACATCGTCTGTATTCAACCGTTTGCGTGTTTGCCTAACCACGTCGTCGGGAAAGGCGTCATCAAGACTTTGAAAGAGCATTATCCGTATGCGAATATCGCGGCGGTGGATTACGACCCCGGTGCGAGTGAGGTGAACCAGCTTAATCGTATTAAGCTGATGCTATCGGAAACAAAACGCAACGGGCAGGTACGGGATGAATAAAAATACGCATGGCAGGTATGCGATGAATAAGAACGTACGACACGAAGGCGTAGCGAGGCGGCTACGCCTTCGTCTTCGTTAGAGCAAGTCTTGGAGCTTTTTGTAAAACGCATATCGAGCGCGGCTTTCCGCTTCGGCTTGTTCCTGTAACGCCTCGGCGCGCGTCTTATTGTCTCGCAGGAGCGAAACGAAACGATTCTCCGAACGTAAAAACTCCTTAAAATCAGCGGTCGGTTCGCGACTATCCAATACGAACGGCGGCGTTGCGTTCGGGCGGAAACGATACAAATTCCAGTAGCCGCAATCAACGGCTTGTTTTTCATGCTCCTGCGAAAGGTTTAACGGATAGCCGTGCGCTATGCACGGCGCATAGGCGATAACGAGCGAAACGCCGTCGTAGGCTTCGGCTTCGGTTAGTGCGGTGATAAGCTGTTGCTTGTTTGCACCCATGCTCACTTGTGCAACATAGACGGAACGATAACTCATAGCCATGAGTCCGAGGTTTTTCTTCGGCGTAGTTTTTCCGTTCGAAGCGAATCGAGCAGTTGCGCTTTTCGGCGTCGCTTTGGATTTTTGTCCGCCCGTGTTGGAGTACACTTCGGAGTCCAGTACGAGGACGTTGACGTTTTTGCCGCTCGAAAGCACGTGGTCGAGTCCGCCGTAGCCGATGTCGTATGCCCAACCGTCGCCGCCGACGATCCAGACGGAATGACGGTCGTTTTCGTCTTGCGCGTTGAGGGCGAGCCGCATCCCTAAGCCGAATTCCGCGGCGTCCTCAAAGAGCGAGTTTGCCCAAGCCGGACCTTTCCCGTCTGCATTTTTCGTATAGGGGCAGGAAGGGGCAGAGCCTCCGTAAATGGACGAGCAACCCGTGGCGTTCGCAATCAACATGCGCTCTCCGAAAAGTTGCGTTAGAAGCTTGATATAAGGTGTTTCGCCGCACCCTGCGCAGGCATAGGAAAATTCGAAAAGCGGCGGATAAAATTGGCTACCCTTGAGGGTGTTTCTGCGAAACGCGTTCGGCGGCGTTTGCGGTAGCGTGAGGGCAAAATTCCAGTTTTGCGATTCTTGCTCGAGCCGTTCGGCGGAGGGGCGCATGACGAGGGCTTTGTCTTTCGCCGGGCAGACGTGCGCACAGACTCCGCAACCTAAACAATCGAGCGCGGAAACCTGTATGCGGAAGCTTTTGTCGGGGATTCCGACGGCCGGAATCGTTTCGAACGCATTCGGACAATCTTGCGTTTTTTCTGCCAAAAACGGGCGAATGCAGGCGTGGGGACAAACAAACGCGCATTGATTACACTGAATGCAATTTTTCGCAATCCAATGCGGAATTTCGAAAGCGGCTCCGCGCTTTTCCGCCTTCGAAGTGCCGGTCGGCGCGCTACCGTCCGCGGTAAACGCGGAAACGGGGAGTTCGTCGCCGCGCAGTGACAAAATCGGTAACATAAACGTTTGGAAATATCGATCGTCCGAACGGGCAATAGGCGGCTTGCCGCATTTTGTCTTTTCCCACGCTTGCGGATAGTTTACTTCTTTCAAAAAAATTTCAGCTTGCTCGACGGCGCGTATGTTCTGTTCGACGACGCGTTCGCCTTTGCGTGCGAATTTTTTCGTTATGGCGGCAATGAGTAAGGATTTTGCCCGTGCATACGGCAGAATGGACGGGTGCAATAGGAAGAAAGCCGCCTGCATGACGGCACTGTTTCTGCCGTGTAATCCCAGTTCATTGGCGATTTTCGTGCCGTCGACGGTATAAAACTTCGCTTTCTTTTTCGCCAATGCATTTTTTACGGCGAAAGGCAGTTCGCGCTCCAATTCCTCCGATGTTTGCCAAGGACAGTTGAGAAGAAACGTGCCGCCGGCTTTCAGGTCGGAAAGCATGTCGTAGCGGAGCAGATAGGACGGATCGTGACAGGCGACGAAATCCGCGGCGTCGATTAAATAGCTCGCGCGGATCGGCGCGTTGCCGAAACGTAGATGAGACACCGTGATGCCGCCGGATTTTCTGGAATCGTATAAGAAGTAGGCTTGTGTGTAGAGGTCGGTGTGGTCACCGATGATCTTTACGGCGTTTTTATTGGAACCGACGGTGCCGTCCGAACCTAATCCGAAAAATTTGCAAGACGTTCCGTCGTAGGGAACGAGGTATTTTGGAACGAGGGGCAGACTCGTATGCGTGACGTCGTCCTCGATGCCGACGGTGAAATGATTTTTCGGAACGGGTTGTTCCAAATTCTTGAATACGGCATAACACATCGTCGGCGTGAATTCTTTCGAGCCGAGTCCGTAGCGTCCTCCGACGGTCATAACGGAACGGTCGTGCGCCTGCATGACCGCGCGAACGTCCGAAAAAAGCGGTTCTCCGGGAGCTCCGAGCTCTTTGGTGCGGTCAAGCACTGCGAGTCTTTTGCAGGTTTTCGGAAGGACGGCGAGAAAGGCGTTTTCGTCGAACGGGCGATATAGACGGACTTTGATCAGTCCGACGGCTCCGCCCTCCGCGTTGTATCGCTCCACGGTTTCTTCCATTGCGCCGACGCCGCTCCCCATCATGACGATGACGTTTTCGGCATGAGGCGATCCGACGTAATCGAATACATGGTATGCCCGTTTCGTGATTTTTGCCGTCGCGTCCATGACGCTTTGGACGATTTGAGGCAAGTTGTCGTAGAAAGCGTTTGCTCGTTCTCGATTCTGAAAATAGATGTCGGGATTTTGCGCGGTGCCGCGTTGTACGGGGTGCTCCGGCGATAAGGCGCGTGTTTTGAATTCGGCTATGTCGCGCTCGTCTAAGAGTTGCCGCATTTCATCGTATTCGATGCAATCCATTTTTTGCATTTCGTGCGAAGTGCGAAAACCGTCGAAAAAGTGCAGAAACGGTACGCTCGATTTCAAGGTCGCCAAATGTGCCACAAGAGCCAGATCCATGACCTCTTGTACCGAAGAAGACGCTAATATAGCGAAGCCGCTTTGTCGGCACGCCATGACGTCTTGGTGGTCGCCGAAAATGCTGAGCGCGTGCGAGGCGAGAGAGCGCGCGCTGACATGGAAAACGGTCGGGAGCAGTTCGCCTGCGATTTTGTACATATCGGGGAGCATCAATAAAAGACCTTGGCTACAGGTATAGGTCGTGGCGAGTGCGCCACAGGAAAGCGCGCCATGCAGCGCGCCTGCAACGCCGCTTTCCGATTGCATTTGCATGACTTCGGGAATTTGACCGAATAGGTTGGTTTTGCGGCTTGTTTGCCAATCGTCTGCCTGCTCCGCCATGGGTGAGGACGGCGTAATCGGGTAGATAAGAATGAGCTGCGAAAACGCATAGGAAACATGGCTCGCGGCGGCGTTTCCGTCCATAGTCGTTTTAATCATAGAAAACCTCCGAAAAATGATGAGTAAAGAAGAGTATTCCCCTTTCCAAGGATTCCCATTCTTTTTTATCGTCGGAGAATTTATTTTTTCGATGACCAACGGACGCTTGACAAGAAAAGACAGGTATGGTATACTATCCTATGTAAGGAATACATACTGGAGAGTTAAAAGTTTTCGTGGCGAAATTATATTTCAAATACGGCGCGATGGGATCGTCGAAAACGGCGAATGCCTTAATCGCGAAGTTTAATTATGAGGAACGCGGCATGCGGGTGTGGCTGATCAAGCCGTCCGTAGACGTGCGAGACGGAGCGGATACGGTAAAGTCCCGTATCGGGTTGTCGGCGACCGCCGAAATCGTCACTCCGACGACGGATTTGTTCGAAAAGTATCGCATGTGTGAGGATTACGACGTAATCATTGCGGACGAATGTCAGTTTTTCCGTGCGGAGCAGATCGATCAGCTGCGCGCCATTGTGGATAAATTGAACATTCCCGTGCTTTGTTACGGACTTCGTACAGATTTTTTGACCCACATGTTCGAGGGGAGCAGACGACTGTTCGAGGTGGCGGATTCCATAACGGAAATTAAGACAATTTGCGCCTGCGGCAAGAAAGCGATCGTCAACGCGCGTATCGACGGCGCAGGACGAGTCGTGACGCACGGCGGACAGATATTGCTCGGAGGGAACGATTCCTATGTGGCGATGTGTCATGCGTGTTGGCAAAACGCAATAGAAAAGCAAAAAGAAAAGGAGTAAAAGAAGATGAAAAAAGTGCATTTGGTTTGTAATTCACATATAGATCCGGTGTGGATGTGGGATTGGGACGACGGCGTCGGCGCGGCGATTTCCACGTTCCGCTCGGCGGCGGAGTTGTTAGGGGAGTTTGATTTTGTTTTCTGCCATAACGAAGCGTATTTATACGAACGCGTCGAACAGTGCGATCCCGATTTGTTTGCCGATATTCAACGCTTAGTTGCGGAGGGCAAGTGGCGTATTTCCGGAGGTTGGTGGTTGCAACCCGACGTGATTTTCCCTTCCGGAGAGGCTTTGATGCGGCAGATTATACAGGGCAGGGAGTATTTCTCCGAAAAGTTCGGGGTAATGCCTACGATCGCCTATAATTTCGATTCCTTCGGGCATCACAGAGGTATGGTGCAGATTTTGGCAAAAACTGGATACGAGGGGTACATTTTTTGTCGTCCGATGAAAGAGATTACGCGCCTGAAGGAGTCCAATTTTATTTGGCAGAGTGCGGACGGAAGCAAGATCAAAGCGTTTTGGGAAAGCTTCGAGGGGTTATATTGCACGAATATGGGCGAGGCGCGTACGGGCATTGAAAAGCGTATGGAGCTTCGGCAAAAAGACGACGTTTCTTGCGCGTTGTGGGGAGTCGGCAACCACGGCGGCGTACCGTCGAGAAAGGATTTGCGCGATATCGAAGCGTTGCAGAAAGAAAAGGCGAACGACGTCGAGATCGTACATAGCAATCCCGAGGCGTTCTTTGCGGAGATGCAACCGAATTATACGTTTAAGGAATATTTGCCGTGTTTCGTGAAAGGCTATTCGAGCATGCACCGCATGAAAGAAGCGCACGCGGAGTTGGAGTGGCGGTTGTATACGACGGAAAAACTTTGTGCCGTTTCCGCCGCGGTTACGTCGTATGAACCGAATATGCCGGTTTTCAAACAAGCGGAACGCGATTTGGCGACCGTACAATTTCACGACGTAATGAGCGGTACTTGCGCGATCGACGGCGAAAAGAGCAGTATCGAAAAGACGAAACGATCCGTCGCGTCGCTTGCGGAAGAGAATTTTAAGGCGTTTTGCGCCTTGGCGGCGACGGAAAAGCGTGCGGCTCCGGACAGTTATCCGATATTCGTTTTCTCACCCTATGCGCAGGAAACGGAAGCGGTGGTGGAAACGGAGTTCTTATTGCCGCAGTCGATGGAACTGGACGCCGAATATCGCGAAATCGTCGCGTATTGCGACGGAAAACAGATTCCTTCGCAGGTCGTCAAAGAATTGTCGAATATCAATTACGACCGCAGAAAACGCGTTGCTATGCGCGTCAAGCTCGCGCCGATGAGTTTGACGAGGGTGGATTGCTATCTGGAACTTCGTCCGAAAAGATCCTATGCGTTCGACGAGGCGAAACTCGTGCTGACGGATGCTTGCAAGACGGTGACGTTCAACCGCGAGACGGGCTTGCTCGAAAGTTTTATCGTGAACGGGAAAGAATATTTGTCCGCAGGCGCGTTTGAACCGTTTATGTTTGACGATAACGCAGACCCTTGGGGGTGGAACATGACGAAAGTGGGCAAAAACGGCAAGAAGTTCTCTCTGACGAAAAACGACGGATTTTACGGCAAGGCGAGCGGCATGAAAATCGTCGAGGACGGCGACGTCCTGACGGCGGTGGAAAGTTGTTTTTCGAAGAATTGTTCGTGTGTGACGGTCACCTATAAAGTCTATAAAAACACACCGTATATCGACGTGCAGGTGACGGTGCTTTGGAACGAGAAGAATAAAGCGTTGAAACTGAAAGTGCCTGCGGCGTTCGGTGAACGATACGTTGCGCAAAGTCCGTATAGTAGGGAATATTATCCTCGCGACGGCAGAGAGATCCCTGCGCAGCGATTCTCCGCGCTTACGGATGGGGAGCGCGCTCTCGGAATCTACAACGAGTGCGTGACGGGTCAATCCTGTCAAGGGAAAACGATGTGGTTGACGCTGTTGAACGGTTCGGCGTATTGCGCGCATCCGATCGGAAATCGTCCGCTCGTGGACGAACGCCGCGATATTCGTTATATCGAAGAGGGCAGACATTTCTTCTCCTTCCGTATGTCGGCGACGACGTCGGAACGCTTGGAGACGGAATGCAACGTTTTCGTACAGAAACCGTATTCCGTGAGCTATTTCCCCGGCGGAGACGGAAAATCGGCTTCTCCCGACATCTCCGTGTCGAACGAGTACGTAACGATGCCGGTATGCAAACGGTCGAAAGACGGGAAGATCGTATTTCGTTTGTTTAACAACACCGAGAAGTCGCAAAGCACGCGCCTCCGTATTTGCGGCGCGGAAAAGACGGCGCGAATCGGTAAGCACGCCTTTGAAACGTTTGGTTTCGACGGAAAGAAAATTTATAAAATCGATACGACGAAAGAGTTTGTATAATGCGAGTTTTCGTAACCCGACCCGAGCTTATGCTCGGGTTATTTTTTTGTCGAGCGGAAGAAATCGCTTGTTTTTATCGATAAAAGGTGGTATACTGTAAGAAAGAGGTGGATTATGAAAAAAATACAAGAAAGTAACGAAAAAATATCGATATCGAAGGCGACGCTCGGAAGGCTGCCGCTGTATCTGCATTTCTTGCAGGAAGAAAATTCCAAAGGCGTGCAATACATTTCTTCTACGGTGATTGCGCAGAATATTTCCGTATCGTCGGTGTTGGTAAGAAAGGATCTGGCATTTGTTTCTTCGGAGCCGGGGCGTCCGCGTTTGGGGTTTGCCATCGGACGATTGATCGTGGATATCGAGAAGTTTTTGGGCTACGACAATTTATCCGATGCAGTCATCGTTGGCGCAGGGGGGCTCGGCCGTGCGTTTTTAGGGTACGAGGGATTCAAAAATAATGGTTTGAATATTGTCGCGGCGTTCGATATTTCTCAAGAGCTGATCGGGACGAACGTCCTCGGCAAGGAAATTTTGCCGATTTCGAGCATGAAAGAATTTGTAGAAACGCACAAGATCCAAATCGGAATCATCACCGTGCCGAAGCAAGCAGCGCAGGAGGTTTTGAACCGCATGATCGAGTCTGGCATTAAGGCGGTTTGGAATTTCGCACCTGCGCCTTTGCGCGTGCCGAAAGGCATTGTGTTGAAGACGGAGGATTTAGCGGCGTCCTTGGCAATGTTGGCAGGGAAGCTGAATATGGACGAATAACACGCTTCTTATCGTGTGATAAGCAAGCGCGATAAGGAGGATTATGAAGGAAAACAAAACAAAGATGGAAACGAGTGAGGCGCGAGAAAGCATTCGGGCGTTGGTTCGCGGCGTTCGAGCCGCGCAAGAGCGGTTTGCTGAGTATTCGCAAGAACAAGTGGACGAGATTTTTAAGGCGGCGGCGCAGGCGGCGAACGTCGCTCGGTTGGAGTTGGCGGAACTTGCCGTCGCGGAAACGGGAATGGGCGTATTCGAGGATAAAGTCCTGAAGAACCATTATGCGGCGGAGTATATTTATAACCGTTACAAAACGGAACGGACTTGCGGCGTATTGGAAAACAACGACGCCGACGGTTATATGCGTATCGCCGAGCCGATCGGGGTGGCGGCGGCGATCATTCCTACGACGAACCCGACGTCGACCACGATTTTTAAGGCGTTGATTTGTTTGAAAACAAGGAACGGATTGGTTCTGTCGCCGCATCCGCGCGCAAAGGCGTGTACAATTGCGGCGGCAAAATGCGTATTGGAGGCGGCGGTAAAAGCCGGCGCGCCGGAGGGGATCATTGCTTGGGTGGAATCGCCGTCGGTGGAGAGTTCCGCGATGTTGATGCAGGAGAGCGATCTGATTTTGGCGACGGGCGGACCGCAAATGGTACGCGCCGCGTATTCGTCGGGAAAGCCGGCAATCGGCGTCGGCGCAGGAAACACACCTGCGCTTGTGGACGCTTCGGCGAAACTCCGTACGGCGGCGGCTTCGATCGTGCATTCCAAAACGTTCGACAACGGCATGATTTGCGCTTCGGAACAGTCGGTAATCGTCGCGGAAGAGGTATATGATGCTTTCAAAACGGAGGCGGAAAAGCTCGGTTGTGTATTTTTGACTGACGACGAAAAGGAAAAATTGCGTAAAGGAATGTTCGAAAACGGACGGCTGAACGCCTCGGTCGTCGGACAGTCCGCAAAGCGGATTGCGGAAATTTGCGGTATCCATGTACAAGATGACGTAAAAATATTGGTTGCCGAGCTCGTCTCTACAGGTGCGGACGAGCCGCTCGCGGTGGAAAAACTTTCACCCGTGTTGGCGATGTATAAATTCACAGATTTCGAGGAGGGCGTGCAGAAAGCGGATGATTTGGTTCGCGGCGGCGGATTTGGACATACGACGGCGATTTATATAGACGAGGACGGCGCAAAGGCGCGTCTCGGCGTGTTTTGCGAACGCATGAAAACTTGCCGCATTTTGGTGAACACGCCAGCTGCGCAGGGCGGTATCGGCGACTTGTACAATTTTCGCCTGGCGCCTTCGCTCACACTGGGATGCGGTTCGTGGGGCGGAAACAGCGTTTGCGAAAACGTAGGAATCAAGGAACTTATCAATATCAAAACGGTAGCGAAACGCCGCGAAAACATGCTGTGGTTTCGGCTACCGGAAAAGGTGTATTTTAAGCGCGGTTGTTTGCGGTTTGCTTTGCGTGAGCTGGCGGAAGAATACCGTTGTCGACGCGTGTTTATCGTCACGGATAAATTTTTATACGAGAGCGGCGCGATAGGGGCGGTTTTGCGAGAACTGGACGCGTTAGGAGTACGTCATACGGAGTTTTTCGACGTGATGCCCGATCCGACGCTTGCCTGCGCAAAAGTCGGCGCGGAACGTATGCGCGCGTTTGCACCCGACGCGATCGTGGCGATCGGCGGCGGTTCTCCCATGGATGCGGCGAAAGTCATGTGGGTTTTATACGAGCATCCGGAAACGGATTTTTCCGATCTTGCCCTGCGGTTTATGGATATTCGAAAACGCATTTATGCCTTTCCGACCATGGGTACGAAAGCTTGCTTCGTCGCCGTTCCTACGACAGCCGGGACGGGAAGCGAAGTGACGCCTTTCGCCGTCATCACGGACGAACGCACCGGGGAAAAGTATCCGCTTGCCGATTATCAATTGATGCCGAATATGGCGATTTGCGACGCGGAATTGATGTCGGATATTCCGCCGAGTCTGACGGCGAACGCAGGTTTCGATGCATTGTCGCACGCGGTCGAGGCGGTAGGATCGTTAATGGCAAGCGATTTTACCAACGGCTTGGCGTATGAGGCGATTGCCTTGTTGATGGAATATCTTCCTGCGGCGTTCGAGCGCGGCGGCTCGGATCGTACCGCTCGAGAAAAGGTGGCAAACGCCGCGACGATGTCGGGTATGGCGTTCGCAAATGCGTTTTTGGGAGTATGTCATTCGATGGCGCATAAATTGGGCGCAAGGTGGCACTTGCCGCACGGTGTGGCGAATTCGCTTTTGCTGACGGAGGTGATGCGCTTCAACGCCTCGCCTGCTCCGCAAAAAATGGGGACGTTTCCGCAATACGAGTATCCGGATTGCTTAGCGAGGTATGCGAAAGCGGCACGTGCGATTGGCTGTCAAGGCGGTACGGAAACGGAGCTTTTTGAAGGCTTCCTTGCGCGGATTCAAGCCTTGCAGAGTGCGCTTCGCCTGCCGAAAACGATCCGTGAAGCACTCGGTTCGGACGTGAGCGAAGCGGAGTTCACGGCGAGCGTGGATAAAATGAGCCGTGACGCGTTTGACGACCAATGTACGGGCGCGAATCCGCGGTATCCCTTAGTGTCGGAAATCAAGGAGATGTACTTGCGCGCGTATTACGGAGAATAACGTGAAATATCGAAGAAGAAAGTTCCTTATCGGGAGCTTTTTCTTTTGTAAACGATTGACAAAAAGGTTAGGTCGTGTTATAATATCAAGAAAGGAAAGCACGAAGGAAGAGAGGGGAATGCTTACGATCGAGGGGCTTCGAAAGGGTTACAAGGACAAACGGGGTGTATTAAAAGATATTTGTTTGGAAATTCCCGACGGTACGGTGTTCGGGTTAGTCGGCGCGGATGGAATCGGGAAGACGACTTTGCTTCGTGTTTTGGCAGGTGTTTTGGAAAAAGACGATGGGCAGGTATGCGTTGACGGATCGGATCCGTATAAAAACGTCGCTTGCAAACGGCGGATTTTTTATCTCGCAGAAGAGCCTTTTTTTGCGTGGAACGCAACGCCGCGGAGCGCGGCGGACTTTTATGCCGCGTTTTATTCGTTGGATCGAAATACTTTCGATTCGTATTTACGAGATTTCGGAATCGACGCGAACGTCGCATTACGAAATTGTTCGAAGGGGGTGCGCAAACAAGTATTTATGGCGTTGGCTTTTGCCGTCGCACCGCAATATTTGTTGGCGGACGAACCGTTTGAGGGGGTGGATCCGTTCGTGCAAGAGATTTTTCAATGCGGAATGCGCCGCTTGACGGAAGCGCAGAACGGAACGGTGGTTTTGGCGTCGCGGTCGTTTCGCGGTTTGTCGGAGGTTTGCGATCGGTTCGGCGTTTTGCGACAGGGCGAATTGATTTTGTCCGACGATATGCAGGGAGATCTGCGCGCGTTACATAAATTTCAGGCGGCGTTCGAAGGTCCGATTTCCGAGGGGGATTTTCCGTTTTCGTGTATATCGTTTTCGCAGACGGGCAGGGTCGTGCGTTTGGTTGCCAAAGGGGAGCCGGAAGCCTTAAAAAGCGCGATCGAGCGTTTGCGCCCCATTTTTGTGGAGGAGGTCGAAGCGGATTTTGAAGAATTGGCAATCGACGTCGCGCGGTTCAGGGGGTATTTGGCATGAAAAGCTTTTTGCGGCAAGAATGGAGCAAATACACCGCTTATTTTTGGGGCGTTACCGCCGTTTTATCCTTTTTATATATGGGCGTTTTGGCACTGGGTGAGAAGACGTTCGTCGAGAAAAACGCGAATCTTTGGATCGTGTATACGGGACTCATCGCGTTGACTTTTGTGAATCCCGTCGTCGTGTACGCATTTAAGACGAGCCGCCGCGGCGCAGACGCGTACTACGCGTTACCGCTCAGCGGAAAACGACTTTTCGGAGCAAAAACGCTCATCGGACTTTTTTTGACGCTCGCGCCGTTTACGGTGGCGTATTTCGGCGGCGCGTTGGTATCCCTTTGCCGTATGCACGGCGTTTATCGAATGGTTTGGTACGTCATCGGATATCCGTGTTTTGCGCTGTTGGGCGCGTGTTTGTTCGGAATGAACGCTTTTGCGTTTACGCGCGCGAATCGTCTCATTGACGGGATATTGTTCATGTTCGCTTACGCGATGCTCGGCACGTTGCTCGTGGCGTATTTCGAGAGAGTAACGCATACGGTGGCATATTGGTGGCTGTCGGAGAGCTTTTCCGCGATAGACGCGATTCGCGTTAGCGGCGGTTTTATCGAGAATCGGATTTTGGACGGCGAGCAATCGAAATGGACTTGGTTGCTGTTATTGTACCCGTCGTTCACAGGGAGCGTCGGCTACGCGTCGTTACTCGTTTTTTCCGAGAAAGAGTGTTCGGAAAGAGTCGGTACGGCTTCCGACAGTTGGATCGGTTATCGTTTGTTGATTCCGTTCTATACGGCGTTCGGGATCGGCGTGTTGCCGTTTACGTGGCTCGGGTTCGCGTTGATCGTTTGCGCGGCGACGGGCGTTACCGTATTATATCGAAGAAAAATTTTATTTATTTGGAAATATTGGCTCATGATTGCCGTCGGCGTCGGTTTGGGGGTGTTGTTAATGCTTTTGGTGGGCGTATTCGCGCCTCCGCCCGTTAATCTGCCGAATGTTTCGTGAGGGAAGGAGAAAATATGCAATACAGTTATGCGACAAAAATCATTCACTTTGAAGGTACGGTCGAGAATGTGGATGCGCTCTTGCAGGAAAAACCTTTGCAGATCGGTTTGGACGAACCGATTTTAACGACGTTCCGCGGAAAAGCTTGTGTGATTCTCGATTTCGGAAAGGAGCTTTCCGGCGGCGCGAGATTGCTTGTGCGTGCGGTGACGGGGAGCAAGAAAATTCATTTGCGTTTCGGGGAATCGGTGGGGGAAACCTGCGCAGATATCGGTGAGAAAAACGCGACGAACGACCATTCCAACAGAGATATGGTCATAGATACACAAAATTATTCGGATATGACGTTCGGACAGACGGGATTTCGATTCTTGCGGATCGATACGTTGTCGGACGATACCGTGCTGGCGGTGAAATCGGTTTTGGCGGCGGTGAATACCGACACGCGCGAGGCACTCGGCTCGTTCGAATGCGACGACGAGTTAGTGAATCGCATTTGGGATACGGCGGCGCATACCGTTCGACTCTGTTTGCAAAACGGGTATTTTTGGGACGGTATCAAGCGTGACCGCTTGGTTTGGATTGGAGACTTGTATCCCGAAATGCGTGCGGCGCATTGCGTGTTCGGGGACGTTCCCGAAACGGAAAATTCCTTAAAATTCGTGC
This sequence comes from uncultured Clostridia bacterium, assembly GCA_964479935.1. Classification (GTDB taxonomy): domain Bacteria; phylum Bacillota; class Clostridia; order Christensenellales; family Borkfalkiaceae; genus Scatosoma. Next base: position 8,592 of record CAYZOF010000001.1, on the reverse strand, counting down.
AGGAACAATCGCCGCTTCCCAAGTGGATGAACAATTTTGAAACGTATTCGCTCTGGTGGTTGGTTATTCTTTCGGACGAGTTCGCCGTGAACGGCGAAAAAGCTCGTTTCGAGTGTTTTTTGCCCTACGTGAAAGGTTTGTTGCAACAACTTTCCGATTACGTTGCGGAGGACGGTTCGACGAAATATCATTGGGATTTCATCGACTGGCCGTCTTGCTATACGGAGGGGCAACCGAAACAAAAATTATACGACAGCGCGTGCGGCGCAGGATACTTGACGACGATAGCTCTGAAAAAAATTCAGGTTTTCCTCACGGCATATAAAGAAGATACGTCGCTCTGCGAAGAGTTACTCGCTCGGTTGAACCGCAAACAAAGAACGGTCGGGGAATATAAACAGATGGCAGGACTCGGCGTTTGGGCAGGGGATTTATCCGAGAATAATAAGCAGGTGCTGTTGCGCGGCGGCGCGAAAGGTATGTCCACGTTTATGTCCTACCCGATTTTGAGCGGCATAGCCGCTTACGGCGAGTATGAAGCCGCGTTGCAGATGATGAAAGAATACTACGGCGGTATGCTCTCCGTCGGCGCGACGAGCTTTTGGGAAGATTTCAATTTGGATTGGTTGGAAAATTGCAGTCGAATCGACGAAATGCCCGATAAAGCCAAGAAAGATATTCACGGTGATTACGGTGCGTATTGCTATATCGGGTTCCGCCACAGTTTGTGTCACGGTTGGTCGTCGGGGGTGATTCCGTATTTGATCGAAACGGTAGCCGGAATCAAACCGGATGGGGCAGGTATGCGACGAATTAAAATTCAGCCGCATTTGAGCGGATTGAAACACGTAAAAGCGAACTTCCCCACGCCGTACGGAGTGATGACGGTAGAGCATACTTTGCAGAAAAACGGCGAAGTAAAAACGGACGTATTCGTTCCCGACGGCGTAGAAGTCGTTTACGGAGAATAAAAGCAAAAAACACTCAACCTTTTCTTGGCTGAGTGTCTTTTTTGGCTTGTTAGGCTGCCGTTTAACGCGACAGCCACCTATGCCCTCGAGGGGATAATATTCAAAAATAATCCGCCTGTGCCGCACCTCGACGATGGGTGAACCCGCTTTCAGCAGGTGGGTGCCGCATCTTGACGCATCGAACTTTCCGAAAAAACAGACCTTGTCTATCGCCCCGAATGACCGCTCCCGAATTAAAAATGTGGATTCCGCAAAAACGTCGAACTCCGAACACCGCAGATCGATAATTATTATACAAAGAAAGCGTGTGTTTGTCAAGCTTTCTCGTTCAAGTTTTTTAAGAAAGAAAAAATTTCCGCTTCGAAATTTAATCCGTAGCGTTTTTCCGTTACTTCTTTTGCGGAACGCCGAATTGCCGCCGCGGTAAAATCGGAGGCGAGCCGAATAGCTCGGTCTTTGGTTTTGCCCCGAGCAATACAACCGACGAAGGCGGAAGTGAACACGTCGCCCGCGCCGCAGAAAAAGCCTTCGACGTTTTCGTGAGTGTATCGTTGCACTTTCTCTTCGTCCGTATAAAATACGGAAATGGAGTCCCGGTCGGTCACCCCCGTGATAATCGGATTTTTGCAGAGCGTTTTCAAACGCTCCAAAGCGAGCGGAGCCGTATCTGTCGTCAACGGATAGGGGAGCTTGGCGAGCAAGCACGCTTCCGTCACGTTGGGCAAAACGAAGTCGGCGTTTTTGCAAAGCTCGGACATGCCGTCGACGAAACTTTCGGAAAATCCGGTGTACAGTTTTCCGCCGTCACCCATGACGGGATCGACGACGAAGATTCCCTTGTCGGCAAGAAAGCGTTTTTTGATTTGCAAGACCGTCTGTAATTGTTGCTCGTTGCCCAAGTAGCCGCTGCAAATGATGTCGAATTTTAAACCCAAAGACTCCCAATGGCGTAAAATATCGGGGATTTGCGACGTTAAGTCCTCGAAGACGTAATTGGAAAATCCGCCCGTATGTGTGGACAAAATCGCCGTGGGCAGGACATTGCATTCCACACCGCACGCCGAAACGACGGGCAAAGTGACCGTCAAAGAGCATCTGCCCACGCAAGAAATATCGTTGATTGCCAATACTCGCATAGAAAAAAGAGTTCCTTAAAAGAAATTTTTATAATAATATTATAAAGTTCTTGCTTTTTTTTGTCAAATGGATTAAAATAATATCGTAATGAAAAATTAAAGAATTTTTAAGAGGTAGATAGATATGGCTATTACAGGCGAAATTAAATCGAATACGGTTTCGTATGCAGATTTTGAAAAGTATGAAAATCAAATCGTTACCGTCAAGGGTACGATTCATAACATTCGTATGATGTCCGATTTTGCGTTCGTAATTCTTCGTACGGCAAGAGAAACCATTCAATGCGTTTATGCGGAATCTTTTTCCGATTACAGAATGGACGAGAGTGTAAAGGAAGAATGTGCAGCAAAAATTACGGGTAAAATCGTAGCAGGCGAAACGAAGGACGGCAGCAAGCGTTACGAGTTGCAGATTCACAACATCGAACTCCTTTCGCACCCTGCGGAAATTCCTCCCGTCGTTATCACCAAAAAGCAGGTAAATTGCGATTTGTCTACGAAGCTCGATTATCGTCCCGTAACCTTGCGTAACCCCAAGGAACGCGCCATCTTCAAATTGCAGGAAGGTATCCAGAGAGGGTTCAGAGAATTTTTGACCCGACAGGGATTCACGGAAATTCATTCCCCGAAAATCAACTTTGCCGGTGCAGAGGGCGGCACGAACGTGTTTAAGCTCGACTATTTCGGCAAGCAGGTATATCTTGCGCAATCTCCGCAGTTGTACAAGCAGGCACTCGTAGCCGTTTACGAAAGAGTATTTGAAATTGCACCCGTATTCCGTGCGGAACACCACGATACGAGCCGCCATTTGAACGAATACATTTCCATGGACTTCGAGATGGGCTTTATCGACAGCTTCGAAGATATTATGAATATGGAAACGGGCGTTTTGAAGTATATCATGAACTTGCTTAAAACGGAATATGCAAACGAAGTGGAATTGTTGCACGTGGACGTTCCTGAAATTACGGAAATCCCTGTATTGAAATTCATGGAAGCGAAAGAAATTATCATGAAGAAGTTCAAGTATCAACCTACCGATATGAAAGACTTCGATCCCGAAGAAGAACAAATCCTCGGCAAGTACGCAAAGAAGCAGTTTAATTCCGACTTCATTTTCATCACGCATTACCCTTCCAAGAAGCGTCCTTTCTACACGATGGACGATCCCGAAGATCCCGAATATACGTTGTCTTTCGACCTTTTGTTCAGAGGCTTGGAAATTACGTCCGGCGGTCAGCGTGTACACGACTATACGGAGCAGGTAGAAAAGATGAAGAAGCTCGGTATGGATCCCGAAGAATTTGCTACCTACTTGATGTTGCATAAATACGGCGCACCCCCTCACGGCGGTTTGGGGTTGGGCTTGGAGCGTTTGACGATGCACCTTCTCGGCGCGAAAAACGTGCGTGAAGCGACGATGTTCCCTCGTGACATCAACCGTGTTCTTCCCTAATTGAAATTTATCCGTCGGAGGTATCGCATGTGGAGCGAAAAAAGGAAAGCGGTTACGTTCAGTTTTGACGACGGCGTAACGCAGGATATTCGATTGGTCGAAATTTTGAATAAGTACGGCTTGAAGGCGACGTTCAATATCAATTCGTCGTTGCTCGGGTTGTCGGGGAGCTTAACCATCGGCGATAAGCAGGTCGGGCACAACAAAGTGAAAGCAAACGAAGTCCGCGGCTTGTACGCAGGGCACGAAGTGGCGGTACATACGCTGACGCATCCGAATTTGACAACGCTGGACGAATCGACCATTATTCATCAAGTCGAGCAGGATAGAAAAACGCTCTCCGAGCTTTGCGGTTACGAAGTTGTCGGTATGGCGTACCCCTGCGGCGGCGTGAACAACGACGAACGCGTTGCGGAAATTATTCGCAAAAACACGGGGGTGCGGTATTCCCGAACGATTACATCCACGCACGTTTTCGATTTGCCGAGCAATCTGCACCGTTTGAATCCGAGCGTCTATTACAGAGAAGACGTGTTCGAGTCGATCGTAGACGAATTTTTGGCAGCAGACGACAGCGAACCTCGCTTATTATACATTTGGGGACACAGCTACGAAATGGACGCCGAGTGCGGTATTTCGTGGGAATTGTTCGAGAAAGTTTGTCAAAAGCTCGCACATAAAGCAGATATTTTCTATGGTACGAACCGGGAAGTTTTGTTATAATAGAAAAAGTTTTCTATTTTTGCTTTACAAAATCGAAAAAATAGGATATAATAAAGAAAACAGAATAAGAAAAAGCGTTTGAGCAGGACAACGTTTTTACGAGAGCGACCGCACAGAGAAATTCCGTTTTGCTGAGAGGAAGAAGGCGCGCGTAAAAATATCCCCTTGTGAGGCTGATTCGACCAAAGTACACGCTATATAATATATACATTATTATATATAGGGCGAGTAATCGAATACGGATTTGCGAACCGTTATCCGTCGCAACAAATGTTGGTTTGTTTTGGTGGTTAAAAAGCCGTAGTGTTTTTCCAAGACGCTACGGCTCTATTTTTTTAGGAGGGCGTTATGACGTTATTTCTAAGCAGGCAAAACATGTCGAATGAAGATATTGCTTTGTTTGTCGGTTTGATTGTTTTCATAATTGTGGAGGCGATCGGTATCGCCGTTGCGGTATGGTACGCCAAAAAACATCCGAAAAAGCCGTTTGACTACGATTCGATTCCGAAACCGAAAACGGAGTTTACGGAGGCGAAAATAATCGATAAAAAGGTAATTGTCTCTAACGTGGGTTCACTAAGAATGCCACGAAGCGTAACGGAGTATTATATTACGTTTTTATTGAAAAACGGGGAAGAAAAAGAATATTCGGTTTCGCAAGAAATGTTTGAAAAGACTGAAAAAGGACAAGAAGCAACGCTGGTATTGTTGAATGATATGTTTTTCGATTTCGGGGACGGAGAAGACGTGTGCCCCGAAGAGGAACAGTCGGAAGAATGTACGGAAAAAGAATAAAAAACACTCTAAAGGAGAAAGAATATATGTCTATGTACAAAAAAGTGGATACATCCCTGAATTTTGTCGAACGAGAAAAACAAATCGTTGACTATTGGAACGAAAACAAGGTTTTTGAAGAGAGTATGCAGAAAACCGAAGGCGGTGAGGAATTTTCCTTCTACGACGGACCTCCCACGGCAAACGGTAAACCGCATATCGGACACATTTTGACCCGTGTCATGAAAGATATCGTGCCTCGTTACAAGACGATGAAAGGCAAGCACGTTTTAAGAAAAGCCGGTTGGGATACGCACGGGCTTCCGGTGGAACTCGAAGTGGAGAAAAAGCTCGGTTTGGAGAGCAAGACGGGCATTGAAAGTTACGGTATCGAGCCGTTCATCAAAGAATGTAAACAATCGGTATGGCAATATTCCAATGAGTGGAAGAAGATGTCCGACCGCGTTGGTTATTGGTGCGATATGGACAACCCGTACGTTACCTATCACGACGATTATATCGAATCGGAATGGTGGGCATTGAAGGAAATCCATAAAAAAGGTTTGTTGTACAAAGGGCACAAAATCGTGCCGTATTGCCCCCGTTGCGGGACGGCTTTGTCCTCGCACGAAGTGGCGCAGGGTTACAAGGACGTAAAACAGCAGACCGCCTTCGTAAAATTCAAGGTTGTCGGCGAAGAAAACGTATACATTTTGGCATGGACGACGACACCTTGGACGTTGCCTTCCAACGTTGCGCTCTGCATGAATCCTACCTTCGACTACGTTATGGTAGAGATGGAGGAGTGCGGAGAAAAGTACATTCTTGCAGAAGGCTTGTTAAAGAGCGTGCTCGGCGAAGAAGGGTACAAAGTGCTCTCCGTGAAAAAGGGTACGGAATACGAACATACGGAATACGAGCCGTTGTATCCTTACGGAAAACGGAAATTCAATTTCCGTGAAAAGGCATATTACGTTACTTGCGATACGTACGTAACCCTTTCCGACGGTACGGGCGTCGTACACATTGCGCCTGCGTTCGGTGAAGACGACTATAAAGTCGGCGGCAGATATGGCTTGCCGGTCGTGCAGTTGATTACGGAAGAAGGCAAATTTCCCGAAGGCTGCGGCGAGTTGACGGGGCTTTCCGCGCAGGCGGCAGATCCGCTCGTCGTGAAGGAATTGAAAGAACGCGGCTTGCTTTTGAAGACGTTGGAAATCACGCACAGCTATCCGTTCTGCTGGCGTTGCGATACGCCGTTGATTTATTACGCTCGTTCGAGCTGGTTTATCAAAGTTACGGCTATTAAAGACAGATTGATTGCGGCAAACCGTTCCGTCAACTGGATGCCCGATACGATCAAAGAAGGTCGTATGGGGAACTTCTTGGAAAACGTCATCGACTGGGGCTTGTCCCGTGACAGATATTGGGGAACACCGTTGCCCGTTTGGGTATGTCCCGATTGCGGAGAAATCGAAGTGATCGGTTCTCGTGCGGAACTCGTCGAAAAGTGCGGCGCAGCCGAAAATATCGAGTTGCATCGTCCGTACTTGGACGATTTGACTTGCACCTGCGGCAAGTGCGGCGGAAAAATGCGTCGTACGCCCGAAGTTATCGACTGTTGGTTCGACTCCGGTTCCATGCCGTTTGCGCAGTATCACTATCCGTTTGAAAACAAGGATTTGTTTGAAGAAACTTTCCCTGCAGATTTCATTTCAGAGGCGGTCGATCAAACGCGCGGCTGGTTCTATACCTTGCTCGTAATTTCCACGTTGCTCTTTGATAAAGCTCCGTTCAGAAACTGTATCGTGCTCGGACATGTGAACGATAAGAACGGCATTAAGATGTCGAAACACAAAGGGAACGTCGTCGATCCTTGGTCGGTACTCGACAAACAGGGCGCAGACGCCGTTCGTTGGTACTTCTATACATCTTCCGCACCTTGGTTGCCTTCGAGATTCTATCCCGAAGCGGTCAGCGAAGCGCAGAGAAAGTATATGGGTACGCTCTGGAATACCTATGCATTCTTCTGCTTGTATGCGGACATCGACGGTTACAATCCTGCCGAATACGATTTGAAGAAGTGCAAACTTTCCTTGATGGATAAATGGATATTGTCCAAACTCAACACTCTTGTTAATACCGTAGACAAACAACTCGAAGTATACAACATTACGGACAGCGCGCGTGCATTGCAGGATTTTTCCGATATTCTTTCCAACTGGTATGTTCGTCGTGGCAGAGATAGATATTGGGGGAGCGAAATGACGGAAGACAAGGCAGCGGCTTATACGACGCTTTGGCACGTATTGGTGACGTTTGCGAAGCTCACTGCGCCTTATACGCCGTTTATCGCCGAAGAAATATATCTCAATCTTGTGCCGGCGTTCTTCAAAAACGCGCCAAAATCCGTTCATCTCTGCAAATTCCCTGCTTACGAAGCGGAATTTGTGGACGAACAGCTCGAAAAAGGAATGGATATCGTTCTCGATATCGTAAACCTTGGCAGAGCTGCTCGTAACACCGGGAACGTAAAGAACCGTCAGCCGCTTTCGGAAATGTATGTCGTTACCGCTTGTGCGGACAATTTGGACGATGGCTTGAAAGCGATTGCTTTGGACGAGTTGAATATTAAGGAATACAAATCGGCGGAAGACGCTACGGAATTTATTTCGTATAAGCTCAAACCGCAGTTGAAGACGCTCGGTCCGAAATACGGCAAGAAGCTCGGCGCGATTTCCGCATTCTTGGCAAATTGCGACGCGCAGAAAGTCGTAGAGAGCGTTCGTGGCGGCGGCGAGTACGTTTTGGATACCGATTCGGAAGTGGTATTGAAGGAAGAAGATTTGCAGATTTTTACGGAAAGCAAATCGGGATTCATTTCCGCCAGCGATAAAGGGGTGACGGTTGCGTTGAATACGACGCTCACCGAAGCTCTGATTATGGAAGGCATCGAGAGAGAGCTCGTTTCCAAAGTGCAGGCGATGAGAAAGGAAGCCGACTTCCAAATCACCGACAGAATCTCTATATATTATATCGCGGAAGGGAAATCCAAAGAAGCTCTGTCTACGGCGGCGTTCAAAGACGACGTACTTGCGGTATCGGTTACCGAAGGCAGAACGGAGGGCGGATTCGAGAAAACCGTTGATATCAACGGGGAATCGGTCACGTTGATTTTGGTAAAAATGTCGAAATAACCACTAAAAACGGTATTTTTTAATTTTTTTGAAATTTTTCAAAAAAAGTTTAAAAAAGCATGAAAAAACGTTTGACAAAGTAATGTGTAATGTGGTAATATATACAAGCTGTCGCGAAGAGAGCGAGAAAACTTATGAAAATAAGTCAAAAACAAAACATTTTAAAAAAAATTAAAAAGTTTTAAAAAATGTTTAAAAAATGCTTGACAAAGGTAAACAGAATGTGGTATGATATACAAGCTGTTGCCGAGGAAGCGACAGACCGAACTGAGAGTTCGGTAAATGCAGATTAAAAATGGAATAAGAAAGAAATGAGATTTTATTTGACAAACAGC